>NZ_JBNNUW010000015.1:0-115448 GCF_050280125.1 Lysinibacillus sp. NPDC093692
GCCGCAAAGCAATCTTACCCCGCCGCGTCTTCAACAGATGTGGTTTGTGATCAAGTTCGTGTATATGCTAAACGGTTTCAAGAGCTTCTCCTTCAGAAAGAACAATGTATCAGTAAAATGGAGTCGATAGCCGAAAGGATTGAAGAATATAGCATAATACGTAGTATTCCGGCTATTGGAGCTAACTCAGCTGTCAGAATCATAGCAGAAATTGGGAACATTCAGAGATTTGATAACAACAGACAGTTGAATGCCTATACAGGTATTGATATTAGGCGGTATCAATCCGGGAAGTTTATAGCTAAAGACAAGATTAATAAACGCGGCAATAAACACCTACGTAAAATAATGTATCTAACCGTTCAGAACATGATTAGACAGCGACGATTTGGTGGAAATCACATTGTTGAGTACTACGATAAATTAAAAACGCAACCCTATAACAAATGTCATAAGGTTGCCTCCGTCGCATGTGTAAACAAGTTATTGAAAACGATCTTCTTTCTTGTCACACATAATCAAAACTACGACTACAGGTTGGCTCCCTAGTACAGTCGTAGCATCAGTTTAACATACTAAAGCCTTATGAAAAATCGAAAAATCACTAGGCTTATTCGGCATGGCCCAATTTATCAAAATAATATCAGAGAGTTAAGAAAGTTATTATAGATACTTGACTAATCGTAAGAAAAGAGCTGCCTATGCAACTCAATGAATTCAAGTAAAGCCAGCGTTAGTTGAGTAAGAAGTTTAGTTTCTAAATAAAGCGATATTTACGTGAAAATTGCGTGATAACCAAAATACTCGTTAACCCAACAACGAGATACCATATTATATTAAAAGGAACTATGTACATTAATACACCAAATAAAATAGCTGTTAAAAAGCTAACTGTAATTGATTGTACATTCGTAATTTTATCTTGAATTAAATAATATAAAGTGAATGGTAGTGCTAAAGTAAATAACGGAATATAAATTGTTACAATAGATATTTCAATGAGGGATATTGAAAGCACGGCTATTATAAAACCTATTGACGTAGTAAGCGTTCTTCCTACAAATACTTTACCAGTAAAATAGCCGTATAGCAGAATAAACATAATCGTTAAACTGGCACAAATTCCCGTTATTAATACAAATGAATGGCCCATGAAGAAAGCTGCTATTGAGAAACAAACTAAAGAAACGAATGGCAACAACAATATTGAAGGATTTTGCACTTTTTCTATATTCATTACATTTGTAAAACCTACAAGGAATAATAAAGTAAATGGAATCGCCAAATATCCTAACTCGAAGTGATTACCTAGATTAATATAACTAACCTCAAGTTTGCCGACCATTATTATTACAAGTGATGCACAAATATGACCAATCAGTCCCCAAATGCTTGATAATTTAAAAGCTTGGGTAAGCTTATCCGTAATTACAATTGAAACGATGCCAATTAATAAAGCTAAATATAACAAATTTTCCCCTCCCAAATTAATTCATTAGAAATACTCAAAGTTAAATATCACTTTCTACAATTATACAGGAGATGTAAAAGATATCCAAATAGAATAGTGATGCTTATTGAACTATCCTGCTCCGTTAGTAGAATAGCAACAATCTTTTAGAAAACAGCCTTATAAATAAAAAAACGCCACAAAAATGTGACGCTTTTCATCGCTTTTCTGCTAAATGAGTTGTTGATTTCCGTTCTGGACTAGCTAGTATCCAATTATTTATTAATATTGAATAAGTGTTTTAATGTCTAAGTCACCAAGTTTTGCACGACCGTTTAGCTCTGTTAATTCGATAAGGAAGGCACAGCCAACTACTTGACCACCTAATTGTTCAACTAAACGCACTGTCGCTTCAACTGTACCACCAGTCGCAAGTAAGTCATCACAGATTAATACTTTTTGACCTGGTTTAATCGCATCATTGTGCATTGTTAGTGTATCTTTACCGTATTCAAGGCCGTAGTCAGCACTGATTACTTCACGTGGTAATTTTCCTGGCTTACGAACAGGTGCAAATCCAATTTCAAGCGCATAAGCAACTGGGCATCCGATAATGAAGCCACGAGCCTCAGGACCTACCACAATTTCAGCACCTAATTCTTTTGCGTAACTTACGATTTGATCTGTCGCATACTTGTATGCAGTACCGTTATCCATAATTGTCGTAATATCTTTGAAGCTGATACCTTCTTTCGGCCAGTTCTCAACCGTTGTTACGTATTGCTTTAAATCCATGTTATTGTTCCTCCTACGAAACTTTTTCGCATATTAATGTAATCGTTCATCAAACCATTGTTTTATTTCTATATAAGGGGCATATACTAGCTTTTGCTCCATTTCAATCTGTTCTGAACGCTGTTTGTAAGACGGTGCCTCTGTAAGTGCCTGTTTCGGTGCATTCACGTTGACAGTCGTCAGTCCACTCTCCATTTTAACAAAATCAAGCTCAAAAAACACCTGTGTCATAAATTTTAATGCATCTAATGGCCAACCTGTATGCTTCGCTAATTCAGACAAATGCATATTCAGTGGAAAAGCAGGACGATTTTTTAAAAACTTATAATACCAGGAGAATTGCTCACGTGTAGGCAATCCACTGAAATACTGAGAATCAGGCATATAAAAATGTGCATAAATACGGGAAGGTGCTGTTTTTCGTAAGACCTCTTCTAACATTTGAACATTTTGTGGCAAATCTAATAGCACGATATAATTGGTTTGTTCTACATTTGAAAGCTTAGGATCCACTGCTAGGATTGGCACACCAATTAACGACTGGTAATAGGTTACTGTCTCTGGACGGAAGGCGATGAATGTTGCCTCCTCTTTTGGGACCGTATTTAACCAGCGTGATGTTTGTCGGATACCACGAATATCAAATAATTGCCATTCAGTCGTTTGAACATCCTCTATCATAAATTGTGCTTTTTTACGTCCTTGCCACTCGTTAATTTGTAAATCTCCAGTAAATGAAACCTTTATTCCATATGTTAACTCGTCGTGTAAATGTCCTTTATTGAAACCGACGCTATCCAATTTTTCATAGCCATCCGTCAATTCCATTTTTATATGATTTTCTGCTGCTCCAATTTTCCGCATGGAGGATATTTCCACATCTTCGAGCACATATACAGGCTTCGGAAAATCCGTACCATATGGACCGAGCGTTGATATTTCTTCAATAGCATCTGCTGAGATCTCATCCATTTTTAGTGGGATGTCAATATTGAGAACAGGCGTTAATTGCTCTTCTGATAAACATGCTCTTGCTTGAGTATCTAAGCGTGCTCTTAATTCATCAACATGCTCAATGGGTAACGTCATCCCCGCTGCCATAGGATGCCCACCAAAATGAGGTAATATATCTCGATTTTTCGCTAGTTCATTAAATAAATGGAACCCTTCAATACTACGAGCCGAACCTTTAGCTGTTCCTTTTTCGTAGTCTAGTGACAATACAATGGTTGGACGATAATATAGCTCTACAAGACGAGACGCGACAATTCCTACTACCCCAGCATTCCAGCCTTCTCCAGCGATCACTAAAACGAGTGAATCTCCAATTTTTTTATCTGATTCGATGAGAGCAATGGCCTCATCTGTAATACTCTTTACAATATCTTTGCGTTCACTATTACATGTATTAAGTTGTTTCGCCAATGCTGTTGCTTTAGCATTATCCTCAGCCATTAATAGCTCTACACCTGGTGCCGCTTCTCCAAGTCGACCAACTGCATTTAAACGCGGTCCAAAGTAAAAGCCGATTGTTTCTTCACTGATTTTAGCTTGCTCTGCACTTGCAACTTCACACATCGCTTGTACCCAAGGGCTGAGTGAACGACGCATTTCTTCTATTCCTCGCTTTACTAGGTAGCGATTTTCATCAACTAATGGTACTAAATCCGCTACTGTTCCAACAGCTACATATTCGAATAAATGCGTTGGCAGTTCCCCATATAGAGCATGAGCTAACTTAAACGCTACACCTACACCTGCTAGCTCACCAAAAGGATAATGTCCTTCTGGTATACGAGGATGTAAAATAATATCTGCAGGTGGTAATTCATCGCCTGGTTCATGGTGATCTGTAACGATAACATCCATACCTAGTTCCTTCGCGATACGAATCGGTTCCATCCCTGAAATACCATTATCAACTGTAATAATTAGTTGAACACCCTCTTCATGTGCTTCACGAAATAGTGCTTCGTGCGGTCCATAGCCGTGAATAAAACGATTTGGTATTTTAAACGAAACATCGGCACCGAGATCAAGTAACACATTCAGCATGACTGTCGTGCTAGTGACACCATCCGCGTCATAATCGCCGTATACTAGGATTTTCTCTCCATTATCAAGTGCTTGCTCTATACGTGCTACTGCTTCTGCCATGCCGTGCATTAAAAACGGGTCATGGATACTTGCTTCTGTCATATTCAATAAGCTCTCTGCGTCAGCAATTGTTTCGCAGCCTCGTGCTGCTAAAATTTTTGCTGCAATCGCAGAAAGTTGTAGGTCATTTTGTAATGTTTGGACAAGCTTCGCGTCTGGACGCTCTACTTGCCATCTCTTTTTCGATAGAATCATCTTTTCACTTCCTCACGAAAGCTATTATACCGAAAATCTAACCTATCCGCACTATCCGTGAGAATGATAGTTTTACCTGTGAATTTGTGGCAGTCCGTCGTTTCTACTTATATCTATTAGTCTCAAAAGAAAAAAGCCCACTCCATTAAAGAGTAGACTTCTGAAACACACCTTTTGAAGCAGACACTAATGCCTCAATCTTCTCCAAATTACCTTCATGCAATGCTGTCACGATCGCACTACCAACGATTACACCATCACTAAGTGCCCCCATGCTTACCACCTGCTCAGGAGTTGAAATTCCAAAGCCGGCTAGAACTGGTATTTGGCTTGCTTCACGTAAGCGTGCAAAATGATCATGTAAATCATCTGCAAAACTTGCACGGGCCCCTGTAATTCCATTGACTGTCACAGCATAGACAAACCCTTGACTAGCAGCCGCAATACGTGCAATTCGCTCAGGAGGACTTGTTAACGATACAAGCTGAACGATGTCGATACCACGAGAATTTAAAGTGTCACGTAAGATCTCACTTTCTTCAAGCGGTACATCAGGAACGATTAACCCTTTAACACCCCCTGCTACACAAGCTTTAGCAAAAGCCTCTAACCCAAAAGCTAAAACAGGATTAAAATAAGTCATGACAACTAATGGAACTTGAATTTCTCCTCTAAATGAAGCTAATGCTGCAAGCACTTTACGTAATGTTACACCTTCGGCTAAAGCACGTTCACCTGCTTGCTCGATCGTCGGTCCATCCGCTACAGGATCCGTAAACGGTATACCCACTTCAATTGCCGTTACACCCATTTCCTGTAGCTTCAGGATCGTTGGCTTCAAAGTTGCCAGACCCCCATCCCCCGCCATAATATAAGGTACAAATGCTTTATTACCAGCGATTTTCGTTTGTTCAATTGCCTGCTGTAGTTTTGTCATTACACTTCTCCTCCTAATGCTTTTCGGACAGTATGAACATCCTTATCTCCTCGGCCGGACAAGCAAACTACAATGATGTCATCTGTAGACATTGTCTTCGCAAGTTTTGCTGTATAAGCAATAGCATGGGAGCTTTCTAGTGCAGGTAGTATACCTTCCGTTTTACTCAGTAATTGCAAGCCCTCAAGTGCTTCACTATCTGTAATCGAATCAAATTGAACACGCCCAATATCATGTAAATAACAATGCTCTGGACCTTTCCCTGGATAATCTAGACCAGCTGAAATAGAATGTGCTTCCTGCACAAAACCATTTTCATCTTGTAATAAATACATGTATGCACCGTGTAAAACGCCTAGCTGTCCACCTGCAATTGCTGCTGCATGCTTACCTGTCTCAATGCCACTGCCTGCAGCCTCTACTCCGTATAACGCTACAGTCTCGTCATCGACAAAAGGATGGAACATACCGATTGCATTACTACCGCCGCCTATACAAGCTACGACTGCATCGGGTAAACGACCTTCTTTATTTAAAATTTGCTCTCTAGTTTCAACACCAATTACACGCTGGAAATCCCTTACGATTTTTGGAAATGGATGTGGTCCTAAAGCCGAGCCCAAAATATAATGAGTATCCTCAACATTTGTCACCCAGTAGCGTAGTGCCGCATTGACAGCATCCTTCAATGTTTTTGAACCTGTTTCTACAGATTCCACTTTTGTACCGAGTAACTCCATGCGAAACACATTCAACTGTTGGCGTTTGATATCCTCTGCGCCCATAAAAACAACACATTCAAGATTTAATAATGCGCATGCTGTTGCCGTCGCCACTCCATGCTGCCCTGCACCTGTTTCTGCCACTATTTTCTTTTTACCCATTCGTTTTGCAAGAAGTGCTTGACCAATCGCATTATTAATCTTATGGGCTCCCGTATGATTCAAATCTTCACGCTTTAAATAAACCTTCGCGCCACCTAGCTCTTTTGTTAAATTTTCTGCGTAATACAACGGCGTTTCACGACCAACATATTGTTGTAAATAATAAGCCAGTTCCTCAGTAAATGCTTGATCATTCATTGCCTCATCATAGGCTGTTTCTAATTCCAACAAAGCTGTCATTAATGTTTCTGGAACAAATTGACCCCCAAATTTTCCGTATCGCCCTTCCTTTGTCGGTACACTATTTGCAATTGAATTCGCCATTATGCTCTCTCCTTCTTTACTGCCTGTATAAATGCGGTTATTTTAGCTATATCTTTTACACCGTCTGTCTCCACACCACTTGATACATCTACCATAAATGGCGACACAAGTGATACTGCTTCTCCTATATTTTCAGCTTGCAAACCACCTGCTAACATTAACTTTTCTCGCGGAATCCCTACTTTTTCTAGGAGGGTCCAATCAAACGTATTACCACTACCTCCTTTAAAGTCTGTTCCTGGCGCATCAAATAGGTAATAGTCCACATCATAATTAGCAGCAACCTGAACATCTTCAGCACCTCTGACGGACAAAGCCTTAATTGCAGGATAGCCTTGCCGACGAATAAAATCAGGAGATTCCTCCCCATGGTATTGCACATAATCTAGTGGCACACTTTCTATTACAGTTCGTAATTCCTCCGCGCTTGGATTAACAAAAACACCGATTTTTAAAACGCTCTCTGGCACATGTTTGGCTAATTGTTGTGCCTGTTCAATCGTCACTCGTCGTTTACTTGGTGCAAAGACAAAACCAATGGCTTCAGCCCCTGCCTCTACTGCTGCCCGTACATGCTGTTGTTCCTTTAGTCCACAAATTTTTACTTTCGTCATACAGATGCCCCCACCTTATTGACCTGTAAACTTTTTAGAGCAAAACCAGCATCACCACTGCGCATTAATGACTCACCTACAAGAACGCCACTAGCTCCCATCGCCGCCACCTCTTTAGCGTCTTCTTGTGTCCATATCCCACTTTCACTTATTAAAACCTTCTCTTCACCGAACGGAAAAGCTTCAGCAATTTCACGTGTTCGGTCTAAGCTCACTTCAAACGTACGTAAGTCTCGGTTATTGACGCCAATTAGTTTGGCACCAACTGCAATAGCTCGCTCAAGCTCTTCGAGATCATGCACCTCCACTAATACCTCTAAATTTAAACCTGTTGCATAGCTATACAGATCACGTAATGCTTGATCGGTTAACCCGGCCACAATTAATAAAATAATTGATGCACCTGATGCCTTCGCAAATCGAATTTGCACACGATCGATCATAAAATCCTTACAAAGAAGTGGCGTTTGGACAGCATTTGCAACTGCAGCTAAATCATCAAAGGAGCCTTTAAAAAACTGTTTATCTGTTAAAATGGAAATGGCTGCTGCCCCTGCGTCTGCATAAATTTTTGCTTGTGCCACTGGATCTGCCCCTTCCGCGATTAGCCCTTTCGAGGGGGAAGCACGCTTCATCTCAGAAATAACTTGTAATGTTTCAGCTTTTCGCAATTGCTCAAACAACGATGGACGCGGTTTTTCTGTAAAATTCGCTAAAGGGTCGGGCTGTTCAAGTAAAGCACAAACTTCAATCTTTTTTTGTTCGAGAATTTTATTTAAAATATTCATTGTTGGACCTCCACCCCTTTAATATGCTCACTATAAGTAACGACTGCCTCTAATTTTTGAAGGGCACGCCCGCTAAAAATACTATCTTTCGCTATTTCTACACCTTCTTTAACGGTTTCAGCGATTCCATAGCTGAACAACCCAATACCGGCATTCAATAAAACGGTGTCAAAATAAGCACTTTGTTCACCGGCTAATAATGAACGCATAATTGCCGCGTTTTCATCTGTATTACCTCCACGAATAGCCTCTATTGGTGCATAGCTGAGACCCGCTTCTTCTGCAGTTAACGAAAATGGAATTAAGTCTCCCTTATCTAGTAAGACAAAAGTATTTTGACCAGCTAATGACGCCTCATCTAAACCTAGTGGCCCAGAAACGACCATTGCACGTTCTCGCCCGAGCATTTGTAATACAGATGCATATTCCATGACAAAATTAGGACGATTAATACCTGTAAATTGCGTCGATAAAGGCACTGGATTCGTAAGAGGACCGACAAGATTAAAAATTGTTGGCTTGCCAAGTGCACGACGAACCTCGCCAATTCGCTTTAATTTCGGATGAACATTCGGAGCATATAAAAAGGCTATTCCTTCTTTCTCTAACAGATCGACAGTTTGTTCAATAGAAATATTCGTATGAATACCGAGTGCCTCCAAAACATCAGAGCTTCCTGATGCCGAAGATATTTTTCGATTGCCGTGCTTTGCCATTTTGACACCGGCACCCGCTAATACAAAGGCGCAAGTGGTACTAATATTAAATGTATTAAGTCCATCGCCACCAGTACCACAATTATCCATATAGACCCCTTCGTTTGCTGGGACGTCTAATGCAAATGAACGCATAGTTGTGGCTAATGCAGCTACTTCATGTGCAGTTTCACCTTTGACAGATAATGCCGTTAAAAAGCTTGCGATTTGATCCTTTGGTGTGTCATCTAGAAACATCCATTTTGCTGCCTGTAGCATTTCCTCATACATTAAATGCTCTCGGCGTTGTACTTTTTCACGAATACCTTCCATTAGTGGGAACCTCCTTCTTTTTCAAGTAGCTGTAAAAATTCCTGTTCGTCCTCTTCTACTTGATTCAAAACTTCTTCAACATTTGTATATTTGGTCACCATTACAGTCGATTGCATATGCATCGTTTCATTTTCTATGACAATGGATTTCCCTGTTAAGGCAAAATCAAGATGACCGTTAAAACCAAGAAATCCAAGAGCACCTCTAAATATCCCAGTAGTTTGATTAGATTCATCTAAATTATCCTTTACCTGACCCTTTGGAACACCTGTTGATGCAAAGGATGGTAATGTCGCAGCTAATACATCAAGTGCATGAAGCATCGGTAGGATTTGTCCCTCGACTCTCGATGTCATGTGCAATGCATGCTTGGAACGCTCAATTCTCATCGCCTCAATGACTTGAATGGAATCTCGGAAGCACACAGACTGTAGCTCTCGTTGCACGGCAGAAACAAGTACAGCATGCGACTCCCTAATATTTGCGTTTTCATGTAGCTTGCGTTCCTGCTCTAAATCTTCAGCTTTTGTGGAGCCTCTAGGAAATGCTCCCTCAGTTGGTGTGGCAATCACACGCTCACCTTTTACTCGAATTAGACTTTCAGGAGATGTCCCTAAGACAATATGATCGTCAAATTCTACATAATACATATAGGGAGCAGGATGTTTTTTTCGCAATTGACGATATAAAGAAAAAGCATCTCCTTGTAAATTTGCTAAAATGCACTTTGATAACATAACCCTAGTAATATCCTCATCTAAAGTAGCTTTGATCGATGTAAGAGATGTTGCAAACTGTTCAGTCGTAGTCGATTCGAAAGGGTCAAAACTACAAGCCGTATCCTCATTCTCTCTACCTTTTAAAAGCTGCTCTGCCAACACTTCTAAATTTGGTTCTTTTTTTTCCGCATCAATATTCGTATAAATTAAAGTAACCTCATCTGTTACATGATCAAACACAATAACTGTCTCATACACATGGAAATGCACATCTGGTAACTCCACTTTATCCTGTTCAGTCGAAAACCTTGTTGTTGTACCTTGACCAACATAGCCAACAGCTCCGCCTGAAAATGGGAATTGTGTCGTATTGGATATACGTGGCATTAACCTTTTCAATAAAACAAACATGTCGCCCTTATGTGTATAGGTGTGTCCAGTCTTATATGAATATTCCTGAATCTCATCTCCAAAGCCTTTATATGTTTTTCTTGGATTAGCGCCGATAAAAGAAAAGCGTCCTGCTCCTTCATGCTGTGCTGAACTTTCCAGCAAAAATTTATGTTTCCCTTGAAGGCGTCTAAAAATTAAAATCGGTGTTAATGAATCAGCATTAATAGTTTTCATTTTTGTTCTTGAACTCGTTGATAGCATAATGACCAAGCTCCTTTTCTTAAAAATCCACTACCTTTAGACTTATAAATGTTTAGTTACTGAATCAGTTCTTGTTGAAAAAAAGATCATCATCGCGTAGGGTTGATTTCCATTCCGGCTGGACGCTTTCCTGGGGGCGTTCGATGAGCCGCTTCGCTGCAGAGTCTCGGGCCAACAGATGTTTTTTGCGCGAAAGCGTAGTGCTGACGAAGCGGCAGCAACACGATGTTGGTCACGAAGGCGTTATCACAGGATGTGATGGTTTTAGCCTTCGTTCCTCTGACACTGATCCCCGAGGAGTCGCCCAGCCTCCAGTCCAATCAACTTATATGCAGGGCAGATGGTTTAACACAAAGTCACCCCTAATTTCTGATGATTGACAAAAATTCATTAGAAATCATCTTGTATGGTATGTTACCAATGCCTGGTATTGATTTCCGTTCCGACAGGATGCTTATCGGGGTGGCAGATGTTTTTTGCGCGAAAGCGTAGTGCAACGTAGCGGCAGCGGCAGATGTTTTTTTGCGCGAAAGCATAGCATTCAATACCTGCAAATTAAAAACAACAAAAAAAGTCCTCTGCAAAAAGGATTTTTCCTAATTGCAGAGGACGATCATGACCGCGTTGCCACCTCATATTAGAGCATATTTGCTCTCCCTTAAATGCTTAGCTTAGTTCGCCGGATCAATTATGTCTCGGCATAATTGTGTCCAGAATCGGCTTTGTGTTTGCACAAAGCCGATTCCATGACATCCGCCGGAGGCTTTAACTTCTTTCAGCGGATGATTGGACACCTGCTGAAAGAAGTTAAATTGACAGATCTTTTGAATTTATTTCAAAAAGATTTGTCTTATCTAAGTCAAAGCATCCCCTTTAACGTGGGGAATCCGTTCGCTATTATAATTAGCGACTCTCATAAGTCCATTCACATAAGCTGCAAATCAGTTCGCACCATCCACTGACTCTCTAAATTGCACACTTATGCTACTACTCTTATTCAACAATTTCTCAGCTATTCTCATCTAAACTAAACTCAGCTCATCTGTTCTAAGGCTGGCCTCGCTCCCGAGACCAACTACCTTGTACCGAACAAAAAAGTTAGCCTTATTCTATGCTAAACTACGATAATTGTCAATCAATTCAGAGAAAAAGAAAAATGTTAAAAAAATTTAAGGAAGGTAAACAGTGTTGCAATTGATTCTATCAAAGAGTTTGTACAAGTATTCATTAACCTAATTGAAGATATTTCAGCCACTTCAGTACAAATTTCAGCAAGTGCGAAAGACGTCACTGCCTACAATGCAGCAGGTGAATAGGGTAGCTGTGGAATTAAGCAACAATGCTCTACAACCGCAATCTTACTAAGGCAATTTAAACCTAAAAACAAAAAGAATCTTCAGCTTTCTCATGAAAGCCAGAAGATTCTTTTTTCATCAAAAACAGGGAAAGAAATATTTCCTTCCCTGCTTCATTTTAATGCTTATGTTAAACAGTAGGTTCGTCAGTACCCCATTGTTTTTTCGCTTTTTTGTGTATTTGACCATCTGATTTTTTCATTTCACGAACTTTAAGTGAATACCAGATTTGTGCAGCAATACAAATTGAAGAATACATACCTGTGATTAAACCAACTAATAACGCGATTGAGAAGTTTTGAATCGATGGTGCACCTAAAATAAGAAGTGCCACTGTCACGATAATAACCGTTAACACTGTGTTAACAGATCGACCCATTGTTTGACGTAGTGATTTGTTAACGATATCCGCTAACACTTCACGGTCTTTAATCGTATCATATCGATCTAAGTTTTCACGCATACGGTCAAACGTAACGATCGTATCGTTAATAGAATAACCGACAATTGTCAGTACAGCCGCAATGAACGTAATATCAACTTCTAAGCGCATAAAACTAAATACAGCAACAATTAAGAATACGTCATGTAGTAACGAAACAATTGCCCCAATACCCATGCGCCACTCAAAACGAACCGCTACATAGATAATGATACCGATAGCCGCAAGAGATAATGCTTTAATCGCATTTTTCACAAGCTCTTTACCAACGGTCGGAGACACTGTACTTATGCCAGGTTCATGACCATATTTTTCGCCTGCTTCTTTTTTGAACTTTATAATTTCTGCTTGCGTCAGGTCATGTTTATAACGGATAACCGCTCCGTTGCTCTTTTCACCTGTCAAAACGATATCTTCTGATGAGAAGCCAATACTATCTAGATATTTGGATACTTCTTCTTTATTCAACGTTTGCTCCGCTTCAATTTGCACACGTGTACCACTAGAGAAATCAATACCAAGGTTTAAGCGGAAAATACCAAGAACCACTAAACCGGCCACTAAAATAGCTAATGAGAATGTATAGAATTTCTTACGGTTGTGTACAAAGTCAAAACGATCAAATTTCGTTGATAAATCTAATGTTCCGATATTTTCATCCAGGCTATGCTGTTTAGATTTTGGAATACCAAACCATGCTGGATTGTTGAAGTAGCCACTATTTACAAGTATTCCTTGTAAGACACGAGAGCCCCAAACAGCTGTTAGGAAGCTTAGTAAAATACTAATAATTAATGTTGTGGCAAACCCTTTAACAGAGCTTGTACCCCATTGGAATAATACAGCAGCTGCTAATAATGTAGTTAGCTGTGCATCGACAATGGCTGACAAAGACTCCTTCGAGCCAATTTGGAATGCTTGTTTAACCGAATAACCGACACGTAATTCCTCACGGATACGTTCTGCGGCAAGAATATTTGCATCTACCGCCATCCCTATACCGAGCACGATTGCTGCGATACCCGGAAGCGTTAACACCGCATTAATCCAACTGAATACAACTAGTACTAGGAAAGTGAAAATAGCAAGTGTAATGATGGAAATAAAGCCAGGTAAACGATAGTAGAATAACATAAATAAGAAAATTATTACTACGCCCACAATACCGGCGAAAACTGTACTTTTTAGTGCTTGGTCACCAAATTGTGCACCAACTGAAGTAGAATAAATTTCATTAAGCTTAACAGGAAGTGCCCCAGCATCTAAAATACCCGCTAGATTTTTCGTTTCTTCAACTGTGAAATTCCCGCTAATCATAACATCTGTTGTATCTAATCTTTGGTTAACTGTCGCAGCAGATGCATAGCGAGGCTTCGCCTTTTGTGATTCAGTTTTATATGAATCAACACCTTCTTCAAAGTCTAACCATACAACAAGTAAATTTTGACCTGCTGGTTTAGCAGCAATTTTACTTGTGATATCAGCAAATTTTTCCGCATCCTTTAACGTTAGCGAAACTATAGGTCGATTTTGCTGGTCAAAAGAACCTTTAGCGCCACCTGGCTTTAAGTCATTACCATCCAGCAATAAATTGTCATCGACATCACGGAATGTTAAATTTGCAGAAGTAGACAATAATTCACGTGCTGATTCTTGGTCTTCGACACCCGCTAATTGTACACGAATGCGGTTTTTGTCTTCAACCTGAATGCTCGGCTCACTTACCCCGATAGCATTTACACGCTCACCAAGAGCTGTTGCTGTTGCCGATACAACTTCTGGTGTAATTTTTTGTCCCTCTTTTAATTCTTTAACCTCATAAAGAACCTCAAACCCGCCTTGTAAGTCAAGGCCTAGCTTAATGTCCTTTAAGACGCCGCCTACAGTCGTACCGATGGCTGCTGTAAAAATAACCATTAGTAGTACGAATGCAACTATACGACTTTTAAGTTTCATTTATAAATCCTCCTCGAATTGGTGTAAGGCAATTCCTTACACTACAAACAAGTATAATAGCAAGTCCTTTTGAAGCGTTTATTCCTCCTTTTCCTTTAGAATAATGTTGCCTGTGCTTCAAAAAAGATTGCTCTACTTATTTCGATCGTTCATAACGCGCAAATTTATTCCTGTATTTGAATAGGTGTTTTGCCTCCAAATTTGGAAAAGAACTATTAGGAGGGTTTTGGTAAAAATACTTATACAAATAAAAAAAAGCGCAACACACTCATTATGAAACACGTTGCGCTTGGTGTCAATTCAACACTTTTAGTATTCTATTATTATTTGACAAATTTCACACATTCTTCTTAAGTTTTAACCGGGCCAAGCAGCATTTTTAACTCTTCCGTATTCAATTCTGTAAACCAATCATTACTTTGTAAGAATTCTACTTGATTAAAAGATACGATATCGGACGGTGATACTGCAAAAATAGTGGCGATAATTTCATGTATGCGTAATTGTTCAATATTTTTTCTGCGCCATTTTTTCTCTACACAATAGCGCCATAGTTCTTCTGCTGTAATCGCATTGTATTGGTAATATTTAAACTCTTCCATCTTACTATCAATTGCAGGACGGATTTTTTCAAATAGTTGCTCATGCTGCATACTCATTTTGAATCATCTCCAATCAAAGTCGTATCGTAAGACAAGTTTGCATACAAATAGTGTAAATGAATTTTTGTGGCTTGAGAAGGGACGGATGGCATGAGTTCTTTTGTACGGGGAACACTATTTTTAATGTTCGTGATTTTTTTATCGAAACTCTTTGGCTTCTTTTATAGAATGCAATTTATGCGGATCGCTGGTGAAGAGGCAGTCGGCATTTATATGACCGTCTATCCGGCGTTCATTTTCTTCATCTCACTCATTCAACTTGGACTACCTATTGCTGTGGCAAAAATTGTAGCAGAGTTATTAGCAAAAAACAAACGCGAGAGCATCTATGGTGTTATGCGTACGGCTATTTTTTGGTCATTTATTGGAATGATCGTCTTTATGCCAATCGTTGCACTAACTATACCATATATATCGACTACACTTTTACATAATGAACATACAACATTTACGCTTTGGATTGCACTCTTTGCTGTACCAGTTTCTGTTGGCTCAGGTTTATTACGCGCTTATTTACAGGGTATTGCGAAAATCACACCAACAGCTTGGGCTCAAATGATTGAGCAAATTATCCGTATTAGCTTCATCACTTTGACACTGCCATATGTGGCTGCCTATAATAATGCTGCCGTTACAGCAGCCGCTGCTATGGGTATTACACTACTAGCTGAAATCGTTGCTTTCTTGTATTTGTGGATTCATTATATAGTCTCAAAGAAAAAATTATTGACACGAAAAAACAAAATCGAGGCTTATCCTGCCTCTCCAATGTTACGAATTGCCCTTCCTTCTGCAGGAAGCAAGCTATTCGGATCTTTTACTTGGTTTTTAGAACCTATCATTTTTTTAAAGGCGTTAACTATGGCTGGTTTAACAGCCTCCGCTGCAACAATTTTATATGGGGTTATTTCAGGTGTACTAGTCCCCCTATTATTATTCCCTGCTTTTGTGTCTGCAGCACTTTCAATTGTACTAATACCAGCTGTAAGTGACGCGGTTGCACGTCAGCATATACCACTCCTACAGGAACGTATCTCTGTTTCATTGCGACTATCTTCTTTAGTGGGCTGTGTTGCCGCTACGTACTTTTTCGTTCATGGAGACGAATTAGCTGTGAAGCTCTTTCACTTACAAGAAAATCGTGGTTATGTGAAAATATTGGCTCCTATTTTTTATTTTTATTATATACAAAGTCCATTGCACTCTATATTACAAGCAATTGGAGAAGCACGCGCAGCAATGATGAACTCCATATACGGTGGTCTTGGTAAGCTCTTTGTCATGTTCGTACTTGCTTCTCAGCCGGGTATACAAGAAAAAGGTGCCGTTGTGGCGATTGGCTTTGGCGTTTTACTGACTTCGTTTTTGCATATTGCAACAGTAAGGCAACGTAAAAATTTACGTGCTGGTTTTAGAATGTTTGTTGTTCCATATGGCTGTTTTATTGCTGTTTGTGTTACCCAGTATTTTCTGATGCAAATAATGCCACTACCATTTATTTTAAGTAGCTGTGTAACTTTGTTTTTACTTTTTACATTCTTACTAGTTTCCAATCAATTACGAATAACTGATTTGCGCTACATTCGTAAATTGGCCAAGAAAGTTTAAGATTCTTTCAGTTGAATATGCAGCCGATCTTCCTCCCAAACACAAAAAAATACAGTGTTACTATCCGTAATATTATTTTTAGCAAGCTCTGCCATTAACCAATCAGCATCTTTGTGCAATACCTTTAAATGCCTCTCCTGAATATCACCATCGATAATTAATGGGTAAACAAATGCCTTTTCATCTTTTTGGTAGACGGACAAATTACCAGATGGCTCTAAATAAGCATAAGCAATATCTGTAACGGAAGCATTTCCATTTTCGCGTAATTGTTGACACAAATCATCTAAGTTATAGCGTTGCTTGCGCATTTCACTTTCTAAAATGACACCGTCTTTTATAAGCAATACTGGATCACCATCAACTAGGTCACGGAATTTTTTATTTTTGAGTGACAAATATGCAGTTGCTATTTGAATGAAAAACAACACGATGATTGGTAAAATCACATTAAATAAAGGACTTTCGAAATCATCAAGTGCAAACGCAGCAACTTCAGCCATTAAAATGGATACAACTAAATCGATTACAGATAATTCGCCGACCTCACGTTTACCCATTAAACGAAAAATTATTAGGATAAACACATATAAAAAGCAGGTTCTAAAAACAATCATTAAATATTCTTCCATATCGTCACCCCCATACTATTCAAGGTGACCTTACTTATCTTTTTTTATACAGGATGATGGTATATCTTAGCTTTGATTTTTAACACTTAACTTCTCGGAATTCCTTATGACGGAACTTTATTATTTTGCATGCTAACCTTAATTGAAAATCGTGTTTTCAATTAAGGCAAAACCTAAAAAAACGCACGAATAACATAAAAAAACAACATCTCTTTAATTAGGAAATGACACCATGTAACTTTCGTAAATCAAAAGAATAAACCTTAGTTGTTTGTGTACAATAAAAGGAGCTATAATTCCTGCTTTTTAAGTGGAAAAAACAAAATTTTCTCGGACAGTTAACAGGACGTTACACAATGCTCACCCATGTAGTTATTGTTTATAAGGTCCTTCTTGTACTTCCGTTTAGTAAATACCCTACTTTTTTCCAACTTAACAGGCTAATTCAAACATGAAAACAAGGTGAGAAAATGAAAAGGTTAGTAATTTTTCTAGTTATTGTTGCTTATAGTATTTCGCTCATTAAACCTTTCCCTATTTACGGATATAATAATGAGAAGATTCCCGTTCTAATGTACCACCATTTGGATAAAAACATGAATAATAATACAGTCATTTCCCCAGAGAATTTTGAACAACAAATCAAAACACTTAAAGAGAATGGATACAACTCTATTACAGCACAAGAATTATATGATTACTTGAACGGTAAAACAGAATTGCCTAAAAATCCGGTGTTAATAACTTTTGACGATGGTTATTTAAGCAACTATGAAAAAGCTTATCCGATTTTAAAAAAATACAAAATGCATGCAGAAATTTTTGTTATCACCAGTCATGTTCTAGAAAGAAACGGAAAAAATGCGTATCCAAACGAAATTCCCAAAATGAATTGGGATCAATTAAAAGAAATGGAGGATTATATAACCATCCAAAGCCATACTTGGAATTCACATAATAAATTACAGTCATTCAATGGCGGAATGAAAGGTGCTATATATGGTCGTAGTTACATTAATGGAAAGCTCGAAACACAAGAAGAGTACGAAGAACGAGTTAAAAAAGATTTTATTCTTTCTAGGGAAATTATTAAAGAAAAGTTAGGTTATGAACCAATTGCTCTTAGCTATCCCTTCGGAACTAATTCTGAAGATGCAATGAAATTGGCGAAAGATGCTGGATTTAAAATGGCTTTTGTTATTAAAAATAAAGGTGTTACTATGGGCGATAATGCATTTGCTTTAAGCAGAATAACGGTGAATGGCAATGACACTGGAGCAGAATTAATTAAGAAATTAAAAAATGGTGGCACTTAGCTAAAATAAAAAAGAACATCGATTATGCCAGCGTTACGTCCTAAATCGGCTTTGCGCTTAGGTTTGGATGAGAGTTGATACAATGTTTCGATAATGCCTTAAGACGTGGAGGAGATCTCAGTATTTGTCGCTTCACTATATCGCTACGAAAACACTTACTGAAAGAAATTAAAAAAAGACTTACAACTAATGTAAGTCTTTTTCTCATAATTATTTTAATTGGTCGCCATTTACTACTCGTCCAATTGCTTGACGGTCAAATTTAACGCGCACATTGTCTGCAATTTTTAATGTCACAGCTGTGTCCTCGATTGAGTCAATCTCGCCATGTAAACCACCGATTGTAATAATTTTATCTCCACGTTGCAAACTGCTCTGCATATTTTGTGTTTCCTGCTGTCTCTTTTTAGCAGGGCGGATTAAAATAAACCACATTGCAACGAACATGATTAAAATCATGATTAAGCCAGAATATTGTTCCATCATTCTTGCCCCCTTTCCAATTCTACTTTAGTATAGACTATTCCACCATAAAAAAGCGATGGACAAGCCCAAAATTTTTCTACATTACTAATATTTTTTCTACGATAGACATTTTTTTGCTAAAAACATTCTCATTTCACACAAATTCACATGATCTTTTTACTAAATATTAGAAGTTCTTTGCGTTTGGCCCATTAAAGCCGTATTTCTCGAAAAATTCTTCTCGGAAATCACCAAGACGGTCTTCTCGTATTGCCTCACGTACTTGCTCCATTAGTTTCAATAGGAAGTGTAAGTTATGGTAAGTTGTTAAACGTATACCAAACGTTTCTTCCGTACGAATTAGATGACGAATATAAGCGCGTGAATAGTTTTTACATGTATAGCAATCGCAGTTTGGATCAATTGGTCCGAAGTCACGTGCATATTTTGCATTTTTAACAACTAAACGGCCTTCAGATGTCATTAATGTACCGTTACGTGCAATACGTGTTGGTAATACGCAGTCAAACATATCAATACCTCGAATAGCACCATCAATTAATGAGTCAGGTGAACCTACACCCATTAAATAACGTGGTTTATTTGCTGGCATTAATGGTGTTGTAAACTCTAATACTCGGTTCATAATGTCCTTAGGTTCACCAACAGATAAGCCTCCAATTGCATAACCAGGGAAATCAAGCTCTACCAATGCTTCTGCAGAACGACGGCGTAAATCCTCGAATTCTCCACCTTGAATAATACCGAATAGACCTTGGTCCTCTGGACGTTTATGTGCCTCTTTACAACGTTTAGCCCAACGTGTTGTACGGTCTACTGATTGCAGCATATAGTCATATGTCGCAGGGAAAGGTGGACATTCATCAAAAGCCATCATAATATCCGAACCTAAATCATTTTGAATTTCCATCGCCTTTTCAGGACTTAAAAACAATTTGTCCCCATTTAAATGATTGCGGAAATGAACCCCTTCTTCTTCGATTTTACGGAATTGACTAAGTGAGAACACTTGGAAACCACCTGAATCTGTTAAAATCGGGCGATCCCAGTTCATAAATTTATGCAGGCCCCCTGCTTCCTTAACAATATCATTCCCAGGTCGTAGCCATAAATGATACGTATTTGACAGAATAATACCTGCATTCATTTCCTTTAATTCCTCAGGTGACATTGTTTTAACAGTTGCTTGTGTCCCTACAGGCATAAATGCTGGCGTTTCGAAAGAGCCATGCGGTGTATGCACGATACCAAGGCGTGCTCCAGTTTGTTTACAAGTATGAAGTAGCTCATAACGAATTGCTGGTTGTGTCATATTATAAAAATTCCTCTCTTATCTAAAGTAAAAACAGTACTCCGATTTTTTCTTTATTCGCCTTTTGGACGAATAAACATAGCATCACCAAAGCTAAAGAAACGATATTTTTCTTCTACAGCTTGTTGGTATGCACTTAAAATTGTTTCTTTTGTTGCAAGCGTACTAACAAGCATTACAAGGGTAGACTTTGGTAAATGGAAGTTTGTAATTAAACCATCCACAACAGTAAATTCATATCCCGGATAAATGAAAATAGACGTCCAACCTTGTTCTGCTCGTACTTCACCTCCATATTTAGAGCCGATCGTTTCTAAAGTACGTGTAGAGGTTGTACCAACTGCAATTACTTTACCACCATTACTCTTTACTCGGTTTATGATAGATGCGGTTTCTTCCGTTACACTATAAAATTCAGAATGCATTTCGTGATTTTCAATTGAATCTACACTTACAGGACGGAAAGTTCCAAGTCCCACATGTAAAGTGATAAAAACAACTTCGACCCCTTTTGCTTTCACTTGCTCTAGTAATTCTTCAGTAAAATGCAGACCTGCAGTTGGTGCTGCTGCTGAACCCCGCTCTTTTGCATAAACGGTTTGGTAGCGATCCTTATCCTCTAACTTTTCGCGAATATATGGAGGTAGTGGCATCTCACCAAGTTGCTCTAAAATTTCATAAAAAATGCCGTTATATTTAAACTCAAATGTACGTCCACCATGATCAAGCTCTCCTGTACAAGTAGCTGTCAGTAAGCCATCTCCAAATGTTACAACTGTGCCAACTTTTACACGCTTAGCTGGTTTAACAAGCGTTTCCCATTCATCCGTACCCGCCATTTGCTTTAATAGCAGTACCTCTATATGAGCACCTGTCTCCTCTTTAACACCCATTAAACGTGCTGGTAATACTCTTGTATCATTTAACACAAGACAGTCTCCAGTTTGTAGCTCATCTAAAATATGAGCAAAATGGTGATGATCTACATTTGCTGAGCCTGGCGTCACTACCATTAATCGACTAGCTGTACGATCCAAAAGTGGGGTTTGTGCAATAAGCTCTTCTGGCAATTCAAAATCAAAATCTTCTACACGCATGAAAATACTTCCTTCTTCTAGGTTTGTTGGGGATATTCATATCCAAAATGTTCGTAGGCCAAATGTGTTGCCACACGTCCACGCGGCGTCCGTTGTATAAAGCCGATTTGCATCAAATATGGCTCGTACACATCCTCAATCGTAACGCGTTCTTCACCAATAGATGCTGCCAACGTATCCAAGCCTACTGGGCCACCTCGGAAGCGCTCAATCATATTGGTCACAAGTTTATGGTCAATATGGTCAAGCCCTCTAGGATCGACTTGTAATAGCTCAAGCGCTTGCTTAGCAAGTCCCTCCGTTATCATACCATCTCCAAGCACCTGTGCATAATCTCGTACTCGTTTTAGCAGACGGTTAGCAATACGAGGTGTACCACGTGAGCGAGTTGCCATTTCAAGTGCTGCTATTTGTTCAATATCAACATCAAATAAAAGTGCACTACGTACAACAATTTCTGCAAGTGAAGTATTATCATAATACTCCAATCTTAATAATACGCCAAAGCGATCCCTTAAAGGTGCTGATAATGCACCTGCTCTTGTTGTTGCACCCACGAGTGTAAATGGCGGTAAATCAAGTCGTACAGAACGCGCTTCAGGGCCCTTACCAACGACAATATCTAAACAAAAATCCTCCATGGCAGGATAAAGCACCTCTTCAATTGCACGAGGCAGGCGATGTATTTCATCAATAAATAGCACATCTCCTGGCTCCAGTGAGCTTAAAATAGCTGCTAAATCGCCAGGACGTTCGATAGCAGGGCCACTAGTCATGCGCACATTGACATTCATTTCATTAGCAATGACAGCAGCTAATGTAGTTTTCCCAAGTCCGGGTGGTCCATATAACAGCACATGATCTAAACTTTCCTGACGAAGCTTTGCCGCTTCAATGAAAATTTGTAAATTCTCCTTTACCTTATGTTGACCAATATATTGTGCTAATCTTTGTGGGCGTAAAGATAATTCAAAATGTTCATCATAGCTACCTGCCTCACTAGCCATCATACGTTCAGACATGTACTTTCCCCCCTTTCACTATTTTAACTTTAATAGCAATTGTAAAGCTTGTTTCATAAATGCATCTGTTGTTTCAAGCTTGTCGTTATCTTCGAGCTGTGGACGTATTTTTTCTAGTTCTTTTTCAGAATAACCTAGTGCCATTAAGGCAAGAATAGCTTCTTCAAGCTCATGTTTATATGGATTCACACCAAATAACGGTAGCTCATCTTCTGTACTTGGTAGTTCAATAGTATCTAACAATCCGCCAAGTTTACCTTTTAAATCTAGAATCATTTGACGTGCCGTTTTCTTACCGACACCAGGAAACTTTACTAAAAACGATTCATCCTCTCGTTCAATGGCACTGATAACCTGTTGTGGATTCCCAGTAGCTAAAATAGCAAGCGCACCCTTTGGTCCAATCCCTGACACTAAAATAAGTTTACGAAACAGCTCTCGTTGGTCTAAATTTGGAAAGCCATATAACACTTGTGCATCCTCGCGTACATGCAAATGTACATAAATTTGTTGTTCAAGTGCTGATGTCCTGAACGCAAATGGATTAGGTGTATTCAGCTGCCAGCCTATCCCTTGTTGTTCTAGGACGATATACTCAGGAGTTATACGCTTTATTTGCCCGTTTAAATAATCATACATTCTATAATCCCTCACAATCATCGTCTTCGATTATAGCATATTGCGAACGAATGCTCGACTATAACAAATGCGCTAAAGCGCTCGTTTACATCCGACAAGCGCTAGAGAGCCCGAAGCAAAAGTAAGTGATTCACCACTTTTTCCCGAGGGATCGAAACGACCTCGAGAATGTAGCGCTTTAGCCTAGACGAAAACTATGCTCTAGGTTATACACAGTTAAGAATCTATAATTTCCTTACCATTAAGAAATAGCACAAGTATTCGTTCACAGACAAAAATGACCGCCGAAAGACGGTCATTTCTTTATCATTTTATCAATATCGTACCACAGTTTTGGCCAATATGTGAGAGCTCGTTTTGTAAATGGCACTAAATAATCTAAAAATACCAGCTGCTGAGCTAATGGTAAATCTATTGCAAAAAGCCATTCACGTAATAGCTCATTTGGATATTTTAAACGATGTAGCTTTTTTTTATCTAATCGTTTCATCTCTGGTAGCTCTGCAAATATTTTACCAAGGTCATAATTTACAGCTGGCAGTACACGATGCAACCATAAAATATATTCATCATCCGCTTCTCCAAGGTGAGCCAGATCAAAATCGATTAAACGTAATTCACCATCTGTGCACCATAAAAAATTATGATGTACGACATCTCCATGTAAAAGTGTTATTTCTTTTTCAGGTACATCTTCCTGCGCGATTAACTGTAATGATTTCTCACTATAATGTAAAATTTGATCGATTTCTTCTTTTGTTAAAAATGGGCGAAACTCTTTCCGTCTGCTTTTAAAACGCATAAAACGCATTTGCCATTTTAAAAGCTGTGAATAGGTGTGCAAGCCTGGCACACGTTGCCAAGCAATTTTTTTATGTGTATCATGTAACATATTTAATAACTTCAGTGATTCCTTCCGATCTTTTTTACGGGCAAAATTAGCACCATGACTTCCCTCTTGCCAATCTTGCACGATTAAATACTCGTCATCACTTTTCATTAAAGGCAAAATCAACGAGGGTTCTAGATATCCAAGCTGTCGATGAATAGCCCTCACCTTTTCTGCTATTTCTATCTGCTTTGCTCGTTTTACAAAATAATTATTGGATTGATATTTATACTTCCAAATATTCGGCTTTACTTCTTCAATGATATACGCTTTTTCACCATCGATAAGGCGTCATCCCGCCTGGGAAAAAGTGCGGTGACATCCATGGTCCTACTGACGAATACGGCATTGGGCAATGTGATGGACATGGTGGTGGACATGGTGGCGGGCATGGTGGCTGACAGAAACATGGGTCCATGTGCCAATTTGGCATCATAGCTGGCTGAGCATGACAACCACAAGGCTGTTCCATTTCCGGCATAGCTTCAAATTCTGGTTTCATAGGGAAGAATGGAGATGTACTAGATTCTAAGAAATCCCCTACCCCAGCAACTTTTTCGCATCCCATTTCACATGATGGTTGCTCTGGCATTGTATACGCCTCAACTTGCGGCTCCATTGGCATTGGCATATGCATCGGCATTGGCCAATACATATGATGATGCACTGGCTGATGGCAGCTTGCACAATGTGGTACTGCTGGCATTTGTGGCATGATAAAAATCGGTTGCGGCATTGGCATAGGTGCTGGCGTCGGTTGGGCTACAGGTTGTGGTTGTGGTTGTGGTTGAATTTGAATTGGTGATACAGTTTGCTCTACACTTGGCATGACAACTTGTTGATTCCAGCTAAGCTCAACTGGCGCTGGCTGAGGCATCGGCATTGGATACGGAATTGGAATCATCTGTGGTTCTGGCATTGGTGGTGGTGGTGCAATAATTGGTGGTGGCATTGGTCGCTGTACTTCTTTTTCCTTAAAGTGCTTTGTAGGTGACTCCTTATGCATATGTTCCTTGTGTCCCTCTTTATGTGATTCCCTATGTCCGTCTCTATGTCCCCCCTCTCTATGTCCATCTCTATGCATTCCACGATCTGTTTCTCGATGATGTTCTCTATGTGGTTCTTTGTTTATTTTTTCAGGTAGGATAATTTCCATGCCCGGTACAATATAGTCTGGGTTAGCGAGATGGGCATTAAGCCGCTTTAAATCTTCAAATGAAACTCCGTACTCTTTCGCAATCTTCCACAACGTGTCTCCCTTTTGGACAATATGAATACGCAATTTTTTCCTCCCTTCCTCTCTTCGTATCATATGTTCAATGTTCCAATTGGATACAAAAAATTCACCCATGTTAGAAAGGCTTCATGGTACACTAGGTTTTAAGGAAAACTGCTTCCTTTATTACAAGCAGAGGTGATCTCTTATGAAAAAAATGTTAGGCGAAGAACGCCGACTGCAACTTCTAGCACAACTAAAAAACAGCACAGCACCTATAACAGGGACAGACCTAGCTAAATTCGCTAATGTTTCTAGACAAGTCATTGTTAATGATATGACATTATTAAAGGCTAGGAATGAGCCTATTATTGCTACTAGCCAAGGATATCTTTATATGCATCAGGAACAAATACAGCAGACCGTTGAACGGACAATTCCTTGCTTTCATACAGCAGAAAATGCAGATGATGAACTGATAACAATAGTTGATTGCGGTGGGACAGTAAAAAATGTTATTGTTGAACATCCTATTTATGGAGAAATTACTGCATCCATTATGGTCTCTAACCGTCATGAGGTAAAAAAATTTATTCAACGTGTCAACGAAACACAAGCAAGTTATTTATCCGAACTAACAGGTGGTACACATCTTCATGTTATTTCCGCGCCTTCTGTTGAAATTTTAGATTTAATTGAGCTTACTTTACGAAAAAAAGGCTATTTAGTTGTCGATCAATAAGTCAACAAATTTTCCTTCCATAATGTATAAAATCAAATAGTTGATTCAAAGCTGCTAGCCTTCACGGAGACTAGCAGCTTTCTATTTAAATGAATTTATATGGTTTACTATCAGGTGTATTGATTAACCATTTATACATTCTAATTAATTCGAAAGGCTGATTTCCGCTACGGGCTACTCGCTTTCCCGCGGGAGTCGAGTAGCCCGTAGCGGAAATCAGTTAAAATGGGGATATATTAGCAAAATAGCAACAAAAAAATCCTTATATATCACTCAAATATAATCCTCTTTTTTCTCTATCGACAACCTGATAATATTATTATTTAATTTTTTGAAGCTTATTTCATTATTTATGTAATCATATGGAAAATGCTATTGCAATTTCAAAAAAAGAGCTATCCACATTAATTGGATAGCGCATTTTGTTGAAAACTATGATGGCAATGCATTTCAAAAATGAATGCTATAGCTACTTAATCAAACGGAATAAACTTATAACAGTGACGCGACTGTAAGACTGCTGTTACTGTATTCTCGACTACTCTTTCGCACAAAAAACTTCTGCGAAGTTTTTTGTATGTTTTAAGTGACATGCTAGAATATACATGCTATGAGAAATGGTTGATTGGAGTGGAGACTGAGCGACTCCTTGGGGATTAGCGTCACAGATGAGACCCTGCAGCGAGCCTTGCGAGTGAAGCGGCTCATCGGACGCCCCCAGGAAAGCGCTCAGTTGGAACGGAAATCACCCCCTCGTTTTGCAGAAGAGCCATACTTTATCTAGCTTTCATCCACATTAATTGGATAGCTTCAAAGTTAAAGAAATCTTTTTCGTTGTGAAGGTGTTGGCAATAAACAACTTTCTTTCCGTCCAAAAAGACGATATCTATTTTTAGCAAATAGTCGGTACATTATATTTCGTATAAATGGAGGAATAAGAATGAAAACATAGCAGACAGGCCAAAAACTATTTAATCTCCTACAAATTTTAAGTGCTGCAGTAGATTCAAAATAGACCTTCCCATGCTCAATTAATATGACACTATCGATATTTTCTGGTATTTCGTATTGAGCAAGTAACGCCTGCCCTGCATCACTCTGGATGGATGCAAATTGAAAATATGCTGCATGATCATATTTGATAATAAATTGCACACTGCTATCACAAAAATTACACACTCCGTCAAATAAAATAACGCCGCCCATACAATTTCCTCCTAGCGAAGACGACATTGATTACTCGTCTGATGTTCGATAAGTAAAGTATGTCCCAAGTGACTTCACTTTGCAACCAAGTGCAGCTAGTTCTTCCATAGCCCCACGCATCATTGGCTCCTTTTCATCTGCTAAAACATCAATCATAAAGAAATAATCGCCTAAGCCCGTTTTTAATGGGCGTGATTCGATTTTACTTAAATTTAGCTGTCGCCATGCGAAAACTGATAATACTTGATGTAACGCCCCTGAACGATCTATTGGTAATGTAATCATGAAAGTTGTCTTCGCCTGTCCATCTGATAATTCTTGCGGTAATCGTTTATTTTGCTTAGATAATACGAAGAATCGTGTATGGTTAAAATGGAAGTCATGAATATTAGTTTGAACGATTTCTAAGCCATATTTTTCTGCTGCCGCTGCATTTCCTACTGCGGCAATGCACTCATTAGGATTTTCGGATACAAATTTTGCCGCTGCTGCCGTTGATGTCGTTTGATGTAACGGAGCATGGCTGAAACGATAAAATAAATATTTATGACATTGGGCTAGAGCATGTGGGTGTGAATAAACTCCTGTGATTGATTCCCAATTGTCTTTCTGCGCTTTATTGACCATTAAATGCTGCTGTATTTTTAACTGAAGCTCACCTGTAACATATAAGGTCGCCTCATGAAATAAATAATCAAGCGTTAACGATACAGATCCTTCTAAAGCATTTTCCAGTGGTACAACTGCTAAATCCACCTTCCCCTTCGCTACCGCCTCAATACATTCTGGAATTGTAGAACAAGGGACAAGCCACTCATCCGGAAAAGTTGCCTTTGTTGCTAAGTATGTAAATGATGCCTCAGGTCCTAAATATCCTATTCGTTTTTCCCATTGTTGCTCTGTCATAACATTTCCTCCTGTTCATGGTTTTATTTAATTGGCTCACCACCAAAACGTATATACATGATATACGTTTTAACAAATGTCATCCCTAACTTTTGGAGAAAAGCCTCTTTAGTTTCACTAATGTAAAAATTCGGAATTTTTAATTCCTAAAAAACTCCTTTTATTCTACATCAAATATTAGGTAAGGCATAGTATGAAGCTTCCCAAACGCTCCGGAGCCTCTATGGTTATCCATTCCTCTTCTCTATGAATTTTCTCTATCGATAAAGAATAAGGAGCTGTCCCATGAAGTGATCATTACATCACATGGGACTGCTCCTTTTGAGCTTATTTACATTTTGTCAAAAATTTAAACATGCTGTCAGTCATTACAATGCACCCGAACTAATTACTTCCGCTGACTCTACAAAATCTAAACGTTTAAGTTGCTGTATTAAATCATCAAGTTCACATGTCATACTAGTGACATCTAGCGACAACGTAACATTAGCACGTCCTTGAATCGGTATCGTCTGATGGATAGTCAGTACATTGCAATGCGTAATTGTCACTGTTTCTAAAAGCTTTGCAAGTGTTCCTTTACGGTCCTGAAGCTGTACAAAGACTGTTAAAATGCGTTCCTGCACAATTGAGTGAAAAGGAAATACAGCATCACGATATTTGTAAAACGCACTACGCGATAAATCCACCTGCTTTACCGCATCCCAAATGGAAGTTACCGTACCACTTGAAAGTAAGTGTTTCGCCTCCAAAGTTTTTTGCATAGCATCCGTTAAAACATCTTCACGAACTAAATAATATCGCTGATTCGCAACATTCTTCATACGCTTCCCCCTAAAACCTATTCTTAGTCGACAAATTCAAATTCGAATTCCAATAAGCGTACAATATCGCCATTTTGTGCACCACGTTCACGTAATGCTTCATCGACGCCCATACCACGTAATTGGCGTGCAAAACGACGTACACCGTCCTCGCGGCTGAAGTCTGTCATTTTGAAGATACGCTCAATCGCATATCCACCAAGAATGAATGTACCATCAGGATCACGAGAGATTTCGATTGAATCTGCTTCAGATTGGTGTTTGTAAAGTACCGTTGCATCTGATTCTTCATCTAGATCGTCGAATAATGGGAATTCTGGAGTTACTTCCAGTAAGTCAGCAATTTCAAATAATACTGGCTTTAAACCTTGGCGAGAAACCGCTGATACTGGGAATATTTTCACATCATCGCCCACTTTTTCACGGAAAATTTCTAAGTTTTCCTCTGCATCTGGCATATCCATTTTATTTGCCACAATAATTTGTGGACGTTCTGTTAAACGAAGATTATATTGTTTTAGCTCATCATTGATTGTTAAGTAATCTTCATAAGGATCGCGCCCTTCCATACCCGACATATCAATTACATGTACGATAACACGTGTACGTTCAATATGACGGAGGAATTGGTGACCTAGACCAACACCTTCGTGCGCACCTTCGATTAAACCTGGTAAATCGGCCATTGCAAAGCTACGATGATCATCCGTTTCAACCATTCCTAAGTTCGGTACGATTGTAGTGAAATGATAAGCACCTATTTTTGGCTTTGCCGCAGAAACAACAGATAATAATGTTGATTTACCTACACTTGGGAAGCCAACTAATCCTACATCTGCTAGTACTTTCAGCTCTAATATAACATTTAATTCTTGTCCTGGCTCACCTTTTTCAGAAAGTTCTGGAGCAGGATTGGCTGGTGTTGCAAAGCGGGAATTCCCGCGGCCACCGCGACCAGCTTTTGCGATAATCGCTTGTTGACCATGCTCTACTAAATCCGCAATAACAACGCCTGTTTCTTCGTTCATTACAACCGTGCCCGGTGGTACTTTAACGATTAAATCATCTGCACGTCTACCATGCATCCCTTTACTCATACCATGCTCACCACGGTCAGCCTTGAAGTTGCGTTTGTAACGGAAATCCATTAACGTTCGCAGACCTTCTTCAACTTGAAAGACAACATTCCCACCGTGACCACCATCGCCACCAGCAGGACCACCATTCGGTACAAATTTTTCACGACGGAAGGCTACCATTCCATCCCCACCGTCGCCACCTTTTACATAAATCTTGACGTGATCGACAAACATTTAATTCACTCCCTGCTTGCACTCAATACATATATCCAAGACGTATTTGTCTCTTCCACTGTTTGAATGTCTAATTGTTTCAAACCTTTTTCGGTGAATGCATCAGCACTCCATTGCCCATTTAGCGTAAATGTCACGGCAAATGTATGATCGTCAACACGTACATCGAGCGCTAAGCTCTGCTCTGTAAATGGATCTAATGTATCATAAACATGCATAACTGTTTTGTTTAAGTAATCTACAACTTCCGAATCAATCGTATTTGTGACAGGCATTTTTATATCACCACTAAGCTTCATTGGCAATGAAGGATAGCGCCAGCCTGCCGTTTGCAGCCATTCGATTGTTTGCGGTAATTGTATTCGATTAAGGATAGAAAGTACTTGTAACTGTTCTGAATAATTTTGAATAAGTTTTTTTGATTCATCAATTCTACCTAAATCTAAATTCATGCGAATAAGCTGCAGCTGATTCACATAATCATGATTTGCAAAACGTATTACTTCACTAATGGTTAGTGATTGATTGTTCATCCCATTCACTCCAATAAAGTTATCCTTACTAGTATAACAAGTTTTGCTGTATTTTTCCCTTAAATCTTCATCGAAATTTAGCCAAAAAAAGGACTGCAATAAATGCAGTCCTCCGCTTTATGTTATCTTATAAAAGATTAAGCTTCTTGTGTTGCTGGGTATACAGATACTTGTTTGCGATCGCGACCTAAACGTTCGAATTTTACAACGCCGTCAACTTTAGCAAATAGTGTATCGTCACCACCACGACCTACGTTTGTACCTGGGTAAATTTTTGTACCGCGTTGACGGTAAAGAATTGAACCACCAGTTACGAATTGGCCATCAGCACGTTTAGCACCAAGTCGTTTAGACTCAGAGTCACGTCCGTTTTTAGTAGAACCTACACCTTTTTTAGATGCGAAAAATTGTAAGTCTAAAGTTAATAATAATTTCATTGTGTTCCACCTCCTACTTGGTTGTAGTTGATTTGGATATATTGTCCGTAATTTTGCACCATAGAATACACTTGGGCTGTCATTACTTGGACAATTAACTGTAGTTTTGCATCAATCTCAGGCTCTAAATCTGATGGTAAGTCTACCTTAAGATAGCCTCCACCTTCAGCAGCTTGTTCGACTTCTGGCTGTAATTGTAATAGTGCATAAATAGCATTTACCGTACCGATGGCAATGGTAGATGCTCCTGCACATACTAAATCCTTACCAGATTCATCGTATTCCGCATGTCCTGAAAATTCAAATGCTGACACATGTCTATTTTCATTGTGATGAATCGTAACTTGTATCATTCGCTACACCTCATAATTAAGCGTTGATAGCTTCAACAACTAATTTTGTGTAAGGTTGACGGTGACCTTGTTTACGACGGTAGTTCTTTTTAGCTTTCAATTTGAAAACAACGATTTTTTTCGCACGGCCTTCTTTCACAACTTTCGCTGTTACAGTAGCGCCTTCTACGAATGGAGCTCCAACTTTAACGTTTTCGCCACCTACGAATAAAACTTTATCGAAAGTTACAACCTCGTCAGCTTCTACACCTAATTTTTCAACATAGATTTCTTGACCAGCTTCTACTTTGATTTGTTTACCACCAGTTTCAATAATTGCGTACATTTTACTGCACCTCCTCATAGACTCAGACTCGCCTGTTTATAAAGGTGATCATACGATACTTAGACCTTTCCAGAGCGGTTATAGTAGCACAGGTGCTACAAACAATAACATTAAAATATTACCACACGATTTCTATCAAGTCAATCTTTTCATTACATATTTCTCAAATGCTAAACGATATTTTCGATAATTCCATTCCTTTAACACTTGAAGCCATATAAATAAACATAAAATTGCTATAAAAATAGATTGCGGAAGGTAACTTAAAGTTATCATGAATAGTATAAAGGCAATTATAAGAGAAAGCCAGTAGTAATATTCAAACGCACGAACACTTGGATTGAATAAAAATAAGCACGCTAAAAATATTCTGCCACCGTCCAATGGAATAATCGGTATAACATTGATTGCTAATAGCACAAGTTGCACATTAATAAGCTTAGTCGCAAGCAGCTCTGGCATAAAAAAAGCGAGGCCAATCCCTAATATTGTAGCGATTGGTCCCCCTAAGGCAATCCAAAGGAGTGACGTTGCTGGCACAGCCGCTGGATTTTCAAATTCTATTTCCCCTCCGTAAGGTGTAATTACGCATGATTTTACGCTAACGCCACAAAGCATCGCCATTAACAAATGACCTGCTTCATGCCATAATAACGAAGATAAAATAATAGCGTAATAAGCAATTTGACCGGTAAAAATCATTAAAAATACGAGAGGGATACATAGAAGATGCAGTTTAATTTTCATTGGACTCCGCTGTTTCAAGCCACTGTACAATCTGCTCCAAATTATATTGTGCCTTTTCTTTCTCAATTGAGATATAGAGTTGCCCCGTCTCTTTCATGCCGATTAAATCGTTTGCCTGCACTGTTGTGTATGGAAGTTGTGCTAAACTATCTAGCATACCATAGGATACAGTTGTACCATCGTCATAACTGATTGTCATTGTTTTACCAGTATATTTTGTATGACCGGTAAAAACGACAAGACCACTCTTTCCAGCATAAACCGGTAAGCCCATGTCATATTGCAATAAAAAGCCTTCCTTAAAAACTTCCGCATTGGCAAATGTTAATAGTTCAGTTTGTCCAACATCACTCGATACTAAAATTGTTGCATCATCTTTATTTAACCAGCTTTGTCCGAGCTCGCTTAAATAAGTCAAATCAGCTGATGTTGTAACAAGTTTTCGCACCGGTGTTTCCAATACGCCTTGATCCTCTAAACGAATTACTAGCATAGTTGCAGCCACAAGTAATATCGCGACCAACCATTTCCATTTTTTAAACAAGCCCTCATCCTTTTTTCACACTATATGAGCTTGCATGTCCATTCATGCACAAAGAAAAAACCTTCTCGTACAAATGCACGAAAAGGTTGATGATTATTTTGAAAATAACGCTTTTAGTTTTGAAAATACACCTTTATGTTCATCTTCAATGGCCATAAGTGGTACAGACTCTCCAAGTATTCTTCGAGCAATATTACGGTAGCCAAGAGATGCTTTATTAGCAGGATCCATTACTACTGGTTCCCCTTTATTGGACGATGAAATAACCCCTTCATTATCTACAATTATTCCTAATAAATCTATAGACAAATGTGTTGTAATTTCATTCACATCCAAAGTATCACCGCTTTTCATCATATGCTGGCGAATACGGTTAATAATTAGTTTAGGTGCCGTAATTTCTTCCTGTTCGAGTAAGCCAATAATTCGATCAGCATCACGCACAGCAGAAATCTCTGGCGTTGTTACTACAATTGCATGATCAGCACCAGCAACCGCATTGCGATAGCCTTGTTCAATGCCCGCTGGACAGTCTATTAAAACATAATCATAATCTCTTTTTAATTCTTCTACTAAGCTCTTCATTTGCTCAGGTTTAACAGCATTTTTATCTGTCGTTTGAGCAGCAGGTAATAAAAATAGTTTTTCATCTACACGTTTATCTTTTATTAGCGCTTGATGAATCTTACAGCGCCCTTCAACAACATCTACTAAGTCATAAATAATTCGATTCTCAAGACCTAAAATCACGTCCAAATTACGTAAGCCAATATCTGTATCTACTAAACATACTTTTTTACCTTGTAGAGCCAATGCAGTCCCAAGGTTAGCCGTTGTCGTCGTTTTTCCGACGCCGCCTTTACCTGAAGTTATGACGATCGCTTCTCCCACACTAGCTTCCTCCCTTAGACACATTTAACAATGGTCGAATATTTTTTAACGCGTGAATTTGATCGTACGTAATGCGCCCATCATAGCCAATAAATGCACAAGTCATCTCTTCTTGATTAATCGTTTTTACATGTTCGTCTGACATTGCCTGAACCTGATCAGCAATCATGATATGTGTGGCTTCAAAACAAGATGCTGCAATGATTGCTTCCTTATTACCATGAACACCAGCATGTGCAATTCCTTTAAGTTTACCTAGGACATACACATTGCCAGCTGCTTCTACACGCCCGTTCGGATTGACATTCCCTACGATAATAATATCGCCTGGCGAACGTAGAACTTGACCCGATCTGACCACACCTAAATATGTATCTTGTTGACTTTCAATCCTTTTCTGGTTGCTCTCATGGACAGTCAGTACTTCACTTTGCACTTTTGAAACGATTAGTTGCTCTGTTTCCTGAACAATTTTAATAAGCTCTTTGATTTGTTCATCAGAACAGTATCGATAGCCCAAATATAATTGTACATCTACTTTACTATCGATACCGCTCTCTGAAACTTTCTTTTTTAGCTCTTCTACTAAATCGACATACGCACATTGATCGTCTAAATGAAGAACAAATCCATCCTTTGTTCCCTTCATATTAACTAACTGTTTTTTCATGAATGCCTCACCCCACGTTGCTCTTTGTTAAGAAACTTCACGTGCTCTCTGTAAGACACGCGCATTAATCAGATACTTGAAGGCCCAACCAAGAATCATTAAAAATAGTGCATTAGCAATGATCGTTGGCAGTAGTCGTGAACGTAAGAAATCCGAAAATGGAATCGTTGTAAAGTCGATAAGATAGAAGAATTGATAAAGTATAAATTCTAAAATTGCTACTAAAACAACTGAAATCGTCGTTGTCACAACTAAGTGCTGATGAATAACTTTCACAATTGACCCTGCTAAAAAACATACTAGCGGAAACAGTACTGAATATAATCCAATAATATCAATGTAAAACACATCATACAAGACACCAAAAAAAAGTCCATACATTACCGCTCGTTGACGGCTGTAATAGATGGATATAAATATTAAATATAAGATTAAAAATCTAGGGACCAAATAATAGATATGCCCTTTCACTTCAATCGGTGAAAGCATAGCAAACTCTGGTTCTAGTAAAAATAGTAAAACTGCCACAGAGGGAATGAGAAATCGAACCATTATTCAACCTCCTCGTTACCCTGTTGTGGATGTGTTAAATCTCCGTTCGATTTATTACCATCAGATCCATCTATCATCGTAGAGGAACGTTTAGCAATAACAACATAATCTAAAATTGAAGAATCAGCAGATGGTCTTACATAAGCCATTTTCGTTAAGCCATGATCATCTGTACTTACTTCAGTTATTTCTCCGATTGGCACATTTTTTGGGAAAATACCGCCAAGTCCCGATGAAACTACTTGTTGACCTTTTTTAACTGTTACTCTTGAATCGATTCGCTTCATGATGAGTTCATTACGCTCTTTATCATAGCCCTCGATTAAACCGTATGCTTGTTTATCTCCTGGAACCATCGCAGAAACACGATAGTTTGGATTATTTGAATATAAAAGCTCTACCGTAGAGGTAAAAGGCGTCACTTTAGTAACTTTACCGATTAAACCTTTCGCTGTCATAACTGCCATATTTTTTTCTACACCGTGTGAAGATCCTTTATCTAAAATAATTTTGTCTTCCCACTGGTCAGGGTTTCTAGCAATAACTGTGGCATGAATCGGATCATATGCTTTTAAGCTTTCCGATTTGTCCATAAGCTCTTGAAACTTTTTAATATCAGATTTCAAGTCCGATGCCTCAGCTTGTACAGCAACAAATTCATCTAAGCGTGCTTTTAAACGTTTATTTTCTTCGTACGTGTTTAAGAGGGAATCAATATTATCAAAAACACCAGCAATATAATTCGCCGGCTTCGCAACAATAGATTGTGCGACGCCGACAGTGTCTTTAATAATTTGCTCTGGTAAAGTTGCATTAGTCCGTTCACGTAATGAGAAGCTAATCAATGCCACAATAAAAACCATGCCCACAAGCAGCAAAATTAATTTCTTATTGAAAAAAAAGTGTGGCATTGCCTAAACCTCCTTACCCTTTAACTTGTTGTTGACGAATTAAGTCAATATGTTCTAAAGCTTTACCTGTACCAATAGCAACACAGTCTAGTGGATCTTCTGCGATAAATACTGGCATATTAGTTTCTTGGCTAATAACTTTGTCTAAGTTTGTTAATAGCGCACCGCCACCTGTTAGGACAATTCCGCGTTCCATTACGTCTGCAGATAATTCAGGAGGTGTTTGTTCAAGCGTTTTTCGAACTCCATCAATAATAGATGCTACCGCTTCACGTAATGATTCAGAAATTTCCTGTGATGAAATTTCGATCGTTTTCGGTAATCCTGTTAAAAGATCGCGCCCTCTAATTTCCATTTTTTCTTCTGGACCTTCAGCCAACGCTGTACCAATTTCCATTTTCACTGCTTCCGCAGTACGTTCACCGATTGTTAAGTTATATGTTTTACGAATATACGAAATGATGGATTGGTCCATTGCATCCCCGCCGACACGCACGGATTCACTTGTTACAATACCACCTAATGAAATAACCGCTACCTCTGTTGTACCACCACCGATATCAACGACCATTGACCCTGTTGGATCCCATACTGGTAAGTTTGAACCGATTGCTGCTGCAAATGGCTCTTCAATTGTAAAGGCTTCCTTAGCACCTGCTTGGCGAGCAGCATCAATAACCGCACGTTGTTCAACCGATGTAATACCGTAAGGCACACAAATCATAACATTCGGTTTTTTCCAATTACCACCAGAATTTTTACAAGCTTCTTTTAAATAGTATTCTATCATTGCTGTAGTAATATCAAAATCAGCAATAACGCCATCTTTCATAGGACGAATTGCTACGATTGAGCCAGGTGTACGACCAATCATATTTTTTGCATCGTTACCTACTGCAACGATATCTCCAGTTTTTGTATTTTTCGCTACGACTGAAGGTTCGCGTAAAACGATTCCCTTCCCTTTAATAAACACTAATGTATTCGCTGTGCCAAGGTCAATCCCGACATCTTTATTTCCTAATCCAAACAATTTGTGTACTCCCTTTCTATTTAAGCCATACTTTCGTTGACATCAACTTATACCTCGGCGCGTTTACACCCCGAGGCTTTATCTTCATTCACTCGGTGTTAGACACCTACTGAAAAAAACTACACACTCAATTATCTCACACCTGTTGGAATGAGAGTCTTTTTCTGAATAAAAATAAAATCATACCGTTCATTATAACGGAAAAACGCAAGAATTTATAGTGCCACATACCTCTTCTCACGGAAAAGATACTATTTTAATTCCCTCCCAAACAAAAACAGTACGTATAGATTAGCATATAATTTTTATTCTTGTAAGACAACGTGTAATAGGCTACCAATTTTTGTGAATATTATAGACATTTCTATGAATACAATAACGTATTCTATAAGAAAAGGTTCGTTTTCATTATTAGCTTTTCGCAAAAAAATACAAAAAAATTTTTTTGTAAAATAATGGAGCGATTTGATTTTCACTAAATTTTAGAAACAAGGAACACTGTGAGGCTTCACGAAATGATTCGGTGACCACTCTACAATCTTAATTATATACCTCAACAAATCTTATTTAGCTAGAGATTGTCATCTTTAAACTAAATAAAAAAACTCTGCAAAATATATTGCAGAGTTAAAAATATCCTTTTTCTTTCAAACTAATAAACTGATGATCACCGATGATGAGATGATCGATTAAATCTATGCCTATAATATAACCAGCCTCTAAAATTCTTCTCGTCACTTCAATATCCTCATCACTAGGTGTTGGAACGCCACTAGGATGATTATGTGCACAAATTATAGAAGCGGCAGATCTTTTTACAGCTTCGCGATATATCTCCCTTGGATGGACAATCGAAGCATTTAGACTACCTATAAAAATTGTCTTTCTATGAATAATTTGATTTTTCACATTCAAAAAAAGAACGACGAAATGTTCCTGATTCAATGAGGTCATATCAGGCATTAAATAGGTAGCGGCATCTTGCGGGGAACGAATCGTATATTTTTCATCGCTATGTTTCTGCGCGAGACGTCTACCGAGTTCAATTGCCGCTAATAACTGAATGGCTTTAACCTCACCAATCCCTCTAATAGCAACCATTTCTTCTATTGTTGCATGTTTCAAATGATGTAAACGCTCAAAAACGCTTAGTACGCGATTTGCCAGTACAAGGACAGACTCTTCTTTAGTTCCTGTCCTTAGTAAAATAGCCAGTAGCTCCTGATTCGATAAACTCATAGCTCCTTGTCTACGTAGTCTTTCACGGGGGCGATCTTCTATATGAACGTCTCGTATCATCGTCCTTTGTAAAACATCATTCGTCAAAAAAGCCTCACTCCTTCGCAAATTGGATAATATTGCGTGCTACCAATTGCGTAAACAACGCTGCAAGTGGTAAACCGACAACATTGTTATAATCTCCTTCAATTCGTTTCACTAGGAGGGTTCCAGCAGTTTGAATGCCATAACCGCCTGCTTTATCAAATGGATCTCCCGAATCTACATATGCTTCGATGAGCTCCTGCGATAATTGATGAAAGACAACATTTGTCTCTTCCACAAATGTAGTTTCATGACCGTCAGGCTCAATAATGGCAACAGCTGTCATGACCGCATGACACTTCCCTGATAAGCGCAATAAGTGAGAAATTGCCTCCTCACGATCTTTTGGTTTATGGAGTAGCTCATCATCATAAACAACAATCGTATCCGCTCCAATAATCGTTGCATCTGGCGCTTTTTTTGCCACATCACGTGTTTTTAATAGAGCTACACCTTTTACATAATCTTGCATTGTAGTTGCCTGAACGCTTGTCTCTTCTACTTCACTAGTTAATATGTCAAACGGAAGGGATAGCATAGTAAGTAATTCCTTTCGTCGTGGTGAAGCAGAAGCAAGCACTATCTTGTGATTTATTTTAAACATTGTCTGACCATTCCTCCTTATTAGTTATCATAACGGAGAATTTGGCATTTGAAAATTTTCTAAAAATCAAGATAATGCTTATTTCACTATCTTTTATGCTTAAAATTTCACTTGAAGACAAGCATTTTTCGATTTGTAATGGGCCAAAACTTGTAATCGAATGATGCTGGTATCGCTTGAAATAGACGAGGCTGCTGCTCCAATAGATTGCCAATCAGCAGGTAGCGTAGAATCTTTGGAATTATCCTTAAAATTTAATTTTGTTGCATTTTTGTCAGTTAGCACAGATGGAAGCTCTGCAAGTGTTGCCTCCTTACAACTGTCGCCACTCAAAGTGAATGCTTTTTTAAATGTTGCAGGATCTTTTAAGAAAACAAGTTGACTTTCATCTGTTACCACACTTGTCCAAATGTGAAATTTTCCATCGACCTCGACAATGGCACTTTCTTTTAATGAAGGGTGTTCAGATACAAATGCGCTTGCACTTTCATAATTTGAATAGACCCCTGCTTGACTAGCAAAAAGCATGGGTCCGTTCGTTGCTCCTCCCGCTGTCGTAATGGTTTCCCCTTTGGTATTATTATTACTTTTATTAGCTACCTCATTACTATCATTTTTTATAGAAAATTGAGTGCTCGCTTGAAGAATACCTAAAAAAATGCCTACACCAAAAAGTCCTACTACTCCTCCAATAATCATCGCCCGAAATATTTGTTTTCTCATCACTTGACTGACAATTTTCATTCGACCATCACCTCTTTCTTTAACGTATCAAAGTAAATTTAGAAAAGACCAATTTGATATATAAGTATATGTACAAAAGGATGTGTAAATGCGAATTTACTACATTTTGATTCACTAGTTATTTTCGAGGTTTTACTGCAAAAATAAATATTTTTGTATAAAAAGATTTACTAAAAAAGAGGTGGATTTTTTATATTACTCTTTTGTATCTCTATCAAAGGAGTCTTCTACTGTTTAACAAAAAAATTTGAGGATGCGCAAGGAAACAGAAAGCAGAAATAGAAATAATATTATTACAGATAAATACTAGTGATGGAGGTAAGAAGGTGGATAATCCGAAAATTATTGGACAAACAAAAACAGTAGGGTTTCAAGTAGGTGTTAGAAGGATGTTCCCGATTTCCAAAGAGGAAGCTTGGAACCTAGTTACTTCACAAGATGGATTAAACGTATGGTTAGGAGAGAGTATGTTCATTATCCTTGAACCAGGACAGAACTATATTACGAAATTAGGGTCAGGAGAAATACGCGTAGTTAAACCTTTACAACAACTTCGTCTAACTTGGCAAAAGGTAGGATGGGACAAGGCATCAACCGTACAAGTTCGTATTATACCGGGTGCAAGTAATAAAACTACTATTAGCTTCCATCAAGAAAAACTTTCTAATCAGAATGTAAGAGAAGAAATGAAACAATATTGGCAAAAAGTACTTATGGAACTCAAAGAGAGAATACCCAAATGAAAAAAAATCAGGTACTCATTTTTTTATGAGTACCTGATTATATTGGAAATATACTAACTACATGTTAATTGTTTTTTAATCTACTACGAACTTCCGTTAATAAATACAATGAACCCGATACAATCGTCCTCGATTTACTTGCTGACTGTCGTTTTAAAAATTGCACATAATCTTCTAAAACTGCCTTATGAGAGGCGTTGGACAGCTCAAGCATGTTGTGAGCAGCCATCGCACGGGGATTATCAATATCAACAAAGTAAAAACAATCACTTACTTGCTCAAATAGTTGCAAAATCTCTTTTACAGCCTTATCTGCAAGAATTCCAATTACAAAAGTAATCTGCTCATCTTGGAACTCCTGCTTAATCGTTTCTATTAATTTCTCAGCACTCGCTGGATTATGCGCACCGTCTAAAACAATATAAGGCATAATTTCTTCAAAGCGTCCTAAAATGGTAGCGTTTTTCACAGCTTTTTGAATAGATTCTTTACTAACTTGTAACTCCAATGCAGTCGCTACTTCAAAGAAGGCTGTAATAGCAAGTGCCATATTATTCGCCTGATGTGCTCCCTTTATAGTGCGTGTAAGCTTTGTAATGCGGAGGCCATTGTCATTATGCACATAGCTCTCTCCATCTTTCTCTTGTTCCACATAAAACTGATGATTTAGCTCAAAAACGGATGCATGTTTTTTGCTGGCTTCCTGGTAGACTATATTTTTCGCTTCTAACGGTAAATCGCCGATAATAACTGGATGATACGGCTTAATAATTCCAGCTTTATGGTAGGCAATACTTTCAATCGTATCTCCTAAAAAATTCGTATGCTCTAATGCGATACTCGGTATGATAGAGGCAATTGGTGTGACCACATTCGTACTATCAAGTAAGCCACCCATACCAGCTTCAATAAGGGCGATATCTACATTACTAGCAACAAAATGTAAAAATGTTGCAACTGTTAAAAGTTCAAAATCCGTTAGTTTGCTACTAAGTCCGGCTACCTGCATTTGTTGGAATACAAGGTCCATTTCAGCTTCTGAAATAGCTTGACCTTCTACTTGAATTTGATCATGCACGTCCAAAATACAAGGAGACATAAATTTACCAACACGTAAGCCATGTTCCTTAGCAATTGATTCTAGAAAAGTAAGTGTCGAGCCTTTACCGTTAGTCCCTGCTACATGTACGACTTGCAATTTATTTTCCGGATTACCTACTCGTGCCAAAGCTTCTTCAATCGCAGTTAGACCTGGTTTAATAACATCATCACTCTGAACATTCCATTTTTCCTTATAGCTATTCCATTTAGGGATCATCTTTGTTCCCCCTGTAGCCATTGTCGAACTTCAGCTATAAAATACAAGGAGCCTGTAATGACGATAACATCCTCATCATTTCTTTGATGTAGCATCATTTGAACCATTTCACACCAATTCGCATTATATATTTTATTCGTATTTGTAGATAATGCAGCTAATTGATCAGCAGGCATAGCATTTGGAAGCTCAATTTGTGTAAATGCAATTGATGTAGCAATACTATCCATTAAAGCAATACTTTTCGCATGATCTTTATCCGATAATGCTGCATATATAAATCGATAGTTTTGTTGCGGATAAACCGTTTTAAGAGTTTGAATTAACGCCGCAGTTCCTTCAGAATTATGTGCCCCATCTAATATTATAGGACCTGGTAATTGCTCAAAACGGCCTGCCCACTGAGCTTTTGCCAAAGCTTGACGGATTGATGCATCTGAAATATCAATTGCTCCATTCTCTTTTAAAGTTAAGATCGCCGTAATCGCAACGCTTGCATTATTTATTTGATGCTGACCAGCCATTTTTAATGGGATAGCTTCCATCTCCACATTTGCTTTTCGGTAATTAAAATATTGCATATCAGTTCCTTGTTCAATATTTTCAACCGTAAAATCCTTCCCTAAAACAAAGCATGGGGCATGACGCTCATTTGCTACCTCACGAATAACAGAAAGTGCCTCCTCACTTTTAACGCCCACTACAACAGGTACATTTTCTTTAATAATTCCCGCTTTCTCAAACGCTACTTTAGCTAACGTATCTCCTAAAAACGCAGTATGTTCTAATGAAATCGTTGTAATAATTGAAATTAGAGGCGTAACGACATTCGTAGCATCTAAACGTCCACCAAGTCCCGTTTCAATCAACGCAAAATCCACTTCTTCATCCGCAAAATATTGGTACATAATAAGTGTTACCACTTCAAAAAAGCTCGGAAATTCACCTTCATAATGTGTTTCAATAATCTCAGCAACATTGTTCATATAGTGTAAAAATTGCGCATCATTAATTTGCATACCATTAATAGTCATACGTTCATTAACACGCTCTAAATGAGGTGAAGTAAAGGCGCCTACTTTGTAGCCAGTAAGTTGTAACATTTCTCTTAGCGCATTCACTGTTGACCCCTTCCCATTTGAGCCTGCTAAATGGATAACACGTAGCTTGTCCTGTGGGTTATTAAGAAAAGCTAATACCTCTCGCATCAAGACGAGCGGAGCACGTTTATGATCAACTGCCTTTAACGTAAAAATAAAATCTGTACATTCTTTCATCGTTTTAAACAAAAGAAACACTCCCTCTTACTACATTACCTCTATTTTAGTAAATAAAAACTTACACTTGAATGAAAGAAAAAAGCAGCGAATGACGATAGCCATCCGCTGTCTCAATCTTACATATTTTTTAGTTCTTCTAAACGTTTTAATACGACCGCATGTTTACTTTCGTAATCAGCTAATTTCTCACGCTCCGCATTAACTAATGCTTCCGGCGCTTTAGACACGAATTTTTCATTCGATAACTTACCATTCACAAGCTTCACTTCTTTTGCCCATTTTTCTAATTCTTTTTCAAGACGAGCAATTTCTTCTTCTAGATTAATAAGTCCAACAAGTGGTAGGAATAGTTCAGCTCCAGTTACTACTGCTGTCATTGACTGACCAGGTGCTTCTAAGTTTTCTCCAATTGTTAGTGATTCTGGATTACAGAATTTTTCTAAATATGCTTTATTGGCTTCTAGTACTGTAACCGTTGTAGCATCCTTCGCTGAAATATATAGCGGCACTTTTTTGCTCATTGGTGTATTTACTTCCGCACGAATATTACGTACTGAACGTATAATATCCATTAGGAGCTTCATATTGTCTGCTTCCTCTGCAAAATGAAGATCCGCACGAACAGTTGGCCATGCTGCCACTGTAATTGATTCACCTTCATGAGGTAAGTGCTGCCAGATTTCTTCTGTAATGAATGGCATGAATGGATGTAATAGACGCATAGTTTGGTCTAAAACGTAAGCTAAAATAGAACGCGTCGTTTTCTTAGCTGCTTCGTCATCACCATATAACGGTAATTTAGCCATTTCAATATACCAAGAACAGAAATCATCCCAAATGAAGTTATACAGCTCACGCCCAACTTCACCAAATTCATAACGTTCTGCAAGAGATGTTACACGTTCAATTGTTTCATTTAAGCGAGTTAGAATCCATTTGTCGGCAACTGATTTTTCACCAGTTAAGTCGATTTCATCATATGTCATACCTTCCATATTCATTAAAGCAAAACGAGAGGCATTCCAAATTTTATTTGCAAAGTTCCATACTGACTCTACTTTTTCAGTTGTATAGCGTAAATCTTGACCAGGAGAAGATCCAGTAGCTAAGAAGTAACGTAATGAATCAGCACCATACTGATCAATAACGTCCATAGGGTCTACACCATTGCCAAGTGATTTACTCATCTTGCGTCCTTCTCCATCACGTACTAAACCGTGAATTAATACATCTTTGAATGGGCGCTGACCTGTAAATTCAAGACCTTGGAAGATCATGCGAGAAACCCAGAAGAAAATAATATCATAACCAGTTACAAGTGTGCTTGTTGGATAGTAACGTTTAAATTCTTCGTTAGTCTCATCTGGCCAACCCATTGTAGAAAATGGCCATAGTGCAGACGAGAACCATGTATCTAATACGTCTTCATCCTGCGTCCAATTTTCTGCATCTGCCGGTGCTTCTTTGCCTACGTAAACTTCACCTGTTTCATTGTGATACCAAGCAGGAATTTGATGACCCCACCATAATTGACGAGAGATACACCAGTCACGAATGTTTTCCATCCAGCGAGAATATGTGTTTTCAAAACGAGATGGTACGAAGTTTACTTGCCCTTCTTCATCTTTTTGAAGAGTAAGTGAAGCATCAGCAAGTGGTTGCATTTTTACGAACCATTGTGCAGAAAGATATGGCTCTACAACAGCACCAGAACGCTCAGAGTGCCCTACTGAATGTGTATGCTCTTCAATACGGATAAGCACGCCAGCTTCTTGTAAATCAGCTACGATTTGCTTACGACATTCAAAACGATCCATACCGTTATACTTGCCAGCAAGCTCGTTCATAGTACCATCTTCATTCATAACAAGAATGCGTTCTAGGTTGTGGCGGTTACCCACCTCAAAGTCATTAGGATCGTGTGCTGGTGTCATTTTTACAACTCCAGTACCGAAATCCAAATCTACGTAGTCATCTGCTACGATTGGAATTTCACGACCTACGATTGGTAAAATAACTGTTTTACCGATTAAGTGTTGATAGCGCTCATCATTCGGGTGAACAGCTACCCCAGAGTCACCTAGCATTGTTTCAGGACGTGTAGTTGCTACTTCCACATATCCTGAGCCATCAGCTAATGGGTATTTCATATGATAGAATGCACCTTGAACATCTTTATAGATAACTTCAATATCTGATAATGCTGTTTTTGCAGCAGGATCCCAGTTAATAATGCGTTCGCCACGATAGATTAGGCCTTTTTCATACAATTGAACGAAAACAGTTTTAACTGCATCAGAAAGACCTTCATCAAGTGTGAAACGCTCGCGAGTGTAATCTAACCCAAGACCAAGCTTCGCCCATTGATCACGAATATGTCCAGCATATTCTTCTTTCCATTCCCATGTTTTTTCGAGGAATTTTTCACGACCTAAATCATAACGTGTAATATTTTCTTCTCGTAGTTTTGCTTCTACTTTTGCTTGTGTCGCAATACCTGCATGGTCCATTCCTGGTAACCAAAGTGCATCATAACCTTGCATGCGCTTCATACGAATTAAAATATCTTGTAAAGTTGTATCCCAAGCATGGCCAAGGTGTAGTCTACCTGTTACATTCGGTGGTGGAATAACGATAGAATAAGGCTCCTTTTCACTTGTAGGCTGCGCCTCAAAAAATTTCCCTTGTAACCACCATTCATAACGACCTGCTTCAATGGACTGTGGATCATATTTTGTTGGCATTGAAATGTTTTCTGTCATTTTGACTCCTCCTGTTAACTTAATATTTTTTTTAGTGTGAGATAGTACCAATCATTCTTTTTTAAGTCTCAGTAAAAAGACATTAACAAGAAGATTAATAAAAATAAAAAAACTCCTAACGTCAAAAAGGACGAAGGAGTTTAAGTTCGCGGTACCACCTTTAATTCCAGCAGAGGCGCGTTAAGCTATCATACGTTTCATCAGAAAAAATGTATTACTTGCTTAAGCCTTTACTACTGGCTCTCAATTCGGTAACGGTGTTTAACCGGCTTTAACTACTGTTAGTTCACTAAAGCTGCTCGAGGGCTACATTCAACTAGGTACAAATAGAAACTTTTCAGCTACTGTTTCCTCTCTTAAAATGTACGAATAATTTACTCTTCCCTGTCATAGCATTTGCATTGATATTCAACTTTTTCACATTGTACCCCAAAATCATGCAATTTTTCAAGTGATTTAGTTATTTTTTAGGAAGCACTACTAGAAAAGGAAGTGAAAATTCAAATGCGACGACGTAAGTATAATCCTTGTTTTTTACCACCATGGCTACGACAATTTCGTTTTTATTGCAAAACGATAATTGTTCCAATTTGTGCTTTTCAGTTTATACGTGTCATCATCATTCCAACATCTGGGGATTTCATCATCTTATTGCTCCTTTTACTTATATGCTATTTACTTTTGAATGAAATCATTTGAAACACGAACCTTTAGCGGTGTATAGTCTTCGGTTAAATCCCAGATCATCGATGGCACTTCATGCCAGGAGCTAGATTCACGGACTACAATATTACTTGAGGACTCCCTCAACATTGTTTTTGATGCAGGCTTTTCTTTTTTGTCTGAAGCTACTATTGCTTCAGACTTTTCCTTTTGAACTGCGAATGAAACTAACTTTGATTTTTCTTCTTGTGCTGAAGCTACTACAGCTACAGTTTTTTCTTTCTGATTCGAAGCTACTGCAGTTGTAGGTTGTTTTACTTGTGCCGTTTCTTTTGTAAGGTCCCCCTTCTCAATTTGAGCTGAGGCATTGACAGACTGACTTTCAAAAACGTGCGCTTTTTCTAACGCAAGCTCAGGCTCATGAAAAACACTTGTAACCGTCCACTCGAGCTGACACATCTGATTCCTCAAAACAGGTCGAATATCCTTTACCATTAAATCTTCAATAGCTGCATCCTTTGGTAAATCTACATTTAAAGGAACTGCATATTCAAAATAACCAGTATCTCCTTGAATATCTAGCGTATCGATTTGTACTAATTCATCATCACCCATGTAAGCTTGCATGTCTTGAAAATCAAAGCGAACATGTGCTGTGATATGATAAATACCCATTAATCGTAGAGAGTCTTCTAACTGCGTTGTCTGCCACCGTGGCTTAATTTGTACAGCTGCTATTTCTGTTGGGCAGCCATAACCAGGAAAACAAAAAGTTTCACTCATATTCCAAGTTTTGTGTTCGATAATAATCCCTCCTCTTGCATCATATGAAGCTCGGAAGGATAGTATGCTATAGGGTGATTAATCAATTTCGTCTTGGTGTATATTATGTAGCTGTCTCTTTACTCTCGTGCAAAGAAACAATGCGATCGGATTTTGTATAGTGCCTAAGGGAAGCGGCACATCGGACGTCCCCTAAGAAAAGCGCCTGCCGTAACAAAAATCCCCACAATAACGAGCCTAAAAAAGGCATGCTAGAAGAAGTATTCTAGCATGCCTTTTACTTGTGGTGGAATCGTTATTATACATTCACCAATTTAATTTTATTTGCTACACGGTCTGTTAACATTTGTGTTGCTTTTGGTACGATTGGCTTAAAGATTGGATTTAAAACAGGACCGGCTAATCCTCCTGCTGTTACTTCCAAGAAGCCTGTCATTTTTGTATTTTCTGCATCAATACTTTCTGCTAGGAAATAACCGTTTCCTGAAAAGTTATCAGAAATTCCTTTTAATTCGAATGTTACTTTAGAAGGCGCTGCCCATTCTAAAATAGTAATCTCTACTTGTACTGTTTTTTTCAGAACACCAACATTGCCTTTAAACGTCCATGTTGAATGTTTTTCATCAATCATTTCATGCGCATTATAACCTGGGACAAGCTTTGCCCATTTTTCCATATCACTGACGAAGTCCCATACATTTTCAATTCCTACAGGTACTTCGACCATATGTGTGCCAGTTGCCATATCAATTCACTACTTTCTTTTACGAATAGCTCTATTATATACGATTTCGGCCACAATTTGGCTATGCTGAAAGTTATAATTTTAATAAAAATTTTTCAAGCGGTAACGATCATACATCCATTGTCATTTAACGGGTAAAAATGGATCATCACCAAAACGAGTGGTTGATTTCCGTTCCGACCGGGCGCTTTCCTGAGGGCGTCCGATGAGCTGCTTCGCTTCGCTGCAGGGTCTCATCTGTGACGCTAATCTCCAAGGAGTCGCCCATCTCCACTCCAATCAACTTAGACGTTTTAACAAATGTCATCCATAACTTTTGGTGATGAACCGCAAAAATATAAGCCATTACAGACAGAGGCAAATTATATTAGTAAACAACAATAAATAGCATGCCAGAAAATACTTCTAGCATGCTATTTTGTATCAACCTATTATCTTGCTAATTGTGCAAATACTTTATGGAAAGCATCAACTGTTTTTGAGATATGCTCCTCCGTATGTGCAGTAGAAATAAATAAACCTTCAAATTGAGATGGAGGTAAGAAAATACCTTCTTCTGCCATTAGACGGAAATATTCAGCAAATAATTGCAAATCTGACGTTTTTGCTGAATCAAAATCAATAACATCTTCGTTCGTAAAGAAGAAACCTATCATTGAACCAGCACGATTTACAGTATGCGGAATATTGTATTTCGTTGCGGCTTCACGGAAACCAGCCTCTAATTGATCTCCTAGCTTTTTGAAGTATTCATAAGAGCTAGGATCTAGGCGAGTTAATGTTTCATAGCCAGCTGTCATTGCTAATGGATTCCCTGACAATGTCCCAGCTTGATAGATTGGTCCAGCCGGAGCCACTTGCTCCATAATTTCCTTTTTCCCTGCAAATGCACCTACAGGAAGTCCACCACCAATAACTTTACCTAACGTTGTAATATCCGGTGTTACATCAAAATAACCTTGTGCACAGCCATAGTCAACACGGAAGCCTGTCATAACTTCATCAAAAATCAACAGTGTTCCATGTTCCTTTGTTAATTCACGTAAACCTTGTAGGAAGCCTGGTTGTGGAGGGACAACGCCCATATTTCCTGCGACTGGCTCAACAATTACTGCCGCAAGCTCTGAACCAAACTTTTCGAAAACTAGTTTTGCCCCTTCTAAGTCATTGTACGCTACTGTTAATGTATTGCGTGCAATATCCGCTGGGACACCAGGGCTGTCAGGTAAGCCTAATGTAGCTACCCCAGAGCCAGCCTTAATTAGCAAGGAATCTCCATGACCGTGATATGAGCCCTCAAATTTTAAAATTTTATCGCGACCTGTAACACCACGAGCTACGCGTAAAGCAGACATCGTAGCCTCTGTCCCAGAAGAAACAAAGCGAATCATTTCCATACCAGGTAGTCGATCTAACACTAATTTAGCTAATCGATTTTCTGTGTAACTTGGTGCTCCAAACGAAGAGCCTTTCGCTGCTGTTTCTGCAATTGCTTGTACAACTTCTGGATGCGTATGACCTAAAATTAGAGGTCCCCATGATAATACATAGTCAATATATTCATTGCCATCAACATCTTTAATAATAGCTCCGTGACCAGATTCCATGAAGATTGGATCCATATTTACGGATTTGAATGCACGTACTGGGCTACTAACACCACCTGGCATTAGGTTAATCGCTTCAGCATATGCTTGTTTTGATTTTTCATAAGAACGAGTCATTTATTTCTCCTCCAACCAACGTGCAACATCTTTAGCATGATACGTAATGATTAAATCTGAGCCTGCACGTTTCATGCTAAGTAACGTTTCAAGCACTACATTTTTCTCTTCAATCCAGCCATTAATAGCCGCAGCTTTAATCATTGCATATTCACCAGAAACGTTGTATGCAACAATCGGTAATGTATAATTATTTTTCACATCACGAATAATGTCTAAATAACTTAAAGCTGGTTTAACGATTAAGAAATCTGCACCTTCTTCAATATCTGATTCCGCTTCACGGAATGCCTCCATTCGATTCGATGGATCCATTTGGTATGATTTGCGATCACCAAATTGAGGTGCACCATCAGCTGCATCTCGGAATGGACCATAATAGCTAGATGCATATTTTACGGCATATGACATAATCGGAACATTTTCAAAGCCTGCTTCATCTAGACCTGTACGAATAGCTGCTACAAATCCATCCATCATATTAGATGGAGCGATGATATCTGCCCCTGCTTTCGCTTGTGATACTGCTGTACGTGCTAAAACATCTAATGAAGGATCGTTTAAAATTTGATCGCCTTCAATTAAGCCACAATGTCCATGATCTGTAAATTCACATAAGCATGTATCCGCTATGACTAATAGTTCTGGGTAACGAGCTTTAATAAGTCGTGTTGCTTTTTGCACAATACCATGATCATGGAAAGCACCAGTTCCAACTGCATCTTTTTCTGCAGGTAAGCCAAATAAAATAACAGCAGGAATATCTAAAGCAACAACTTCATCAATCTCAGCTTCAAGTTTATCTAATGAAAATTGAAAAACTCCTGGCATAGAAGGGACTTCATTTTTAATATTTTCGCCTTCCATAACAAAAATCGGATATATTAAATCCTCTTTGTGTAAGTATGTTTCTTTTACCATTGATCGTATAGCAGCATTTGCACGCAAACGACGATGTCTTTGAAATTGTAATTTTGTCATTTTCTTTCTCCTACTTTCGTTATTTCCTCGATGACTGCTTGCATTGTATATACGCTCGGCATAATATCTACAATAGCACCGTGATTTACAATAGCTGCTTCTGTAATATGGCCGATTGCTGCTACATGTACTGCCTCCCAACCAATTACCGAAGCTATATCCTTTGCGTATACATCAACAGCAGAAGGACTAGCAAAAATCACTGTGACATCGCTATTCGTACGGATACATTCAATCATTAATTGTTTTTGATCATGTCGCTCAATCGTTTCATAAACTGTCCATTCCTTCAATGTAAAGGGCAGACCTTCCTTTAATGTATTTTTCGCTTTTTCTCCACGAATAAATAGACAAGTAGGATTGCTCCCTGCTACCACATCAGGAAATTCTTGAACAAATACATCTGCACTAAATATAGAAGGCATAAAGCTAACATGGAATCCTAGCTTTTCTAAGGCTGTAGTAGTTTTAGTACCAATAGAAGCTACTTTGCCTTGAAAATATGCTGCACTTATATTAAAGCGATGCATCTTATTGGCAAAAGCTTCTACCGCGTTTTGACTCGTAAAAATGAGCCATTCAAATTGACGTGCAAACTCTAATTGCACATCATCGTTTTTATCGATCAGCTCGCAAGTTTCAATCAAAGGGGCAATTACTGCTTGACCACCTAATGCTGTAATGTCATCTATTATGGTTGTCGTCTTAGATGTACCTGTCAAAATAATAGTTTTACCTTCTAAAGGTAAATTATTTTGCATCTTGCTCTGCCTTTACTCGTTGAATTAATTCAAAAGCACCTTGCTTCGTTAAAATCTCAGCAAGCTCTTTCCCAACTGCTTCCGCATTAGAGCCCACAACTGTTTCCTTATAAACAACTGAAGCATCTGGTGCAGCAACAAGGCCAGTTAATGTAATTTCTTCCCCGTTAGACTTTGCATATCCTGCGATAGGCACTTGACAGCCGCCATCCATAGCCGCTAGGAAAGCACGTTCTGCATGTGCTTCTTGCCATGTAATGCTATCTGTTAACTTGCCCAATTCCGTTAATAGTTCTGTATCATCTCCACGGCATTCAATACCTAGAGATCCTTGTGCTACTGCTGGTAGACAATCCTCAACAGATAAAAACTCAGTAACTACATCATCGCTCCAGCCAAGGCGTTTTAGGCCAGCTGCTGCTAAAATAATGGCATCGTATTCTTCAGTTTCAAGTTTAGCTAAGCGTGTATCTACATTTCCACGAATCCATTTAATTTCTATATCTGGACGGACAGTTAAAAGTTGAGCACTTCGACGAAGAGAACTTGTCCCAACAACAGCTCCTGCTGGAAGGTCGGCAAATTTCACATGTCCTTTTGAAATAAAAGCATCACGCGCATCTTCACGTGGTGGAATACAGCCAATGACTAATCCTTCAGGCAATACTGCAGGCATATCCTTCATAGAATGGACAGCAAAGTCAATTTCTTTGTCGTAAAGCGCTTGTTCAATTTCTTTTACGAAAAGCCCTTTACCACCTACTTTAGATAGTTGCACGTCTAAAATTTGGTCACCTTTCGTGACAATTTCTTTCACTTCAAATTCAAATGGTACACCAGCTGCTTTTAACTCATTGATAAACCAATTTGTTTGTGTTAAAGCTAGCTTACTTCTCCTAGAACCTACAATAATTTTTCTCAACAGTCTCCAACCTCTCTTCTAATACCATAAATGGAATCGTGATAAACTGCTTCCTAAAAAGAAGTTAACAACAACTAATAGATAAGCGTATATATGTACCCACGCATAAGTTGTCCCTGTCAGCTTACTTTTACGATTCGCATATAATATAAAGCAATACAAAATTAAAATAATAAAGGACCCAATAATCTTCGCATCAAAAATCGAAAGACTCTCTAGCGTTAGTAGTGCCCATTCAAACCCTAAAACTAAACTTACAGACAACACTGGAATACCAATGTAAAATGAAACATTCATCCAGTTGCTCGTCTGCTGTAGTGATGGCAGCCTTGTCCAGACATGTGACCATTTTTTCTTTTTCAGCAAACGATATAATACTAAGTACAATATCGCAAAAACAAATGTTAAAGAAAACGCTGCGTACGATAAAATGGCAAATGATATATGAATAAAAAGCAATTCCGAAATTAAAGTATCGCTTACTATTCCTGTCGGGCGTTTCGGCATAAAAGTAAAGATACTAGCGAATAAAAATCCTAGTATATTAATAATAAATACCGGTAAATCAACTCGTGCAATACAGTGCAAAATAATAGATAGTGTCACGAGCAGCCAGGAATAAAAGAGAATTCCTTCTGACAAGGATAAGATCGGAAATCGCTTCGTTTCCACAAAAGTTAATAAAATAATGGCACTTTGAATTACCCATACGAATGAAACAAGCCAAAAAGCAACTCGCCTTGCTCGTATTTGCTTATAAAAGTAATCAGTAAAGTAAAATACTAGACTGATCGCATACAAGACGATCATTACTTCATAGAGCCTTGTCATCGTCAAATCAGCCAATAGACATCCCTTCTTTATATTGAAAGTACTAAAGTAGTGTACTTTAGCCTAGAAAAAAAAACGTTTTCGTATCCTTAGTTTACCATACAGATACGAAAACGCCTCATTTAATATCAGTAGAAAATCTTGCTCGCGGGAAAAAGCTCGAAGGACAACTTTTCTAAAGTTGCACCGCGAACACATAGACATCTATCAATTATGTCTTGGCATAATTGCGTCCGGAATCGGCTTTGTGCTTAGGTCTGCACGAAGCAGGTCAGTTAGCCGTTATCGCATGGATGCGATAACGGCTAACATCCCCTAAGAACTCCTTTCCGATTCTGTGACATCCGCCGGAGGCTTTAGGCCAACACGAAGTTGGTCACACAGGCGTTTTCACAGGATGTGAAGGTCTTAGCCTGAGTTCCTCTGTTTCAGCGGAGTTTGGACACCCGCTGAAAAGTAACTTTAACCTGCATTCATCTCACCATCTATAGAGGTGGGAGACTTCTGTAGCTGACGCTTTGCTTTCGCTACAAAAGAGATTTGCCGAAAGAAGTTAGAAAGAATACTTTGGTTCAGTGGAAGATTGTGACGACTGTAAGCGTTCTTTGCGTTCAAGCTCTTGTTCTGTCATCGCAGTAACTTCAGCTTCCACAGCATCCTCAATACCGAAAATTTGTTGGAATAAACGTAACTGTTCATTTGCTTTTGATGAATTTGCCATTTCTTTAGCTTGTAAAATTGGTTCTTTTAACAATTGATTAATAATAGACTTTGTATGCTTGCTTAAAATTTTACGTTCTCGATCCGTTAAATCCGGCATTTTATTCTCGATACTAATCATTGTCTCTTCTTGAATATGATTTGCTTTTTTACGTAAAGCCGAGATGACAGGGACAACGCCAAGAGTCGCAACCCAATCTTTAAATTGCACAACCTCTTTACCAATCATCGAAGAAATATCAGCAGCAGCACGTTCACGTTCTACTAAGTTTGCTTCGACGATGCCTTGTAAATCATCTATATCATATAAGAAAACATTCGGTAAATCTCCAACACGTGGATCAATATCACGTGGAACCGCAATATCTACCATAAATAATGGTTTACCTTTACGCAAACGTTCAACAAATTGCATCAATTCATAGTCAATCACATAATCTGTTGCACCTGTAGACGTAATTAAAATATCCGCTTCCAGTAATGAACATTGTAGTTCCTTCATGGATTTTGCTTCACCGTCAAATTTAGCTGCTAGGCTTTCTGCTTTTTCGAACGTACGGTTAATTACGGTTACTTTTCCTACACCGCTACCGTAAAGGTTCTCAATAGCAAGTTCCCCCATTTTTCCTGCACCTAAAATAGCTACATGCTTACGTTGTAAAGATCCGAATATTTTTTTTGCTAATTCAACTGCTGCATAAGAGACAGATACCGCGTTCTCACCGATAGCCGTTTCATTATGTGCTCGCTTCGCAAATGTCACTGCTTGTTTAAATAGCTGATTGTATACCGTTCCTGTCGTTCCAATCTCTTGTCCATTTAAGAAGCTTTTTCTAACTTGTCCTAAAATTTGAGTTTCGCCAAGTACCATCGAATCAATACCAGCTGTCACTTTGAATAAATGCTCGATTGCCTCATCTTCTTCACGAATTGTTAAATACGAAGAAAATGTCTCCGCAGGCAGGTCGAACCAATTTGCTAAAAATTGTTTAACAAAATGACGTCCAGTATGCAATTGGTCAACTACTGCATATATTTCTGTACGGTTACATGTCGAAACAATAACGTTTTCTAATATACTTTTTTCCTTTTGCAGCGCTTCCATTGCCTGTGGTAGTTCACTCTCTATGAATGATAACTTTTCACGAATCTCAACTGGCGCCGTTTTATAATTCAAGCCTACTACGATGGTATGCATGAATAACACCTCTCACGTTCTAATTAACAAATCTCATTATAGCACAGTTCGACAAGAGTTCATCAATAATTTGTGAACATGTCATGAAGAACTGAAATTCGTCATCTACATTAGAATTATTATAAACTAAGTGTAACAAATTATACGTTCTGTTTCAAATTTAATGTTTTCCAGAACATTTTCTAAAGGGACAGAATTAATTATTATTTTAATGGCTATTAACCAAAACGTGTGGTTGATTTCCGTTCCTGCTTGGTGCTTTCCTGGGGGGCGTCCGATGAGCCGCTTCGCTGCAGGGTCTCGGGCCATCACGATATTGGTCACGAAGGAGTCGCAAGCCTCCACTACAATCAACATATCCACATGATATACGTTTTAAAGGATCATCCTAATAGAGTCGAACTAAATTAAATGAAATTTTTTTTAAGATATAAAAAAATAGCCTTTGTTTAATTATCTTTAACAAAGCTATTTTTACTTTTCTATACTATTGTTCTCGAGTCACATCAAAATTTTTGTTCCACTTAATAATCAATAGAATTGGCTATGTCTACTAAAGCTTCAGGCGTAACTTTATTTGAGACTCGTTTATCTACACTTAGCATATACTGCAAATTATCTCTCTCAAAAACAAGCACATTAAAGCCTGATATTGTCATATATGTGCCTACATTCCCATTCTTCAATTCAAATGTTTTGATTACATATTTCTCTCTTATAGGCAATCTATACTTAAGTGGGCGAATGTCAATTTTATAATGATTTTCAGATGATTGATCATTTATAAATGTCACTTCAAATGCGTCATTGCCTTCATATTTTGAATCGGTAAATCTTCCAAAATGATGTGTAAAGCTTATAGAGGGTACTCTAAGAGGTAGCTTTAATTTTTGGTTAAAGTGTTGTTCAAAATCACCCACTGCTTCTTCTACCGATTTATATCCTATTTCAGGATATATTTCTTCATAAAGACTAGGTTTATCCTTTGCAGATGCATGTAATGTTATTAGAAAAAACACACAAAATGAAACTAAAAAAAAAGAAACAGTTCTGCTCATTTTTTCACCTCAAAGTATCTTTAGTTGTAGTATTGCCGAATTTAATAAATTTATTAAATGTACCGTTCATTTCTGAAAGTTAGAATAAAAATTTGTTAAAAAATATATAATGAGGATAAGTTGATTGGAGTGGAGACTGGGCGACTCCTTGGGGATTAGCAATAGTGGAACGAAGGCTAAAACCATCACATCCTGTGATAACGCCTCCGAGACCAACATTCTGTTGGCCCAAGCGGCTCATCGGACGCGCCCAGTCGGAACGGAAATCAACCACACGATATGGTGAATGCTATATAAATATTTCAAAAAAAAGCTGAACTAATTGTTAGAATTAGTTCAGCTTTTTTTGAGTATTAATCTATTAATTTGTAATTGTCGTAGTTTTTGTAGCTATGATTTTACCGTCTTTATCATATGCTATAAATTCAATTTCATTATTAACTTTGAAGTCCTGCATTGTTTGCACTGTTTTTGTTAGCATGTAGACATTATCACTACGCTTATTCAATTCAAACTGCGCATCTCCACTTAAAGAAGGGAATCGTACATTAACCTTTGCAACATTTGAGCAATTACCATCGATTCTTGCATTCATTGTAATATTGCCTTTGCGTAGAGTTACCGTCGCTTCTTCAAATATGTCTTCAGGATTCACGCAACTTGAAGGCGAAGTTTTACATAAAATTGCATCAATAATTTTTTGGAAAACTTGATGTAATTGTAAGTTATCGATTGCGTGGTAGTAAATACCACCCGTTTCAGCAGCCAATTGCGTTAAAATTGCATCATTGACTTGTGATTTTTTACCTATACTTACAGTGTAAACCTTAACCCCTTTATTTTTCGCTTCGTTTAACACTTTTGTCATCTTAGATTTACTTGTTTTACCATCTGACACGACAATAATAGCTTTTGACGTTTTTGAGTCATTTGAGAATTTAGACAGTGCCATTTCAATACCTGCAAAAATATCTGTGGCACCTTTCTCTTTCGATGCTTTATATAGATCTTTTTTCAATACATTGTCTGTCGTTCCCTCTCCAAGAACAGTAGCTTTTGTATTTGTTTCAATCACAATATTATTTTTTGCCTTAATTTGATTGATGACTTCCATCATTTTCTTACCACGGTAATTTGTTTGGTCAGAAGCTTTCATCGAAGCAGAGTAATCAACTACGTAAGCGACTTCTGTTGCTAAAGAACAAGAATTTTTACTAAAGTAAGGATTTGTAAAAATTTCCTTCGTAAATGTTTTATCCTTTAGATCCTTCAATATTGTTGCATAACGAGGATCTATTTTATTTACTAATGTTGCTTCAGCTTTTGATTTCCCATAAATAACGGAGTCAAAGTACGCAACGGCTGTCCCTGGGCTTCCAGTATTATTTAAGTAATCCGAAGTATTTGTAACAAATGAAGCTGTTTTCTCAACACCATCAAATTTAATTTTTACTGTTCCTTGATAGTCAGTAATAATTTCTCCACCTGGTCTCACTAAAGTAACCATTACTTTAGTGTAACGATCTTTACCAGATGGTCTTGATGCCGCTTCTTCGCTTTCCTTTAATGCTTCCACTCGTTTTTTATAGGCTTCTACTTGACCTAGTAATTTACCACCTTGGTATTTTAATAATACTGTTCGATCATAGTTACTCAAGCTTGTGAAAATAGCATAAATTTTCATGACACTATCATAGTGCTCGAGTGTTAGTTTTTTTTCATCTGGCATATAGCCCATAAGTTGAATAATAGCACCGACAGGGTTAATATTCTCAACCTGTGAGGCAATCGCATCATCAATCCCTTGAATACGATAAATTGGACGCCCATCATCTGAAATCATATACATAATTTCAATCGTATCATTAATTGAATCCTTCAAACGTTTTTCAATAATCTCTTCGAACAACCAAACGGAAATATTATAGTTTTCAAATTGTAAAATGGCATTTTCATAGCCTAATGCAGGGTATTTTTTATCATTGCCACCATATTGTAAATAAATATTTTCAACATTTCCTAGAGCATTTGTTACATTTGTTTGTTGTCCAATACTAAATAGCTTTTCTTCTCTATCAATCCAATGGACGTTCACAATATTTTCTTTAAAGAACTCTGGTAATTTTTCATACGGTACATATGGAGGTGTTACATTTCCATTTTCATCATCCGTATTCGCTGGATCATACACTTGATAATCAATGCGCATTTCCGGCTGAGGTGAGTAACGGACATGTGCATTCAGTTTTTCGCCTACAAGACATTTCATACCAGGATCCGTGTTATTAATAAGCTCAAATGAAATTGTATCACGGACAGATTTTGTTAATTTTGGTGCTATAACAATCGCAGAGACAGTAGAGCCATCTGATTGTACATTTCGAACAGCTTCACCTGATGTGTCAACGATTTTAGCACCATATGATGAAGTTACACGGAATGTATAAGATTTATCATCAGGTATTGGATCACCATTACAAGCTTTTAAAGATACTGTAATGAGCGTTGAATCTTGGTCATTTGCGATTAAATCTGGTTTTTCAACATCAATACTTTGTAGAGCATTATTAACATATTCCGGTCCAGTAAAATCGTTATTATTATCCTTTGGCTCTTCAAATTCCGTATTGCTTGAGCCCATGAAGCCTGGAGGTAATGTAATTTTGTCATTATCACGTCCTGCAGCCGTACGTTTTAATCCTAGTACAGCAAAGTTGCCGTTTTGTACACTGCGGTATAATAATTCAGCACTATCTCCTCGAGTTAGCTTTGTAGAAGGTTGGAAATCAGCAAATGTCTTTTTACCAGTATTTCCTGTTGAAATATCGTTCGTGTATAAATATTGAACCGCCTGAGGCTCATCTAAATCTAAACCTCTAAATGCAGCATATATACGTGCAAATTGTCCACGTGTAACAGCTTTTGAACGATTGGCTGTTGTATAGGTACCATTAAACGGTAAATAAAAATCACTATAGAAGTTATAAGCTACACTGTCGTTATATGATAATGCATAGTTTCGATCTAGCTTTGCAAACAAGACAACAAGCTCTTGCTCAGTTAGCTGTGCGTTAGGTGAAAAATTATTAGCGCTATCCAATGTGAATAAATCATTATCGACTGCCCATGAAATAGCTTTGTATTTACTATTAGTAGTTGGTACATCCCTAATTGTCGTAGCAGCCTGAGTCACAGCTGGAGTTGCTGTCATCAGGACTAGCACGATACATAGCAGGGATAGAAATGCTTTTTTAGCATACGTCATTTATTGCTCAGTCCTTTCTTTAATTAAAGAACAATATGTCATCTCGATAGTTTTGTTTTAAGTCACTTTCCAAATAATTTAAAAAACGTTCTAATACTACTGATGCTTCTGCACGCGTTAATGGCTGATTTGGATTAAATCGACCTGTAGGGTCACCAGTCATTAAGCCTAACTCATTGACAATGTAAATACCGTCTCTTGCGTAAACCGGAATTTGAGCATCATCCTTAAACTTTGTTAAATAGCCAGGATCTGGCGCCTTATTCTCAAGCCCTAAAGCACGCACATAAATCGTAGCGGCTTGTGCTCGAGTAATCGGATGATCAGGCTTGAAATACTCTGGTGATACACCTTTAATAATTCCTTTATTAACCGCAGACTCAATATAAGCATAATCTTTTACTGTACGTTTAATATCTTTAAAAATACTTGTAGTAGTTTTGGATTTTTTCGTTTTCGGTTCTGCCATAACACGTAAGTCAACTGCCTTACCAATCGCCGTTGAAAAGTCAATACGCTTCATAGGGGTATTTGGTGAGAAGAAGTTACTTGCATCAGTGTAAATACCTAAAGAATATAATTTTTCAATAGCTTGTTTCGCATAATGATTTGATAAGTCACGGAACTTAGGAATGATTAAACGTTCAATTGTCGGCATGTATTCTGTATCTAAGTCAAGAGTCCCTTTTTGTCCAGAGGCTAAATCATACGTATATTCAGAAATAACATCCTTTTCACTTACTACCGCATACCCACCATCAAAGCTCCCTAAAGTCCCTAGATTTTCTTCATAGTTTAGTACACGTGATTTACTTGTAGATAAACGATTCTTCACATGGCTTGTCTTACCATCGCTATAATTATAAACAGCTTCGGTAATTTGTGTTTCTGTTGCTCCCCAGAAGTTTTCATAGCCAGCATGACGACTATCCGTATCAATTGTCACAGTATTTTGGACTGCATTTTTTCCAGTTCCAGTTTGATAGGAATACGTTTTTCTCGAAATCACATTACCTGAGAAATAATCAGAGGCTACACGATTGTCCGTTACAGTCCCTTGTGAAAATTGGTAATCAACTAATGTATAGGTAATTTTCCCAGCAACAATTTTCTCTGTATACTTTTTCACAACACCATTGGATGTTTTTTGCCCAATCGTAGCATAATCTACTACATCTGATTCATAGGCAATATTTCGTGTCAATGTAGCACCGTTACTTGCTGTTAGCTTTAAACTATATGTTTCAGTTAATTTTCCTTTAGATTCTTTTTGCGTAATTTTAATGTCTTTACTAGTGCCTTTAAATATAATAGGTGTTCCTGTAATGAAAACAGCTTCCTCATATGTATATTCATTTTTTACAGCACCCGTTGTTTCTAATGAAGACGCTGATGCATTTTCTGGGATAGTAGCCCCAACAATCAATACAGCAAGAACTACTAACATTATTTTATATAAATGTTTTCGCATTCTTTTTCTGTTCCTCTCTTTCAATTCCATGCATATCCGCATCTGGAGCTGTCAATTATTTAAGATAATAAAATAATCAGGTGTGTTGATGTAAGCAAAATGATAAGAAGTCTCCACGACTTTTGGTGATGAACCTAATCAACACACCTAAAAAATTCAAGGTTAAATTTGCTCGCCTTCTACTCCTAGCGCGACAAAGTCTTTCATCATTAGCAAGTGCTAAAAAATTCGCTTAAGGCTGAATACCTTCGTCGTAAATATACTAGCAGAAAACTCACAGATATTAATCGACTAATATTAAATGAGCTTTGATAAAACGATCTGATAATACTACTAAACGATCAGAAGGTTTTAAATCAGATGCTTGAATAACTTTACCAGCTTTAATAATTGTTGCTTGGTCAATATTCATATCAATCATTTCACCAGCTTCATACCAACGACCATTTTGCCATTGACTAACGCTCTTCACATTGATTACAGCTGGGAATTTCGATTTAACTGACTGTAGTTTACCTGTTAACATTAATGGTGCAACAGGTTTCGCCTTATTCAGAATATGAAGGGCCTGTACATGTCCATCCTTCACATAGAAGTATCCATATTGACCTTCATATAAATGAAGTTCAATATCAGGAACAACACTGTATGTTTTGTTACCGTCATCTACTATTGCCTTTGTTGAATTACTAACAGATAGTACAGTACGATCTGTTTTTTTCTTGAAGACATTTGACTCGATCTTCATTGCATCATCAATTTCGATTAAATAGCCATCTGCTTGTGATAAACGTCCATAATATAACTCATGACCTGCTAAGTTTGGTGACATAAAACTATCACTTGTTATTTGCACAACTTGGGCATAATGATCACGTGCAGCACCATCCGAAATAACAAAGGCTGTACCATAAGCTAATAGGCCTGTAGGTTCGATTAAACGACCATTTCGAATTAATATCGTTCCATCGTGGAAGTATATTGTACCTGCAGATTTAAGTTTAAATAGTTGATATTTAGAATCTACAGAAAGCATAGGCTCGTAGTAAGTTCGCTCGTTGTTTTTCAATACAACAATCTTTTCAATCACTTCTTTGCCAAATTGTTTAACTGTTGCATAATATGCTTCACTACCAATGTAATTTTTCAACTGATCTTTATTAATTTTTGTGTTTCCAACATATACTGGAACTTTCGATGAAAAATTCATCGTTGATAAAGCCTTTGTTGTATCAGAACCAAACTGCCAATTTATAAAAGCATGTTGGTTTTTTACAGTTAATTTATTTGCATTGGCATTAACCGTTTGTATTTCACCTTTATATAGGTTTTCAACTAATGTACCTGTATCACTAATTTCGATTTTTGTGACAATGGATGCATTTTGATTTTTAAGGCTTAGCTTAACACGATCCCCTACATATAATGCGCTAATATCGGCTGCAGAGGAGTTTTTTTGGTAGCTTGTATCTTTATTTATATAGTAAGTCGTTTCTTTTCCAAAATCCGACTTCAACATAATAAATAGTCCATTTGGATCGATACTTGTCACTACCCCGGCAAGTGTTTTCGTATTGTGTGCAACTGTTGGAGATTCTGTTTCCTTTGTAGAATCAGAAGTACCTCGAAGCTCAACAACACTTCGAAGGGAAATGTCCGCTTCTACTTTCATCCCCATCTTAAAGCCTTCGATTGTTGTCTCTGTCTTATTAATATACAGGCGGGCATTATTATTTATATTGTATGTAACTTGACGACCGCTATCATTTTGCAAAGTAATTTTACTAAGCTTTTTTTCTATTACTCCATTTGAATTTTCATATTCTGAAAATGTTACATCTACAAAAGTTCCAGTCACCATTTGGGTAGCATGTGCTGTTTGATTTGATGAGAACCCGAGAACCGCTAGTAACAAAATCATTAGTATGTATGGAATTTTCTTCAACAATCCCACCTCCTAAAAAAATGTTATTAATTATTATTAAATAGTATATCGTACTATTGGTAGTTTTTACTATCTAAAAAGATACATTTTAGTACTTTTAATTCCTTTTTTAATCTACCGTTAGACACAAAGATAGAGGTAGCTTCCAATTACAAGCTACCTTCCTTCATCAAACTTGAACGTCAATTGTATGTCCAGCTGTTGGATGTGGAGCATCTAACATTTCAACTAATTGTTCTGAATTTTGCTGTTGCATCTCCATAGCCTGTTTCGTTACAGCTAGAGATACATTTTGCATTAATGTTGCTTGATTCATTGCCATTGATAAAGCTGCGATATCCATTAAGTCCACCTCCTATTTAATTTATCGGTCAGTTATTTCATTCATCAAGCAATTCCATCCATTTTAATAAAAAAAACATCTACCGTCCTAAATAATAGACGCAATAGATGTTTTCTTATTACATTTTATTTTCGATAGTACGCCAAGCTTCTTCAAAACCAAGTCCTGTTTCTGAAGAAAAGACAATAATAGGATCATTTTTATCCATGTCTAGCGTTTCTTTCACGATTTTTTTGTGCTTATCCCATTTACCTTTTGGAATTTTATCTGCTTTTGTTGCAATGACAATACAAGGAATATTGTAATGCTTCAAAAAATCATACATCATGCGATCATCAGCTGTAGGTGGATGACGTAAGTCAATAATTTGAACGACTGCCTTTAATTCCTGACGCCCAGTTAAGTAACGCTCAATCATTTTTCCCCATGCTTCACGCTCAGTCTTTGAAACCTTTGCATAACCATAACCCGGAACATCTACGAAAAACAATTGCTCTTCAATTTTGTAAAAATTAAGCGTTTGTGTTTTTCCGGGCTTAGAAGAAATACGTGCTAAAGCTTTACGACCGATCATTCGGTTAATAAATGAGGATTTCCCCACATTTGAACGACCGGCTAGTGCAAATTCTGGCAGTCCATCTTCTGGATATTGGTCTGGTCTTACAGCACTTATGACCATTTCGACGTTATGGACTTTCATTTTCTTAAATACCTCCGTCCAGTGCAATGGCTAATACTTCATCAGCCGATGACACTAGTTTAAATGTTAGTTGTTCGCGTACACTTTCAGGAATATCCTCAATATCTCGCTCATTATCTTTTGGACAAATAATTGTCGTTAAGCCTGCTCGATGCGCACTGAGTGTCTTTTCCTTTAAGCCCCCAATTGGGAGTACACGCCCACGTAAAGTAATTTCACCTGTCATGCCGACCTCACGGCGTATTGGACGGTGTAAAATCGCAGAAACAATTGCGGTTGCCATTGTAATACCTGCGGAAGGACCATCTTTCGGCACTGCTCCTTCAGGAACGTGAATATGAATATCATGTGTTTCAAAATATTCCGCATCCACTTTTAGCTCTTCCATTTTTGAGCGGACATACGATAAGGCGGTTTGAGCTGATTCCTTCATGACATCGCCTAGCTTCCCAGTTAGCTGCAATTTTCCTTTACCAGGTGTTAATGATACCTCAATTTGCAATGTATCACCACCCACAGTTGTATAAGCAAGTCCAGTAGCTACACCGATTTGATTTTCTTCCTCGGCTTGTCCATATCGGAAACGATGTTTACCGAGTAATTCCTCTAACGATTTCGAGCTTACTGTTACTCGTTTTTTCTCACCAGAAACAATGATCTTAGCGATTTTACGACATAGGGTTGCGACTTGACGCTCTAGTCCGCGAACGCCCGCTTCACGAGTATAGTAACGGATGATATCCACTACTGCTTCGTCTTTCATAATAACTTGCGTTTTTTTCAAGCCGTGCTCTTTTAACTGTTTTGGTATTAAATGATTTTTCGTAATTTGCTCTTTTTCAATTTCAGTATAACCAGCAATTGAAATCACTTCCATACGATCTAGTAACGGTCCAGGAATTGTACTTAAATCATTAGCAGTTGCTATAAATAATACATTTGATAAATCATAAGGTTCTTCGATGTAATGATCACTAAATGTATTATTTTGAGCCGGATCTAAAACTTCAAGCATTGCTGCTGCTGGATCTCCCCTGAAGTCATTAGACATTTTATCAATTTCATCTAAAAGGAACACAGGATTAATTGTCCCTGCCTTTTTCATCCCTTGGATAATACGCCCTGGCATTGCACCAACATACGTACGACGATGCCCACGAATTTCTGATTCGTCTCGTACCCCACCTAATGAAATACGTATAAATTTACGATCCAAGCTTTCTGCAATAGATCGTGCTAATGACGTCTTACCTACACCCGGAGGGCCAGCCAAACACAAAATAGGTCCACGTAATGATGCTTTCAATTGACGTACAGCTAAATATTCTAATATACGTTCTTTTACTTTTTCTAATCCATCATGATCACGATTTAAAATATCTTCTGCATGTGCGATATTCATGCGATCTTCTGTCGCATTTGTCCATGGTAGTGCTACAATCCAATCAATATAGTTTCGAATTACGCCACTCTCTGCACTAGCTGCCGGTAGCTTCTCGTAGCGATCCAACTCTTTAAGCACTACTTCTTTCGTGGATTCAGGCATTCCTGTTGCGTCAATACGTTTACGTAATTCAGCGACCTCGCCAGTTTTCCCTTCACGGTCCCCTAGCTCAGTTTGAATAGCTTTCATTTGTTCACGTAAATAATATTCTTTTTGAGTACGCTCCATCGATTGCTTAACTTTTGTATTAATTTTCTTCTCTAGATCAAGTACTTCTTGTTCATCATGCAAACGGATAATTAAATGGTCTAAACGTTTTTTTACACTGAGCATTTCTAATACTTCTTGTTTATCTGCAATCTTGAATGGCAAGTGTGAAGCGATGATGTCCGCTAAACGACCTGGCTCTTCAATGTCTGCCACAGTACTGATGGTTTCGGAAGTAATCTTATTGGAGGCTTTCGCGTATCTTTCAAAATACGTTAACAGCGTCCGCATTAAAGCCTGTGTTTCAATATCCTTATCGATTGTTTCTTCCTTATCATCGATGTCAACAACCGTATATTTTTCTAACGCCCGATAGTTAGACCATGTTGCACGTGCTACACCTTCCACTAAAACACGCAGAGTTCCATTTGGTAATTTAAGCATCTGTTTAACATATGCCATCGTACCAACTGTGTAGAGATCTTGCTCATCAGGCTGTTCATCATGCATTTCTTTTTGTGTTACTAATAATATCAGTTGGTCCTCTAACATCGCTTGTTCTAGCGCCGCTACAGAACGATTTCTACCCACATCAATATGTAACACCATCGACGGGTATACTAAAAGTCCACGTAAAGGCAATAATGGTACATTTGTTGTTTTTTGTATTGTCACCATGCGGGTATTCACCTCCGTCAAAATTTTCTTATTCACTCCCACGCTACTAGTATGTGTCTAAAAAGCTGATTCACACTAGTTAATCAATTGAGCCAAAAATTTCATTTAATTACAGTTGGCTTTATGTATGAATGAATAAAAAGCTGACTGTCGAATGTGCGAATATTACACAATCGAAGTCAGCTAAATTACTCTTTATCTCATAACAATAGACAGCCACGTCTGTTCGTTATGCTGAAGTTTTTGTGTCGCTACCTTCATCGAGTTCAGTGCCATCTTCAAGAAGCAATTTCGGTTTTTCTTTATCCGTAATTGTTTTTGCCGTAATGATACATTTTTTCACGTCTTCACGTGAAGGTAGTTCGTACATTACATCAAGCATTGTTGACTCAATAATTGAACGAAGACCGCGTGCACCTGTTTTTCGCTCAATTGCTTCTTTTGCAATTTCAGAAAGGGCACCTTCATCAAACTCAAGCTCAACACCATCTAATTCAAGCATTTTTTGATATTGCTTAGCTAGTGCATTTTTAGGCTCTGTTAAAATTTGTACAAGCGCAGCCTCGTTTAATTGCTCTAGGCTTGCAAGTACCGGTAATCGACCGATGAACTCTGGAATTAAGCCAAATTTCAATAAATCCTCTGGAATCAGCTTTGCCATAATTGAGCCTTCATCCGCATCAATTTTGTTAGGATCTGAACCGAAGCCAATTACTTTTTCACCCTGACGACGTTTAATAATGGATTCTATTCCATCAAACGCTCCACCCACAATAAATAAGATGTTCGTAGTATCGATTTGTAAGAACTCCTGATGAGGATGCTTACGGCCACCTTGTGGTGGGACACTCGCAACTGTACCTTCTAAGATTTTAAGAAGTGCTTGTTGTACACCTTCACCAGATACATCACGTGTAATGGATGGATTTTCAGATTTACGTGCAACTTTATCGATTTCATCAATATAGATGATCCCTTTTTCAGCACGCTCAATATCGTAATCTGCTGATTGAATTAATTTTAATAAGATATTCTCAACGTCCTCACCAACATAGCCAGCTTCAGTTAGTGAAGTAGCGTCTGCAATAGCAAAAGGAACGTTTAATATACGCGCCAATGTTTGGGCCAATAAAGTTTTACCGCTACCAGTTGGGCCGATTAACACAATGTTCGACTTCGCTAATTCTACATCATCAATTTTACTATTTGTATTAATGCGTTTGTAGTGATTGTAAACCGCAACTGCTAAAGCTTTTTTAGCACGTTCTTGACCTATTACATACTCATCTAAAATCGTTAAGATTTCTTTTGGTTTTGGAATATCTTGGAATTCAATTTCTTCTTCAACGCCCAGTTCCTCTACAACGATTTCTGAACAAAGTTCGATACATTCATCACAAATATAAACACCAGGACCCGCAACTAGTTTACGTACCTGTTCTTGTGGTTTCCCACAGAATGAGCATTTTAAATTGCCTTTTTCATCATTAAATTTGAACAATATGTTTCACCCCTATTCAAGCAACAATCTTACAAGATTATTGAATCATTATCAAATAAATTGTCTGCATCCATTTACACCACGGCGTTTATGGTTCAAGATTTTTGACACTCATTGTACAAAAAACATGAATATTGCCACAAAGTTTCCATTTCATTAACTTAATAAATTCCAGCTCACCATCATAGCGTGTAGTTTAACAAATGCTATCCACCACTTAGGGCGAGTCCGAATTATACCAATCATACCTTTTATTACCACACGAGTGTAAGTGACTGATTCTTCAGAAAGCTCTAGCGACCAGAGACCTTACGTTTAGCCAATCTACCTGACCTTCTTCAGTTGGTATTGACTCGTGACTTCACGTTTATACTCGGTAGTATAAGTTACAATTTTTTTAAAATCTATTACATTCGCCAGAGGCTTAACTTCATTCAGAAGAGGATGTATTTCGTTGTTCCTCATTTGGAAGAATTGAGACATCAATCAATTAAACCCTATCTCTGCTGAATAAAGTCAAATTTTAGCATCGTGTGATAAGTCAAACAACACTATGTATTAGAGAAATGTAAAGGCTTTGCCTATCCCCTCTTCAAAAAAGCACTTCCTTTTGGAGGATGCTTTTGCGGTGAAAGTAGTCGTAAAACTAAACCTAACGTGGAATCAAGCTACACCTAAACACACAATATGTGATAAAACAAGGCACGGTATAATGCCGTACCTTGTTTTCATTTTTCTATCCAGTTACAAAAAATCCTATTCAGTAATTTTAGCGTTTTCTACTAAAAATTCAACTGTTTTTTGAATTTTAATGTCGTTTTCAAGAACTGCTGTGCCACCTAAAGCACCAGTAATTTGCTCTTTTGTCATGTTAAATTGAGCAGTCATTTTTTCTAATTCTGCTTCGATATCAGCTTCAGTAGCTTCAACTTTTTCAGCTTCTGCAATTGCTTCAAGAGTTAAAGATACACGTACACGGCTTTCTGCTTCTTCTTTCATTTGTCCGCGTAAATCTTCTTCTGATTGACCTGAGAATTGATAGTAAAGGTCTAAGTTCATACCTTGCATTTGTAAACGTTGACCAAATTCTTGTAACATACGATCAGTTTCAGAGTTAATCATACCAGCAGGTACTTCAAAATCAGCATTTCCAGCTGCTTTTTCAACTAATTCGTCACGAAGTGCTGCATTTGATTCAGCTAGTTTTTGTTCTGCAGTTTGCTCTTTGATTTTAGCGCGTAAAGCTTCAACACCCTCAACTTCTGGGTCTAATTCTTTAGCGAATTCATCGTTTAGTTCTGGAAGAACTTTTGTTTTAACTTCTTTTACTGTTACTTTGAAAGTAGCTTCTTTACCAGCTAATTCAGCTGCATGGTATTCTTCTGGGAAAGTTACAACTACATCTTTAGATTCGCCAGTTTTAATACCTACAATTTGCTCTTCGAAGCCAGGGATGAATGAACCTGAACCAATTTCTAGTGGGTAGTCTTCACCTTTGCCACCTTCAAACGCTTCTTCACCTACGAAACCTTCAAAGTCGATAACAGCTGTATCGCCTTCTACGATTGCTTCGTCTTCTTTAATTTCTAGCTCTGCTTTACGAGCTAATTGTTCTTGAATTTGTGTTTCTACTTCTTCATCAGTAACTTCTACTGGAAGTTTCGTAACTTCTAAACCTTTGTACTCACCAAGTTTTGGCTCTGGTTTCACTGTTACTTGAGCAGTAAATGTGAAATCTTTACCATGTGCGAAGTTTTCTGTACCAGAAATTTCTGGGTAATCTACTGGCATAATACCAGCTTCATCGATAGCTTTTGAATAAGATTCAGGAACGATGATTTCTAATGCATCTTGGTATAAAGATTCGATACCAAAGCGTTGTTCAAACATATTACGAGGCATTTTTCCTTTACGGAAACCTGGTACGTTAATTTGTTTTACAACTTTTTTGAACGCTTGGTCCATTGCTGCGTCTACTTCTACAGCAGGTACTTCAATTGTAAGAGTACCGATATTACCTTCTTGTTTTTCCCATTTTGCTGACATGTATAAATACCTCCAAATAAATAATCAAGTTTATTGTTAGACAATTCATTCGTAACTACGATTTTGACAACCATTTTAGTATAACATAGATGCGTATAGTTTCAACTTATTTCATACTTCATGTAGTTCCGTCATTTTTTCTAACATTTGTAAAAAGTCAATGATTTCATAGTTCATTTCTTGTACTTTTCCGAGCATAGATTGTACAAAGTCAATATAACTATAGGCAATATCATCAGCTTCATACTGGTGCCATTCAAACGGATATGTCACAATGGCATGCTTCGCCATTAAGTATTGTACCATTTCCAACGTCGATGGGTCTTGCTCTAATTTATTTTCGATTATTTTTTTTACTTCCCTATACTGAGGCAACTGATTTGGCAAGACTAAATTGATAGGGTTAATAATCTTTGTTCCATTAAATTTTGAGACCGTAATCTCAATTGACACTTCTTGTTCCACTAATAGAATTAATGCTAAACTCTGAACAAATGGATGGATTGTAGGAGATTCAATAATATCTTTCAATGCTGTCTTTAATTGCCTTACATTCGTCTCCATTAAACGATGCAGTCGAATAGATTGTTCATTTGCCGTTAAGGTACTAAATTCCGAAAGTTCATATTCTTGCTCTTCTAACAATCGTTTTGCATCTTCTTTTTTTTGGAGATTCATTGCAACATCTTGATTCAAGCTTCTTAAGCGTTCAAATTTCTCAAGCTGATCTTCCGGAAGTACATTTTCTTCTATTAATGTCGAAATTAACGACTCTACTTGGTGGTATTCCTTTAATTGCATACATACAGTAACATACAGCTCCATTACTTCCACATATAAAGTCGTACCCATAGCAAATAATTGCTCACAAACATTTTTAACCTTATCGTATGCTTTTAATTCATATAAAGCATACGCGTAAGCACTTAATGCCATTTCGTCTCCATCTTCATATAAAAATGCTTTTTCAAAGCTGGCCACTGCCTCTTCATATTGATAATTTTCCGCATACATATGTCCTTCACGTATTAATGTCTGAACAGCACCAGGAAAAACAACAATATTGTCATGTTTTATAACATGTCGTTTTCGCTTTGTCATTTTTCTCACCTCTTTACGACTATTTTACTTATTAGTTTCTATATGAATCATCACACTATCATGGAGTTGATTTACGAATCTGACCGAGGGCTTTACGAAGAGTTGCGATAAGCTACTGGGGGTTAGTCACAAAAGCGTTATTACTGAACTTTGTGCGTTCCTCTATTGATTCCCACCAGGGTCTCATCTGTAATGCTCCCCTCATTTACTCCAATTCAATCTTATTAGACAGTATACGTTTTAACATATATCATTTTTAACATTCAACGATGACAATATAAATTTACTCCCTGCTTATTTAAAAAAAATCATTGCTTTAGCATTACATATTTTGTAATAAATTGTATTATAATTAATAATATCTTTCATTTATTACTATTTACAGGCATTCAGCTTTCAGCAAACTACAGACAAAAACATGTGCTGCTGACGCTTCGCTTTCGCATAAAAAACATCTGTTGCTGACGCTTCGCTTTCGCACAAAAAACATCTGCTGGAATGCACAAAGCTGATTCCTGACGCAATTATGCCGTAGCATAATTGATGGCAAAAGTTCTTCACAAGGAGTGGAATACATGCAATTAATAGATACAGTTAGTGAATTCGGTAGTAGCATCTCTCCTATGTTTGAGGCACTACCAATTAAAGTTGTTTCGTTTTCTACAGCGGACAATCCTTATCAGAAGGATTACCCGATCGAATTTGAAATACTCACACGGACAAAGATTGATTTATACACGCAAGAAGCAAATACACATATTATAAGTATCCAAGGTTACATTCCTGGCTCCATTTCAATCGGGCACCAACATGAGTCACTTTTTATTATTCCCCAAAGTGTACACATTGAATGCGACTATAAACTTCTAAGTATCGACCAAAAAGATATGCAACGAATCTTACAGCACGCCGAACCGAATCATCATTATAGCGAATGGCTAATCGAAACCATTAAAAATGCAAATATTCTTGTTGAATTAAAAACCAACCAAAATACTTATACTGAATGGCCGCTCGGTATAAAGTCAGCCCTTATATCATGACTAAGATGAGACATACTTAAATAGGTATGTCTTTTTTATGTGCTCCTTGAATAAGTCTTTCCCTTTTTGTTGCTTGTCTATCATATCAACTTTTTGTTGTTTCTGGAATTCCCATTGCCAATATACTTCTATATCACTAGAAAACTTTACAAATCAACAAATTCATCGTTGAAGCGTTATAATAAAAAGACCTAGCTCCATATAAGCATTTTTACTATGTTCAACTAACACTTCGAAAAGAATGCTCTTATAGAGAATTAACTTAACCTCGGGGGAATTACATATGGATATTAAAAATACATTACAATCATTCTCAACCATGACATCTTCAGAACGACAAGAATTTATGATACAAAATGGCGAATGGTTGTTACAAGAAATGTTAACTCACATTGGTTCACCAGATGCTGAATTACGAGACAAATTAATTTATCGAACTTTTATTGATCTACTTAGCGACAATTTACTGAGCAATGAACAGCTACAATACTTATTTGATACTGTAATAGGCGATGATTATTTATTTTTAAACATAGGTGAAGAAATGACAGATAGTGTCTTCACTCGCTCGTTTTCTGCTTTACTTGTTGCAGGTATTCTCGTAAAAGATGCTGAACTACTAATTTTAAGTGATGAGCGTTTACAAATTTTCTTTAAAAAGATCGGTCGCTATTTATTATTGGAAAAAGATACGAGAGGACATGTTCAAGATAAAGGTTGGGCGCATAGCATTGCACATGGTGCAGATTTAGCGGCTATGACAATTAAACACCCCAAATTTGATTTACAACATGCGCCTTTAATCTTGCATGCTTTGAAACTTGTTACTTGGAAAGATACTGTTTTTGTCAACGACGAGGAGGAACGCTTAGTTACTATTATTGAAGCGTTACTAGCTCGTGACTACTCTGAGGAAGCATTAATAGAATTTGCCGAACAAGTATTTGATAAATTTGAACTGCATTTAATGACTCAAGGTTATAACGAAGCCTTTTTCAGTGGACGTACATGTACATTAAATTTAATGAAAACATTGTATTTTGCTTTAAAGATGCATAACCTAGCCCCAAAACTTCAAAATACTATATATGGCCAAGTCGCAAAATGGCTAAAACTAGGCGCATAAAATGTCTGGCGTAATTAGACGAACTTAAGCGAATTTCACTTTCTTTCTGCTTCATACATTTAATTTCGTTCCCATACCAAATTTAGCAAACTAAGAATCTCCTTAGTTTGCATTTTTTACTTTTTAAGTAAAATATCAAAAACCCAATAAATGGAAGTACATAATTATATTAACATAATTTATATTCGTTTCCGAAATACTCCTTTCCAATCATCCCTTACATTGAAAGTTTATCCTGATATATCCACATCTCTACTTTTTGTTTACTCATATTTTTTTAAAACGCAACAATAAAGCATTCAACAACCTAATTTAACAGCGATTTTATTACAAAATGAAGTCTAAAATGTGAAATGACATTTTCACAAAAAAAACTATTTACTTAGTTAAGGATAAGAAACTCAGTGTTTTCAACGTTTAAACAGTGTTTATTATATTAAACACAAAAATACTAATATTGAAATAACGATTTTCGTTCAAAGAATGTTCATATTTATCCCCAGTTTACTATTAAAAATATAAAAAAATAATTTTTTTTCTTTCAAACGGGGCGTATAATCCTATATGCAAACAACGACATTTGTGTCGATCGATTATGACACATTGTTTAAAAATCGATTACACAGATTAATGACTTTGCGAACGCTTGCATTAGACCAATCAAATACTACATTCAATGTTTCATAGTGAACCATGCCATTGTAAGTATTTCTGATTATTTGATTGGTACAACAATTAAAAGAGGTGACCGTATTACCCACTATTTATAAATTCGAATCTATATATAAACATATGAAATTTATGAATAGCCGTTTTATAGAAAGGAGTCAAACATGAAGAAAAAGTTAAGCTTAATGTTTGTTGCATTTAGTGCGCTAGCAATTCTTGCTGGCTGTGAACCCCTAACAGTTTTTGATCCTAAAGGGCCAAATGCCAAAACATTATCAGACACAATTATTTTATCCATTATTACAATGGCCTTTATATTACTAGTCGTGTATGTGCTTTTAGCATTTATGCTAACTAAATATCGTGCTTCAAAAGCATCTGCCGATTATGAGCCTCCTCACGAAGAGGGTAGTCATCTACTTGAAATAATATGGACAGTTATCCCTATTATCATAGTGGCATTCTTGGCAGTTGTTACTGTAAGAACAACAAGTACTGTCGAGACAACACCAGAAGGTTATGACAATAAAGAGCCACTTGTTATTTACGCATCATCTTCTAACTGGAAATGGCATTTTAGCTATCCAGAGCAAGGTGTTGAAACTGTAAACTATGTAAATATTCCAACTGACCGTCCAATCGAGTTCAAACTTTACTCTTTCGGACCAATCACAAGTTTCTGGATTCCACAATTAGCTGGTCAAAAATACGCGATGAGTGACATGTTAACAACTATTCACCTTGCTGCAGATGAGGTTGGTTCATTCATGGGCCGTAACTCTAACTTTAACGGTCGCGGTTTTGCTGAAATGGAATTTGAAGCGCAATCTATGACACAAGCAGACTTCGACGATTGGGTTTCTAAAGTAAAAGCAAACGAAAAACCATTAACAGAAGAAAAATTTGATGAACTATTAAAAGCAGAACACGTTGGTCGTTCAAGCTATTCATCTACACACTTAGAATTTAGACCTGCTCCAATGGAACACAGTGAACACATGAAAATGGGCGGCATGGATCATAGTGATATGGACATGTCCGAAAAAGAAATGGATCACTCTAAAATGGATCATGGGAATCATTCTGATTCAGAGAAAAATTCTGAAGAAACACATTCACATTAATTTTATTTTCACACCTGAAAGGAGCGCATCCAATGAGCATGGAAGAAGTATTCCATCCTATGCAAGAACCGATGATTTTAGCGGCAGCTATTAGTATCGTAGTTGGAGCAGTGGTTATCGTAGCTGGCCTTACATATTTCAAAAAATGGGGCTATTTCTACAAAAACTGGCTATCAACTGTTGACCATAAAAAAATCGGTATTATGTATATCGCTACAGCACTTTTGATGCTAATGCGCGGCGGTATCGATGCACTATTAATGCGTGCACAAACGGCAGTTCCTGATAATGGACTTCTTGATGCACAACACTATAATGAGATTTTCACAACACACGGTTTATTAATGATTTTATTCATGGCTATGCCATTCGTAATTGGTTTAATGAACATTGTTATCCCACTGCAAATTGGTGCACGTGACGTTGCCTTCCCACGTCTGAATGCAGTCAGCTTCTGGTTATTTGCAGCTGGTTGTGGTTTATTAAACCTATCATTTATCATTGGTGGTTCACCTGATGCTGGTTGGACAGCTTACTTCCCATTAGCTGGGACAGAATTTAGTCCAACTGTTGGGAACAACTACTATTCTTTAGCTTTACAATTATCAGGGATTGGTACGTTAATGACTGGTGTTAACTTCATCGCAACAATCATTAAAATGCGTGCACCTGGTATGACATTAATGAAAATGCCAATGTTCACTTGGTCAATTTTAATTACAAACATTATTATCGTATTTGCATTCCCAGTATTAACTGTAGCACTTGCATTAATGATGCTTGACCGTCAATTCGGTACACAATTCTTTGCAATGCAAAATGGTGGTATGGATATGCTTTGGGCCAACCTATTCTGGGTTTGGGGACATCCTGAGGTTTATATCGTTATCCTACCTGCTTTCGGTATCTTCTCTGAAATCATTGCGACATTTGCACGTAAAAACTTATACGGCTATAAATCAATGGTTATGAGTATGGTCGTTATTTCGTTACTATCATTCTTAGTATGGGCCCACCACTTCTATACAATGGGTCACGGTGTAATGGTAAACAGCGTATTCTCTATTACAACAATGGCAATCGCTGTTCCGACAGGGGTTAAAATATTTAACTGGTTGCTCACAATGAGACACGGTAAAATTCAATTTACAACTCCTATGCTTTATGCTCTTGGCTTTATTCCTATCTTCACAATTGGTGGGGTTACAGGGGTAATGCTTGCAATGGCAAGTGCTGACTATCAATATCATAATACGATGTTCTTAGTTGCCCACTTCCACTATGTATTAATTCCAGGTACAGTATTCGGTGTACTTGCAGGTTACCACTACTGGTGGCCAAAAATGTTCGGTTTCCGTTTAAATGAAAAACTAGGTAAAGCTGCTTTCTGGTTTATCGCAGTATGCTTTAACGTAACATTCTTCCCTCTATTCATTTTAGGTTTAGATGGTTACGCTCGTCGTATGTACACTTACTCTGAGTCAACTGGCTACGGTCCATTGAACATGCTATCGTTCATCGGTGGTATTGGTCTTGCTGTCGGCTTTGCGTTAATCGTATATAACATTTACTACAGCTGGAAACATATGCCACGTAATGAAAAAGCAGATGTTTGGGATGGTCGTACGTTAGAATGGGCTACTCATTCTCCAGTTCCAGAATATAACTTTGCAGTAGTTCCAACTGTTACACGTTTAGATGAATACTGGTTCGCGAAAAAAGAAGGTCGCGATATTACAGCCGGTAAAATTGAAAAAATTCACATGCCTAACAACACTGGCACACCATTCTGGATGAGCGGATTCTTCTTCCTTGCAGCATTCTTCGCTGTATTCAATCTATGGGTTCCAGCAATCATTAGTATGATTGGTGTATTTGGCTTTATGATTCATCGTTCATTCGAAAAGGATCATGGTCGATACATTTCAGTTGAAGAAGTTATGGCAACTGAAAAAAGCTTGAGAGGTGATAAATAATATGAAAATCGATTCTTCACTTCCATTAGAATATAGTACAGAAGAAAATCGCCTGAAAATTTTCGGTTTCTGGATTTTCCTTGGTGCCGAAATCGTATTATTCGCCACACTATTTACAGTGTATTTCACACTTCAAACACGTACAGGTAGTGGCCCAAATGGCGCTGAGATTTTCGAATTAACACCAGTCTTATGGGAAACATTCTTATTATTAACAAGTAGTTTCACAATTGGTCTTGGTGTTCATGCAATGCGTATTGGCAATAAAAAAGCGATGATGGCATTTTTCATCATCACACTTCTATTAGGTCTTGGCTTCTTAGGCATTGAGATTGATGAATTTGTCACATATGTTGAAGAAGGTGCGACTATTCAAACAAGCGCATTCTTATCGGCATTAATGACTTTACTTGGTACGCACGGTCTCCACGTAACATTCGGTTTCTTCTGGGGCGTTGCAATTTTAATCCAAGTAGCTAGCCGTGGTTTAAACCCACAAACAGCTAACAAAGCGTTTATCTTCTCACTGTACTGGCACTTCCTAGACGTTGTTTGGATTTTCATCTTCAGCTTCGTCTACTTGAAAGGACTGATTAGCTGATGAAGGATTTATTCCCAAAACAACACGTGATGGGCTTCGGCTTCTCACTATTACTAACACTTGTAGCTTTAGCTGTTATTAAATTCGATATGTCTTATAACATGGCATTTGGTGTTTTACTAGTAACTGCTCTTGCACAAGCAACTGTACAATTAGTATTATTCATGCACATCGGTGAATCTGAAGACAAGAAAACGTTATATACAACGATTTTATATTCAGTATTCGTAGGTGTTGTCACAATCATTGGTACATTATTCGCAATGATCTGGGGCTATAATTGATAAACAGAGCCGAGAAAATGGTGTCATTTTCTCGGCTCTTTCTTTTTGTAAATATATTTTTCAACACTGGAAGACCAGCCCTATTTAAAAATACCACCCCTTCTAATATCGAACAACACTCTCCCTGTACATACTTATTTCTGTCTTATAAAAGCTACCAGCTGTAATGCTCCCTTACTACAACGTAAAATCATTAGAATCCTCCAAAAACTAATCCACTAGTGATAGTTTATTACCTTACCCCATTGGCTTATCACCAAATTCGTGGATGTCATTTCTTAAAACACATGACATGTTGATTGAAGTGAAGATTGAGCGACTCCTTCGGGATCAGCATCACACAGATAAGACCCTGCAGCGAACGAAGGTTTAGAGCATCAGGTCCTGTGCTAATGCTCTCATGACCAACATCTTCTTGTTGTCGCTACACTTCGCGCAAAAAACATCTATTATTGCCGCTACATTGCACTGATTTTCACAAATAAAACGTTTCTTGCCCGATGTCCGGAGGAAAGCGCCCAGCCAGAACGGAAATCAACCATGCGTTATGATGATGAGCTATACCATTGCGATATTTTACAATGCCAACAATAAATTTATTGATCGTCTCTTAATATTCATGAACTACTTTTCTTGAGACTTATCATAAGCATGGAGGCTTATAAATAAAGTTATGGGTTGGGCATTTACTATTATTTTACTATCAGACTAGTATTTTTTAGTAAAAAAAGAAATTTTTCCTATAATAGTTATGTATACTAGTAGATAATGTTTTCCCCAAGAATAGGAGATGAAAGTAATGAACAAAATTTTTAAAGTTTTGAGTGTTGGAGCATTGGCACTGACACTAGCAGCTTGTAACAGTAGCGCTACCCCAACGAAAGGTACTACTAAAACCAGTGACCTTACTTTAGAGCAAGTATTTGACAAAACAATGAAGCGTCTAGCAGACATTAAAAGTTCGAGTGCAAAAATGGATGTTACTCAAGAGGCAAAAATGGGGTCAGGTGAAAAAGCAAAGGAATTTACTAGTGATACCAAAATAGCGGTAGATTTAGTTTACGAACCACTTGGTACACACTTCTCACTTACAACAACATCCCCAGATACGCCAAGCGAAGAAGCGTCAGTTGAAATATACATGGAGCAGGATCAAGGTATTTTCGTAAAAGACGAAACGACTGGCAAATGGTTAAAGTTACCAGACGATAATTTCGATTCGATTTTAAAGGAAACTACATCATCTTCAAACGCGAAGGAAACATTAGAACAACTTAAAAAGTATGTAAGTGATTTCAAATTCGAGCAAACAGATGATGCATATGTCTTAACTTTAAATGCAAAGGACAATAAATTTAAAGAACTTATCGATTCTCAAATAAAAAAATCGATGAAAGGTATTAACCTTCAAGAAAATCCTCTTGATAACTTAATGATTAATAAAATGAACTACGTGCTATATATTGATAAAGAAACTTTTGATACAAATAAAATAGAAGTGGATATGGATTTGAAAATAAAAGTGGCCGATGAAGAATTATCTTCGAAAAGTAAGTCAGTTGTAACATACACTGATTTCAATAGCCTAAAAACAATCGATATTCCAAAAGAAATTATCGATAACGCACAAACTGTTGCACAGTAAAAAATACAAAAAAAGGAATCTGATACTTTAACGCAGGTTCCTTTTACTTTGGGTACTACTTCAATTAGATCATTTTTGCAAATTTAGTAGCTTAAAATCTATTAAAGAAGGCCATTACGATTTAAAACATATTACGAACAAAATCGCTGTCATTATGGATTTAAGAGAATTAACAATCAATATGTAAAACTTGCATTTAGAAACTGAAGGCTAAAAATCGTTCCCATGCTATTAGCTTACTTTATCAGCAAGGCATTATTTTATAAAATAAATGAAGGGGATTTCCCTCTCCCCTTCGTTGTAAAGTTTATTAAACCATTCTATTTGTACTCTGTTCTTTACATTTTAAACGACCATTAAGTGACCAATTCGGCCACATCCTTAAAACCTACTCAAATGGTCACGCTTAAGGATTTCTTTTATCAACTAAACATATACGCTTTACAAATTTAATTACTTCATTGACATGCTTTAGCCTCTATAGCGTAATGAAGTAATCCTTCAAAATCCTTCAACTCCGGATTAAGATTTATATACGTATATTCATAGTTCATTCCTAATTTAGCCACAATTCGTAAAGAAGCCGCGTTTTCAGGGTGAACGACTGCAATAACCTTAAGTAAACCAATCTTATTAAACGCATAATTTAGTAAAGCTTGTGCAGCCTCATACGCAATTCCTTGCCCTCTATAAGCTTTCGAAATACCATAATATATTTCGACCTCAGTTTCTTTTACATCATCTGGACCAAGGCCACAGTAGCCAATTAACGTTTGTCTTTCTCTATCTACTATGGCTAGATTCAATTTATGTATTTTGGAAAGCGTATTTTTTTTGTTGCATTGAATGGACCACTCTATTATCCGCTGAACATCACCTCGACTAGGTACATCCTCTGGGATAAATTGATAAAAATCAGGCTCAGAAACGACTGCATACAATTCATCCAAATCCGTTAAAGCATATGGACGAATGATTAGTCTCTCGGTTTCAATATGTAGATTTAAAAACATATTGTTTACTCCTTCAATTGATTGAAATTAAAAAATCTTCATTTCTTTTGTGTACATATACTAGTCCCAATAATTCTTCATTAAATCAGTTGCCCAACTTGGCTGCTTTAATTCACTTTTCGGTAAAAACTCTTTCATGACAGGTTTAATATCAATAATTGGTGTTCCATCAATAGCATCAAGGCCGCTAACGATTAATGTTCTATCCTTTAATTCCAATAATTCTACAACCGTTACACCTATTTTATTAGGTCTATTTTTACCTCTCTGAGCGAAAATACCGACTTCCGGATAATCCTTATTATTTCTTGGATGTCTCGCTTCAAATTGAATTTTCTCATCTGCAACTTTATCAAAATAAAAAATTATTTCTAAATGAGAAAAATCATCAATCCCTTTTAAGGACGATGCATGTATATCTTTTGTCAATTCAACAGTTGAGATGACGTCACCCCAATTGTCATCTTCAATCATTTTTCGACTATTGCTCACTACAGCTACTGGTTTAATACTGTATTCCACACAAAACGACCTCATCTACAGTTGTTTTCACTTGCACATTTTCCGTTTAATTCCAGTATACTCCAACAATTACCGATGTCAATTTTAGGAGATTACCTGCTTTTATTCTTTATCTACAGTTTTTTAGGGATTAAGTGGTAGTATACCGAACTTAATCCCTTTTATATTTCCTAGCATTGTATAAAACTTCACTACCATGTACATTTATTATCCTTCATAAAACGAAATCAGTTTTATTCCCCTGACGTCCCATAGTCTTTTATCGTTATTTTTACCTCACACTGAATCGGTACTTCGTTAAATGTTTGATCCCAATCTTTTTTTAGCTTTTTCCATACTTTTGGGTACTCTATTCTCAGTCTTGTTCCAAACCCTGATACGTCCGTTTGATACTCTTTTTGTATCTTCTCTAAAACATTTTTCACAAGACGCTCTACCTCTTTTTCAGTAGCTCTTTCTGCTTTTTTCAAAAACTTATTATCAAATGTTTTCTCAGATAGAACCCAATGCTCAGCAATTCGCCCTTCAGATTCGATTTTTACATTAAATGAGATATTGTCTCCATCAACATGGGGTATAATTTTACTTTTCATTGACAGTATCTCGTATATAATCGGCTGATCTGTCCCTTCATAATAACTTGGTACTAAACCACCTTTGCCCTCTCCTGTTATCCACGTAATACCCTCTAATTCTTTTCCCGTAAGAAAACCCCGAAGTTTTTTAGTTTTACCTTCTATCACAGCTGCACCAGCAAATTTCATTTCTCCATTTTCTGAAGTTACACTTTGCAACAAAAAACTCGCTCTAGAATTTAATTTTCCTTGTAGCTTTGCAAGCGTCATCGGTGGTAGTATCTTTGTCGTCCTTTTATGCCCTTTCATCATCTCAACAAGTTGAAACGCTGGAATTGTAGTTGGTTCGATCGATTCAAGTATATTACTTGCACGATTTTTAGCGATGAGAAGAAGCCCACTTGGTCTCATTTCTATTTCTCTAAGAAAAAAATCCATTGTTTGTGTTAGATTGAATGTACTGGCAAAATTCTCTCCTATGACAATGACCTTTGAATGTTCTGCAAAAGCACGTTTGTCGTTTTTTTCTATCATACTACGTAAAGTGGGAAGAACAGCCTCTCCAGTTTCAGAAACATTTTTGTAAGCTTTTTGTTCCTTTTTACCTTCTTTTGCACCAGAACCAGTTGTCTCTGAGGTAACGAATTGATTGGTAATTGTAATGAGCTCTTTATTAGAGTTATTAGCTTCTTGTTCCTCCAATACCTCCCTAGAACTACTATCTGTTTCTAAATCTAGCGAAGTACCTACAATAAGACCTAAGTCTTCAATTTCTTTACTGCTCCAGCAGCCTGTAAGAAGTAGAAGAGATAACAGCAAACCTAGACGAAATCGTCCCTTCATATTGTTTAGTTTCATGTTTTTCTACCCTTCAACTTCGAAATAAAAAGTAAGATTACTGGAAAAACACCAAATAAGTATAATGCAGCATTCCCAATCATATCACCGAACTTAAAGAGGTCATTGATATTTTTAGGCGTCATAGAAATAATATAAATAATCGGTAACAACCCGAATATAAAGGGCTGTATGTTCTTTTTAAAGAGTTGAGCTAATCCTAAAGCTGCGGCAAAATAGGTAATAGTAAAGGTGGCGAATATTTGCATGATCCAAATCACGAGTAAAAAAGACTCAAATCGTTCAAAGATTAATCCTGGAATTTCAAAACTTCGCATAAGTTCTAATGTAGGCCATGTTCTCGTAACAACTCCATCGATTGATAAAGCTCCTATTACCATTACAACTGTTATGACATAAAAGATTAAAGGAATCGTTAAGCCTACAAGGACGACTTTTACTGCTTTCGTCTTCTCTGACTGCTTCATTAATGCGACAAGCAACAGCATAATTTCAGGACCTAAAAATGCAAGGGTCGCTGTCTTTACTCCTTTTAATACTGGCATGACTCCCAATCCTAATACCGGACGTAAATTATCTATTTCAAATATGCCCATGCTCATTAAAGCGACCAATAAAAAGAGGACAAACGTAATAGGAAAGATGATTTCAAATAGTCGAGCAATCGCGTTAATTCCACTACTAATCAAATAAAGGCCTATCCACAAAAAGGGCAAAATGATTGCCCAAGTTGGAGTACCTTCGAGCAAAAAGATTGAGGTTACTTCAGCCATTATTCTGACTTCAAATGCCGAAATTGTAAAAAAATAGACTATAATAAGTAAACTTAAAAACCAACCTGCCCATTTCCCTACAATATCTTGGCTATATTGATAGAAGGTTTTATCAGGATATTTTTGGCTTAATTTCACGATAATCACAGCTGCAATTATCGCAATAATCCCTCCTAAAAAAACACTAATCCACACATCCGGTGATTTGACCTTTTCAACAGATGTTCTTGGCAAGGTAAGTATTCCTGTAGCCAAAATATAATTAACGAGGACAACAACTGCTTGTGAAGCCGTAATTTTGTCTTGTGAATTAATCATCATGCCAGTTTATTTCCTTTCCTAGTGACTAATCTTGACGGCTAGAATCTTTTGTATGCAACATCTTTGGACGACGTTTCATCATCATCAGTGGCATACGAACCATAAAGTCTTTCCAATCACTTGCTCTATAAAGAACCGTCGGACTAACAAAAGGGATGCCAAAACTCTTCAACTTCACCAAATGGCTGCAAAGAAGTAAGAAAAACAGGATAACCCCATATAAACCAAATAAAGCAGCAAAAATCATTGCTACGAAACGAAGCATGCGCAACGAAATTCCCGCATTATATTGCGGAATAGCAAAGGAAGAAATAGCTGTTAACGCAACAACAATTACCATAATGGGGCTAACAATCCCTGCTTGTACCGCAGCTTCCCCAATAACAAGCCCTCCGACTATTCCCATTGTAGGACCAATAGGCTTAGGCAAACGAAGCCCAGCTTCTCGTAAAATTTCAATAGCTACTTCCATAATTAGTGCCTCAATTATTGCAGGAAACGGAACACCTTCCCTCGTTCCCATCATAGACAATGCTAGCTTAGTTGGAATTAAGCCCTGATGAAACGAGACAAACGATATATAGATGGATGGTGCAAAAAGCGTAATAGCTGCAGCTAAATAACGTAATAGTCGAATGAGTGTACTTGGCAACCATCGTTCATAATAGTCTTCTGGTGATTGCAATAACATACTAAATGTCACTGGCACGATTAATGCAAAAGGTGTCCCATCTAATAAAATTGCCACTCTTCCTTCCATCAAGGCAGCAAAAACACGGTCTGGACGTTCCGTATTCTGGACTTGTGTAAAAGGGCTGAGATAATTATCTTCGATTAGTTGCTCTACATAGCCCGATTCCGCAACATCATCAATATTAATTGTTTGAATTCTTTTCTTAACCTCTTCGACCAAGTTCGGGTCTGCAATCTCTTTGACATAGGCGATAACCAATTCTTTTTTTGAACGTTTACCTACTTGAAAATTGATAATTGATAAATCACTATTTTCACCATGCTGTCTCAATAGAGCCGTATTATCACTTAACGTTTCTGTAAAGCCTAACCTCGGGCCTCGAACCAATGCTTCCGAAACCGGTTCTTCAATATTGCGCGATTTTTCTTTGACTGTCCCGAGCATTAATACATTTGGCATTCCATCAATTATCAAGGCGGTCGAGCCTGCTAATATTTTGCCTACAGATTGCTTTACATCATACTCTTCTGTGAGGTCACTCACGGAAAGAACTTCATTTTTAATAAACTTCTGTAAAAAGTCTCCTTTTTCATATAAAGACTCCTGCTCATCTTTTTGTGAAAAATCCCCCATTAAAGATGTCAAAATATGTTTATCAATCAGCTCTTTATCTGACAGTCCATCAAGAAAAATAATCGCTGCACGTATGTCTGTGTTCCCTATGTGAAACTCCCTAAAATGCACATCCCAGTTATGACCAATCTCTTTCCTAACAAGTTCAACATCTAAGTTGAAATCGCCCGTATAATAATCATATGACTCTTTGGAAGACGACTCTTTTTGATATTCCAACTCATTTTTTTGTGTAGTTTGATCTGTCATTTTCACCATGTCATCGTCATTCATCTCTTGTTTAGATACTATCCCATTAAACAATTTGAAAATAATATAAGGAATGAAAAATACAATAAAACCTTGCATAAATACTTTCCATTCTGGAATGTAGGCTAAGATCTTTTCCCACATATTTATCACCCTCTTAAGCTGATAATAAAGCGGATTACAACTATCACTATTTATATAGTTCCATCATTATCTAAGCAACGGCATTTTAAACTTATTTCATTCAACATTCTTCGCAAGATATGAATAAGGTTGCATTTATATTGAAAATTCCTTTTGCGTAAAAAACAAAAAATCTTTTGCCATTGTTGTGCAAAAGATTTCTCTTATATGGTGAACACTATTAATTACAAACTACTAATAAATTACATTAAAATATTGTCCTATATATGATATGGTATATTATCTACAATGCTATTTTAGAAGGTGGAAAACATGCTAGAAGTAAGTGAAAGTAAGTTAGCACAATATATTATACATTTTATTGACGATACACTCGTGTTAGGTGAAGAATCATTATCACAACCAGAGGTTATGCTAGAGGCAGCTTTTACACAGCTGGCGTTTAGCAAAATTGATTTGGAGCAGCAATTTGAATTTTTTCACGAAACAGATATTGGGTTAAATGAGGTTTACACATATGTGAGAGCAATTTTTGAGCAAGAGAATAGTTTCCTTGAACAATCAATAAACATTGCTAAACACTTACATAGTGTATCTCAGCACCCTAACATTAAAAGTGGCGAATTGTTTATTGGATTATTTGACAATTGTTTTCTGTCTACAGAAGCTAAAAAAATAATCTCCATCGTTAAAATTGATGAAAAAGAAATGTTTTTAGATGTAAAAAACGACCAAAACAAAATGGTTATAAATGGTATTGATGGCATCAATGTAAAGAAAGTCAACAATATGACCATCATCGTAGATATGGGGCCGGAACAGGCACCTGCTGTCTTTATGAAAACGAAAAGGAAAGAAGATATTATCTATTGGCAAGAACGTTTTTTAAAGATTAAAGCTGCAGATGAACATTATTATAAAACGAATTTAGCCTTAACAGAATGCAAAAAATATATTTTAAAAGAAGAAAGCTTTACAAATACTGAAAAGCTAGGTCTCTTAAATAAAACGCTTGATTATTTTAGAAATGAAGAAGAATTTCAAGTAAATAATTATATTGAAACAGTGTTTGAAAATGCGGAGCCAACACAAAAAGACATTATTATCAATTCGGTAAAACCTTATGAAACTGTTATTTCTGAGAGCGCACTTGAAAAGGCTGAGAAGAAATATAAACGTAAAATTAAACTCGACTCCAATATTGAAATCCAGGTAAACGTACAGGATATCGAGCAAGTAGATGAACTAATTGAAGTAGGCTACGATGAATCGACAAATCGAAAGTTTTATAAGATTTATTTCCAAGAAGAACTATAATTACATGTATGAGCCTCTCCTAGTTTAGGGGGGTCTCTTTTTTTGCGCATCACAATAACATGTGATTGATTTCCGTTCCGACTTGGCGCTTTGTAGCTTTCGCTACGCACCAAATTTGTTAATGTGTTACAATTTAGTTAAATTTAAAATAGGGGGGTCTTTTTAAAATGTCCTATGTTAACGATTTACAATATTATATAGATAGTTCTTCAATCGGGATTTTACTTGAATTTCTTTTGGTGACAACTTGTATTTCAACTATTATTTATGTAGTAACTAAAAATCAATATATTTCGTACTTATCGTCTGCGCCAATATTCTATTTTCTTTCAATGCTTTTGTATCACAATTCCCACTTCATTCTGCTTGTATTAGCAATGACAGTACAAGCCTTAGTTATTTTATTTATCCAGAAGAAGGACCTACTAAAGGTAATTTCAATAAAAGACAAAGCTCACGACAATATTTAAGATGATAAAATAAAGGACTTGTTTTTATGATTTATCAACAAGTCCTTTTACTCTTTAAATTACTAAAAAACCACCTTATACTCTTCCATATTGCAATGCTCTTGCCCAATCAGATCTATTTTGGGCTTCACTTTGTTTAATAACGTCCATAGTATCATAAGGGATGCTTACCTGCTCAATTATCCATTCACCATTCCTTTTTTCTACAACTGTATAATTCGCAAATGGTGTGCTTGATTCAATCTTATAATGGAACGGTTCAATCTCTTCATAAGCAGGCAAACCGACACTGCCTGGATTTATAATAATTTTGTTATTAGGTAAATAAACAATCGTTGGTAAGTGGGAGTGACCACAAAAAATAATATGTTGAGGTATATCTTTTACTAAATTCATTATTTCTTCTGTTTGTTTTAATGTAACACCATTTGGCGTAATTTCATTCAACATATACAGCTCATCATTTTCAGGTGATGCATGACAGAAGTAAAAGTCATCTGTCTGAATTGAAAATGGAAGGCTAGTTAACCAGCATTTATGTTCCTCAGTAAGCATGTCTAGTACATATTGAACGGTTGGATTTTCAGATGAAGATTGCAATAATATCCGATCACAATTCCCACTTATACTTTTCATATCTATACGCTTTATCATTTCAAATGTCTCTAGCGGGAATAACGGTCCATAAAGAGTGTCACCTAAATTATAAACGCAATCGATATTTCTATTTTTCACATCTTCTAACACTGCTTTTAATGCATCTTTATTTCCGTGAATATCTGATATAACGGCTATTTTCACAATATCCTCATCCTCATTTATTTCATTTTACATTTCCGGAGCATCCATACCGAAATTTGCCCATTCCTCTTTAGCCGGACCATAGATGCCAGGGACAGTTAACCCCGCCTGTCGCATAAGAACCGTCATTTGTCCACGATGGTGATTCTGATGTTGAATCAAGAACATTAAAAGTATACCAATTTGCATATCTTGACCGAAAAATTGGATATGCTCGTGAAGGGTTTGATCAGTCCAATTTGTTTTTACCGCTTGCACAAACGCATTATTAGCTTGAGAATAGCTATCTGCAATAAATCGTGCTGAAGTAGGAACAGGATAATCTTTAGTTGGAGCATCAAATGTTAAACCTGTATTCGAAGTAATAATGCGAATTGCAGTGACCGTATGCCAAGCAATACGTCCTAAAGTCCAATTTTCAGACGTTATTTCCTGCTTTAGTGATTCATCAGTTAAATTATTCAATAACTTCTGCGTACAATCGGCTTCAAACTCCCAAGACTTAAAAAAACCATTTAATGTCTGATACATAATAATCCCCCTCTTACTTGCGTTAATAATTTCCTTAAAAATGACGCCAACATATAAATGATCCCACCGTAAAGGAACTGATTATTTTTACAGATTAGTAGAGTTTATCAATATAATCATTTAATTGTTGTTGATTCATCGATCCCTTTATCTTGTTCTTTAATATACCTTTAGAATCAAAAATAAAAGTTGTTGGATATGCCACTACTCCAAATGATTTTTGAAGTGTACCATCTAAATCAAGAAATATAGGGAAATTTAAATTGTATGACTCTTGAAATTCCATAGCATTTTCACTACTATCAACAGAAGTTGTATTAATCGCTAACAGCTCAACATTTTCAGATTTATTGTTATAAAAATCCCTAAATTCAGAAGCCTCTTCTTGACAAGGTCCACACCAAGATGCCCAAAAGTTAACGATTAAGACCTTTCCCTCGTATTCTTTAAACGTTGTTGTTGATTCGTCTAATCGTGTTAACTTTGCATCAAAAGCAAGCTGTTTCGTTCCATCCCCATTTTCTACCAACGGGTTAACTGTTGCTTCTTCTTTTAGGAATACATCTTTCAAAACAATTCCAACAAGTAATACGATTAACAAAACGGAGAAATATAAACCTAAACGCTTTTTAAATTGCATAAATGATCACCTAAATTACCCTTTAAATATTATTTTTCTTCAAGCATACCTAGATTGAATTTTGATAGGATACTATTAACTTTTCTTTGGCTTTTTGACCAGCTAATCCTGTTTTAAATAATTCAGTAGATTTTTGATGATCTACTATTTTTGTAAATTGTTTTAATAAGTTTTCTATTAAAACATCGGGCATCTCGCCTGCGCTTTTATCTGTGTCTTGTCCCTTTGGTAATTTGACTTCTTTAATCATTATTCTTTCACCATCTAATTTTGTGACATAATGACGAATATAACCATTTTCTTTTTTAATTTCATATTTCGCTTTACTCTGTTTATGTTTATCTAAAAATAAATTTGGAGATAGTCCATTTAGTTCATCTTTTTTTATTGTATTTATGTAATTATTATTTGTAGATGGGATCATCATTCTATTGACCTCCTTCATTAATTTTTTTAAAGGATACCCATTTTAATTCGAGTATCAATCATTACTTACTTTTACCATTATATAAATAATTTACCACATTAATCAATTCCCTAAATTCGCTCTACTCTATAACCGCAACGAGCCCTTTAAAGACCTTCATCGCCTCATTATGTCATAGCATGAAAAAATACCCAACTATTATTGACTTCATTTTTTTCTGGTGGTACATTTACTAAACTAAATTTAAATATTTCCAAGGGGTTGAAATTGATGTAAATAACTATACATTTAAGGCAAGTATAAGGAAGCTTATTGCTACGAACATTTTTATGATGAAGAAAGCCCTGTTATTGGCTTATAGGGGATGCAATGACAGTGGAAGTCGATCTCTAATCCAGTTTTAAGTACGGATGGTGGGCTAATTGGCAAAAGCCTGCGCACGCCATCACATATTTTAAAGGAAATGGGTTATTCAAACCTAAGAGGGCAAAAAAATGGACCAACAAATTTTACATGATGATAAAAAGCTACAGAAAGCTTTTTTTAACTTTCTAATACCTGTAATGCTAGCGAATGTGCTGCAATCTTTAGGGCAAGTCTTTGGCATGTTTATAGTTGGGCGTAATTTAGGAGTTGATGCGCTAGCGGCGATTTCAGCATTTTTCCCATTCTTCTTCTTTTTAATGGCATTTGCTATTGGAATTGGCTCTGGTAGCTCGATTTTAGTAGGGCAAACATATGGGGCTGGCAATCATGAGAAGATGAAGGAAGTTGTTGGGGTAACACTAGCCTTCACGACGATTATATCCATTGTCGTCGCAATTTTTGGTGGCTTTTTCATTGAATGGATTTTACGTTTTATGCAAACACCTGCAAACATTTTAGATATGAGTATTAGTTATGCTCAAATTTTATTTTTCACCCTACCGATTATGTTTTGGTATATGGTGTACACTACCTTTATGCGTGGTGTAGGTGACTCTAAAACACCTTTTCTATTTTTAGTTATAAGCGTTATTTTAAATATTGCATTCCTACCACCATTAGTTTTTGGCTGGCTTGGTCTGCCTGAATTTGGCTTAAACGGCGCTGCTTATGCCTCTGTTTTATCCAATCTAGTAACGATGTTATTATTATTTGCCTACTTGCATAGAACAAAGCATATTTTGCGCTTAGACAAATCGGTATTACAGCACTTTAAATTAAAGAAGGATATTTTAGCTTCATTATTAAAGTTAGCCATTCCAGCAAGCATTAGTATGGTTGCGATCTCTGTAGCAGAAATTGCTGTAATAGGTTTCGTTAATGTTTACGGCTCCGATGCTACTGCCGCTTACGGTGTTGTCAATCAGGTGGCTAGCTATGCACAGGTGCCTGCGATGAGTATCGCGATTGCGACATCTGTATTTGTGGCGCAAGCTTTAGGGGCTAACTCCACAGAAATGATTAAAAAAATTCGTCAACTAGGTGTGCTTATTAACTATATTTTAGGTGGTACGATTATTTTAATTATGTATTTATTTGCGGAGCCAATTTTATCTTTCTTTATTGATCAACAGAATACGGTACTAATCGCAAAGAATTATCTATATATTGCATTTTGGAGCTATTTAATTTTTGGCCATACACAAACAGTTTCGGCTACAATGCGAGCTACAGGTGTTGTCTTATGGCCTACAATTTTCCTAGTTATCGCGATTTGGGTAGTCGAGGTGCCATTGGCGTTTGTTTTATCGCACTACACTACATTCGAGCTAAATGGTGTTTGGTTAGCTTACCCTGCTGCCTTCTGTGTGCATTTTGTATTACAATACGCATACTTCAGGCTAGGCTGGCAAAAACGGACATTAAAAGCAATGCTAAGCGATTAATCATTAAAATTGCTGTAGACAAAGCCACACATTACTTTGTCTACAGCAATTTTATAAGTATTTCAAGCTTCCACCGGAGGAATTATTCCCCAAACTAATAAGAGAAAGAATACTAAACCAATTAAAAAGAATATAACTGACGTAATAAATATCGGACCTAGTTGATAAGTAAACTGTTCCCTTTTCTGAATTATGCCTGTTTGCCCACTAACTTGAGATGCAAATAACCTAGTCATAGCTCCACCACTACTCGAAAAGTAAAAAGTGCTACCAGCAAAGGCTATACCAGTGAAAAACATTATCTCAATAAACCTTACGGAGAAAAATGAAGCAATAAAATACGTAATTAAAACTTCTACAATAAATGCCACTATCATAATAATTAAATTTTTACTACGCATATAAACTCTCCCCCCTAAATTTTATACATCCTATTACTTTGTATACGATTAAACAGGAATTAAGTTCCATTTTAAGTTAAATTTCATTACTATTTTTTCGCTTTCTTTTTTCTGTTAATGGGAAAGAAATTAAATTAATGTTTGATGAGTTGAATTTTGAGATGGAATAAAAACAGGTAGTGCTAACCCACTTTTTTCCACTTTCTATCACTTCCTTTTATGCATAAAAAAAAGGCATCCTATTGAAAGGATGCCTTTTTATGGTTACATCATTAAAATTAAAGTTTTACGATGTTTGTAGCTTGAGGTCCACGTTGACCTTCTTCTACTGAAAATTCAACTTTTTGACCTTCTTCAAGAGTTTTGAAGCCGTCACCTTGGATAGCTGAGAAGTGAGCGAATACGTCATTTCCACCTTCTACTTCGATGAAACCGAAACCTTTTTCTGAGTTAAACCATTTTACTGTACCTTGTGTCATTTGAATGACCTCCATTAATTGTATTAATTAAAATCATATTACCAAAAGAAAATTCACATATTACAAAAAGCATCAAATAAAACACGATTACTCTTTGTAATATGTGAATTTATTGTTCTCTTGAAAACGATTTTATTAATTATACTATATATAAAAAAATCATATTTGTCTAGTGCAAAAGCTAAATTTTTTTAAAATCTATTCACAAACCAACTTACTCCATTACTAAAATCAGTTCAACTAACGAGGTACAGTAACGATTTTAGATCAACAAACCTCGTTAATTGAAATCGAAATAACCACTCAATACCTTTAAAGATGTTCAGCGCAAGCGTTGAATCACTTAGATTAATGAATGCTGAATCCTCTTTGAACTACTCAGCTTCTTTTTTAAGATTTTGTCCTGCGTTAATTTCTCTATCATAATGTGTGCCACAAGAATATGTTACAATGACTTTTGTTTTAGTTATCATTTGAAATGAGGTTTAACAAATGAGTTTTATTAAGCTAACGCATGTCGAAAAAGCATATAATGCCCAACCACCTGTATTAAAAGATATTAATATTACGATTGAAAAAGGTGAATTCTTTGTATTAGTAGGTCCATCTGGTTCAGGTAAAAGTACACTTCTGCGCCTTATTGCTGGCTTAGATAAAATGACGAGTGGCACAATACAAATAAATGGGGACACATTAGATATGGCTTCCCCTCAAGAACGAAATCTATCAATGGTTTTCCAAAATTACGCACTATACCCACATCTAACAGTGGAACAAAATATTTTATTTGGTTTGAAAAGAAAAGGCGTTCATAAACAAGAGCAGCAGAAACGTTTGCAAGAAAGTGTTGAATTGCTAAAGCTGACAGATTATTTACATCGAAAACCAAAAGCTTTATCCGGAGGTCAACGTCAACGTGTTGCTCTTGCACGTGCTATCGTAAGCCAATCCCCGCTGTGCCTGATGGATGAGCCTTTATCCAATTTAGATGCACAATTACGAACACAAATGCGGACAGAAATCAAACAACTACAAAAAAAATTGGACTTAACAACTATTTATGTAACCCACGATCAGACAGAAGCGATGACCATGGGGGATCGAATAATGGTTTTACATAATGGATGTATTCAGCAAATTGGCACACCTCTAGAATTGTATAATCAACCAAAAAATTTATTTGTCGCAAGCTTTATAGGCTCTCCAGCTATAAACATGGCAAGTGCAGTTCTAGAAGATTCTACGCTCATTATTGAAAATCAATTTAAAATGAAGCTTCCAAGCAATGTTTATGCACGTTTACCTCAACATACACCATTATCAGTCTGCGTTCGGCCAGAGCATCTCCAAAAAGGAGACGTTTTGCATCTTCCTATAGTAAATATTGAACAGCTAGGACATGAAACGCATATCATTGTACGATTGGCAGATCAAACATGGACAATTAAATGGAGTGGCCAACATAGCTTTAACATCGGAGAAATTCTTTCTCTCCAGCCTCAACACCTACTATTTTTTGATGTTGAAACTGAAGTATTATTATAATTTCCCCGATTAATGTAAAAAAACTTGCCTTTTTGGTAAGTTTTTTTCACACCATGCATTATTAAAGTGTTTCATATATAACTTGTCCCATTTGACTGACGTCATAATCTCCTAATGCGACTACTTCCGCTTGGAAATCTGGTGAATTTAAAATCTCTTTTACCGTTTCAAGCAGCAGTTGATTTTCGGGAGTTTTTAATAGGACAATATCATATCGTTCTCTAACAAGTGGTATAAAGTCAACATCTATAAGTTTTGATATTTTTTCAATGCCTATTCCAATGTCTGCATTTCCATTTGCGACAGCAGAAGCTACATCTATATGGCTCATTTCTTCTTCATTATACCCTTCAATTGAGGATGGAGATATGTGATGAATGCGTAATTGCTCATCTAGGAAAGTACGAGCACCTGAACCTTTTTCACGATTCATCAATTTTAGTGTTTTAGTCTTAAAATCATCCATTGATTGAATTTGCATTGGATTTCCTTTTTTCACATAAAAGCCTGCTTGGCGTGAAATCAGATTGATAAGAATATAAGAGTGGCTTACAAAAATCTTTTTCAAATACGGTGTGTTATAATCCCCTGTATCACCATCGTACAAATGTAAACTAGCAATATCACTTTCCCCATTATACAGCCCCATAACACCATTAAAGCTACCTTCATGAGAGCGCAATACTTTATTCGATTGTTTTTTCTCTATATATTTTCCTAATAAGTCTAAAGCTAAGTCTTGTCCGCTAATAATAACTTTTTTGTTTGTAGAAGGAATAGTCGAGGTAGTAGATGCGGTAGTAGTTGCTCCTGACTTGCTCTTTTGTATATATAATTGTAAATCGGTTCTATCTACGCGCATTTGTCGACCTACACGAAAAACAGGTAAATCTCCCTTTTTCACTAAATCGTAGATCGTTAATTTTGAAACCTTTAATAATTGAGCAACCTCTTCAATCGTATAGGAATGTTCATGTGGCATGTAAAAAATCTCCCCTTATGCTTCTATTGATTACAATAGTAACGTAATTATAATATATTTAACATCTTGAATGTTTCTAACGATTTGGTATTTCTTTTTTAGACATAACTAATTATAATTAGTTATGTCTTGTTATAACGAGTTATAAAAGGAGTATAATCAAAGTGAAAAAGTATTATAGTTTGATAGCTTCATTGTTACTACTAGTCAGCATTTTAGCAGGCTGCAGTAGCCAAGAAAGCAGCAACAAAACAAAAGAGCCCGTTGAGTTAACGATTTCCGCAGCAGCTAGTTTACAAGAATCATTAGAAGAGCTTCAAAAAGCATATGAAAATGAACACGATACTATTAAAATCACATTTAACTTTGGTGGCTCTGGTGCATTACAACAACAAATTTCAGAAGGTGCTCCTGTTGATCTTTTCTTTTCAGCAGCAGAAGATAAGTTTGATGAGCTAGTTCAAGAAGATTTAATCGATAAAAAACAAGGAACAGATCTTTTAGCGAACGAATTAGTATTGATTGTTCCTAAGAAAAATGAAAAACAGATTCAATCATTTGAAGACGTAACGAAAGCTGATAAGATTGCCATTGGTACACCTGAAACGGTTCCTGCTGGCAAGTACGGTATAGAAATATTGAAAAACATGAAGCTTTTGGAACATGTAGAATCAAAAGTAGTGTATACAAAAGACGTACGACAAGTTCTTACATATACAGAAACTGAAAATGTCGATGCAGGCCTAGTTTATAAAACAGATGCTCTTGTATCAGAAAAAGTCGATGTCGTTGCTACAGCCAAAGAAGATATGCATACACCTATTATTTATCCTGTAGGTGTTATCAAAGATAGTAAGCATGCAAAAGAAGCGGAAGATTTTTATCACTATTTACAAAGTGATGAAGCGATGAAAGTATTTAAAAAATATGGGTTTCAAGGGACTCATTAATAGATGAGTACTGATTTCTGGTCACCTCTAAAACTTTCTATCGAAATAGCTCTTGTGTCAGGAATAATTGTGATAGTAACTGGTATTCTATTTGGTAAATGGATGGCAAAACGTAAGTTCAAAGGAAAATTATTTCTAGAAACAGTGTTACTTTTACCACTAGTATTGCCCCCTACTGTAATAGGGTTTCTTCTAATTATTATTTTTGGTAAGAAAAGTGTACTAGGTAACTTTATTACATGGCTTTTTAACCAACCCGTTATGTTCACATGGTGGGCGGCAGTCATAGCCTCTACTGTCGTTGCATTTCCTTTAATGTATCAATCAGCAAAAACCGGCTTTGAATCTGTTGATGAGGACATCGAGAACGCTGCACGTGTTGATGGTGCAAAAGAATGGCAAGTCTTTTTCTTTATTTCTATTCCTCTTGCATTAAAATCAATTGTCTCTGGTGGAATTTTAAGTTTTACACGAGCTTTAGGTGAATTCGGTGCAACCTTAATGTTTGCTGGTAACCTCCCAGGCAAAACGCAAACGACGCCACTTGCTATTTACATGGCTATTGGTTCAGGTAACATGTCACTCGCTTGGTCATGGGTGATTTGTATGATAGGTATTTCCTTCCTTATGCTTCTGAGCGTTCATCTCATAAAGGCATAAAGTAAAACTTTAACCAGTAGAGTATCTTCCCCTACGACGAGCTTTTTCTGGATCAAAATAATAAAAGATGTAGTCGGTTCACTAAACTGGACCAACTACATCTTTTCTTTTTACCCTCCACTAATGGGTGGAATGAACGCGACTGTATCCCCTTTTTTTACGACCGTTGCATCTGTTGCAAATTCCTCATTTACCGCTGTCATAACATGTTGTAAAGAAACCTGTGGATATTGTATTTCCATCCATTCTTTAATTTGTCCAATTGTTCTATCTGACAGGTCTACACATAATTTTGACTCGCCTATACTTTCTTGTAAGTGAGCAAATAATAATATGTTAATCACAAGATTCCTCCTCACTGATTGATGGATTTCCTTTTGGATAAGGGACATTTTCTAATTGATCACCAATCCATTCGGTCCCATCTTCCCAATACTCTTTTTTCCAAATAGGCACAATTTGTTTTATACGATCAATAGCATATTCATTTGCTTCATAGGCTATTTTACGATGTGGTGATGAAACCGCGATTACTACGGCAATATCCGAGATTTCTAAATGACCAACACGATGTGTAATGGCTACTTTTGCTTCTGACCATCGCTCTTGTATTTCTTTAGATATTTGTTCAAACATTTTAATAGCCATAGCTGGATAAGCTTGATATTCCAAATGTAGTGTTTTCTTTCCTTTTGTCATTTCACGTACTGTTCCGATGAAAACAGTGATCGCACCAGCATTTCGATCTGATACTTTTTGTCTAACTTCTTCAATATCAATTGGTTTATCAATAATTTCAAACAACGATGTAGTCATGATTTCTGCCTCATTTCTTGCATTAAAAATTTTATATATTGTTCCTTCTCATGAATTGAAAAAGTTGGGTAATCTAGTGGTTTATTTAGTGGATAGGTTGGCCAATAAAGAACACAGATGATATTACTTACTTTTTGTAGCAAAGATTCATCTTCCGCCTGGCGCAAAAGAACAACCTTCGGAAAGTCTTCATTTTTATAGCCTTCAATAAAAATGATATCCATCTTAAATGTTTCATAAATAGCTAGTATATCAGCAAGCTGCCAGTTACTTTGGTGAATACTCATGCGCAAAGTACCTTCTCCCTCAACTGCTGTGACACTTGCACCCGCTTTCTCATGACGAACACTATCTTTTGAACTTTCGATCATAGGGATACCACCATGTCCATGGTGCTTGATTGTTCCTACCCGAAAACCATCTATGGTAGCTTGTGTAATGAGCTGTTCCATTAACGTCGTCTTGCCACTATTTTGATAGCCTATGATTTGTAGGATTTTTCGATGTTGTCCCATGGCCACTCACTTCCCTGCAAATCTTCTAACATTAAGACAACAACTTGCATTCCTTTTTCGTATCCACGTGATCCACCTGGTAATACAATAAAGGCATTAGCTTCCGCTAAAGAAGAAACCGCACTAGATTTATCAAAACCAGAAGGAACTGCAATTAATTGACCGTTTTCGTACGAGGCATTAGCACGTACAAAACGAGTAAACGGATTCGGTTTTTTAAAGTCCGCACCTAAAACAGCCTGCTCTCTACGTAGATGTGGTTGCTTATTACCGAATGCTGTTCGAATAATAGGTCGGGTAAATAGTTCAAACCCAACATAGCAAGCTGATGGATTACCTGAAAGTCCAAATAATAATTGACCATTTCGAGCCGCAACAGTTGTTACACTACCTGGTCGCATTGCCACTTTATTAAACAGTACCTGTGCGTCAATGGCTTCATAAATGGCAGGTAAGTAATCGTAATCGCCTACTGATACTCCTCCTGTTGTAATCAATATATCTACTTCCTGAAGAGCTTTTTCTACAGCTTGTATACATAAATTTAACTCATCGCTCAATTTACCAAAATATTTGACGGTTGCCCCAGCACGTTCAATTTGAGCCATTATCATATAGGCATTACTATTACGAATTTTCCCTGGCTGTAAAGCATCACTTGGTTCTAGTAATTCACTTCCTGTTGCAATAACGCCTACAATTGGTTTTTGAAAAACGGGTACTTGATCATAACCAAAAGTAGCAAGTAATGCGACAACACCCGGATTGATGTATTGTCCTTTTTCAATAAGAATTGCGCCTTTTTGAACGTCCTCACCTTTATAGGAAATATTTGTTCCTGCTTCATAAGAGCGTTTAATTGACATATAACGTTGACCGTCTTCTTCAAAGGTGCGTGTTAATTCTAGCATAACGACTGCATCGCAACCGCGTGGGATAGGAGCTCCTGTCATAATGCGCACCGCTTCTCGATCACCCACTGCTCCCTCAAATACATAGCCCGCCCCAATTTCCCCTACTACTTTGAAGGTTACTGGATTTTCTGAACATGCTTCCTGACTATCGACCGAGCGAATAGCATAACCATCATATGGTGAGCGATCAAATGATGGTACATCTTGGTCAGCTGCAATATCTTCTGCTAAAAAACGTCCATGTGCTTGCTGTAGTGATACGGTTTCTACTTTTTCTAGGAATGCAAACTGCATGACCCGTTGAACAGCTTCCGCAACAGCAATTGGTTTTCTTTTTTCTAACATTTTAGAACACTCCTTTATCCGAATAAACGATAATAAATGGTTTTAGCCTTTTGTATATCTTTTACACCGTGAATAACAACTCGTCCATCTTGAAAAATCACTAGTCGATAATCTTCTGCTTGGCAAGATAATAAATAGGGATTTTGTTGAATATCACCATAAGGACGAAGTTGGACAGCGAGCTGATCCAAATTATAGTGAATCGGTTTAGGTGGACGTATTTGAATAGCATCCCGACCACATAATACATTTAATTTTGTTTGATTTTCATATGACAAATACGGATACGTCGGATTTTTTCCACAGGATGGACAATCATGATTACGAATTTTTTCAACGTTTATTTCATAGTGTTGATTTTGCCAAACATCAAAAGTTAAATAACTTTTTCGTAATGCTTCTTCATTACCTACTAAATACTTTAAAACCTCAGCTACTTGATAGGCTGCTACGATTTGAACAGTCGGACTGATTATTCCTACTGTATCGCATGTCATCCCCGTATTGGGTATCGCTGCTAGCAAACAATGTAAACAAGGTGTTGTACCTGGCACAATCGTATAAGTAGCGCCATAACTGCCAATACAAGAACCATAAACCCAAGGAATTTGATATTTTTGTGCAAGATCGTTCATCATAAAGCGAATATCAAAATTATCCGTTGCATCTACCATCATATCTACATCTTCAAGCAGTGAAACTAATTGCTCTGTACACGCATCAACTATATATTCGTTGATTTCTACCTCAGAGTTAATGCTTTGTAGTCGTTGTTTTGCAGCGATGACTTTAGGGACTTTTTCTTGTGCATCTTGCTCAGTATATAGTTGTTGTCTTTGTAGATTACTCCACTCTACATAGTCACGATCAATAATCGTCAATTTTCCGATACCGGCCCTTACTAGAGCCTCTGCGCTAGCACTGCCTAAAGCACCAACCCCTATCATTAAGACATGCTTTTGTTTTAGTAATAGCTGCCCTTGTTCTCCGATTGGGCTGAATAATTGTTGTCTAGAATATCTATTATGCATAAACGTTTTTGCCTTTCTTTCTATGAATTTTAGTTTGACCTTTTCATTTATAGCTTTATAATAAAAGCAATGTTTTTCAGCAAAAACAATATCAACTCTTTAAAAGGAGGCCTTTTATCTTGCATCCTACACATAGTCAACTTTCTATACGAGCTGCCATTTTAACAGTAAGTGACACACGCACGAAGGCGGATGATCATGGTGGTCAGCGTATTCAATCATTGCTTCAAGAAGCTTCATTTGAATTAGTAGACTATCAAATATCAAAAGATGAACCACTTGAAATCTCAAACCATGTACAAAAATGGTGCGCTGATTCTACCATTAATACCATTATCGTAACAGGTGGAACAGGGTTTACACCTAGAGACCAAACTTATGATACGATTCTCCCTCTTTTCGAAAAAGAAATGATGGGATTTGGTGAGTTATTTCGAACATTAAGCTATGAAGAAATCGGCCCAAAAGCTATGTTTAGTCGTGCAACAGCAGGTAGTCGCAATAAAACGGCTATCTATGTGCTACCGGGTTCCACGAATGCCGTAACACTTGCCATGACAAAACTGATTCTTCCTACTGTGCAACATTTTGTCGGTGAGTTGAATCGCATATGAAAATAGCTGGTGTTGTCTTAGCTGGCGGTCAATCTTCTCGGTATGGTCAACCGAAAATGTTTGAATTATTTGCTGGTCTGCCTTTATATAAGCAAAGTCTCATAGCCTTACAAAAAAATCAACTACATCCTTTAATTATTGCTACAAATGCTAGCTTGCAATCGAAGTTTGTAGAAGATGATGTCCAATGGAGCATTGAAAAACAGCCTCATCAAGGACCTCTATTTGCCTTGCATCATATCATGACAAACTTCCCAGAAGTAGAGTGGTTTTTCGTAATAGCAAGCGATATGCCTTTTATTAATGCAGAATTTGTCCAAACTATGCTAACATTTATCGATGACCGTTATGAGGCTATTGTTCCTAAACAAGCTTCAAGATTACAACCTCTTGCTGCTTTATATCGACGCAGTGCTTTACCAAAAGCACATCAACTAGTCCAACAAAACAAGCGAAGTATGAAAGTCTTGTTAGAGCAACTTCAAGTGTGTTATGTTCCCTTTGAAGACGACAGCTCAACATTCATCAATATCAATTCACAACAAGATTGGCTACAAACATTTGAAAGGAAATCTAATAATGAGTAATTTTACACACTGGAACGAAGAAGGTCGTCCTAAAATGGTCGACATTTCAGAAAAAACAAGCACAAACCGTACAGCGATCGCTCGCAGTACAATCACGTTATCTGATGAGGTCTATGAAGCCATCCAACAAGGAGGCATAAAAAAAGGCGACCCAACTCATGTGGCACAAATTGCTGGGATTATAGGTGCTAAAAAAACGGCTGATATTATCCCAATGTGCCATCCGATTATGTTACAAGGAACCGACCTTCAATTTGACTATACAAAAGCAGAGGTTGGTTACGAACTACACATTCAAGCTACAGTGAAATGTAGTGGTAAAACAGGTGTCGAAATGGAAGCACTAACTGCTGTATCCATTGCTGCACTGACTTTTTATGATATGTGTAAAGCAGTCGACAAGTCTATGGTCATTAAAGAAACTTACCTTGTTCAAAAAACAGGCGGAAAAAGTGGCGACTTTGTGCATAAATAAACATCAAATCAATTTTGCCTTGGCGTAATTGCGTCCGGATTTTGAATTGTGCTAAGGCCTGCAGGATGCAGGTCAGTTAGCCGTTTTCGCAGGATGCGAAGGTTTTAGGCTAACATCCTTATATTCATTCCTTTGAAAATCCGTGACATCCGCCGGAGGCTTTATCTTCACTCAGCAGGTACTTGGACACCCACTGAAAAAAACCTCATACGCATCCATATCACCACCTTCTAGGTAGTAGTTTTCTGCTGAATGAAGATAAAAACCCGGCATTATTGTGCCGTTTTTTTTCTGCTCTTTAACTATAAGTCACTAATACTAACAAGCTAGTACCAACTAATATCACTCTATTTTGTCTAACCACCGATGTGTGACATTTCAATTTTTGAGTTTCTTCGTTTTTCCATCGTCTGTTCATTTCGTTCATCGGAATAGCGATCTTTTCTATTTTCCCACACATTCGAAATGCATTGGGTAATAGTTTCATCATCTTCCCCAGACCTTAATAATTCTCGTAAACTCGTTCCCTCTGTTGCAAATAAACACGTATATAATGTTCCTTCTGCCGAAATACGGGCACGCGAGCACGTTGAGCAGAAAGAATCTGTTACAGATGATATCACGCCAATTTCACCTTTGGCATCCTCATATTGATAACGAGTAGCTACTTCCCCTTTATAATTAGGGTCGACAGGATGCAGTGGAGAAAATTGATGGACTTGGTCAACGATTTCTTTCTTCGAGAGAACGTCATCTAGCCGCCATCCATTTGAATTACCGACATCCATATATTCAATAAAGCGAAGAATATGCTGTTTCTCTTTAAAATATTCTGCCATCGCAACGATATCTTGGTCATTTTTTCCTTTTTGAACGACCATATTGATCTTAACTTGTAAACCTGCTTCTGCTGCTTTTTCTATACCTTCTAATACCGCTTTCACTTTTCCTCGATGACCGTTCATCTCGAAAAAGCGTTCCTCGTTTAGAGAATCTAGGCTAATAGCTACTCGTGATAAACCAGCTCGCGCCAATTCATTTGCATATTTTTTCAACAATGTGCCATTGGTCGTTAAAGCAATATCCTCTACTCCAACTATGCGATGTATACGTTCAATTAATTTTGGCAAATCACGACGTAGTAAAGGCTCACCGCCAGTAATGCGCACTTTTTTCACACCTAATGAAACGAAAATCTTTACTAATCGTTCGATTTCTTCAAAACTCAATATTTTATCGGACGGTAAAAAAGCATAATCAGGACCAAATACTTCTGCAGGCATGCAATATTGACAACGAAAATTACAACGGTCTGTTACTGATATCCTCAAATCTCTTAATGGTCTTTGTAGTTGGTCTCGTAGATTAGTAATTTTAATCTCTTCCTTTCATTTTGATCAATTTCACCTTGGCGTAATTGCGTCCGGGGGCTCTAACTCATTTGTAGGTAAATGAATACGTTCCTTATGTGTATAAATATTAAGTGTACTTTGGCGAATAAAGCCTACCGTCGTAATACCGAGTTGCTCTGCCAATTGCAATGCCAATTCTGTAGGAGCAGATTTGGACAAAACAATTTCACAGCCAATTTTCGATACTTTAAGTAAAATTTCTGATGAAATCCTTCCGCTAAACACGATAATTTTGTCCTGAATGCTAATATTGTTTTTTAGGCAATAACCATAAATTTTATCTAAGGCATTATGGCGCCCAATATCCATTCGGCTTAATAAAACTCCATTCGTATCACATAGTGCTGCATTATGAACACCACCAGTTTGTTTGAAGATTTCAGCCAAATCTTGCATATCGCGCATTAAACGAAAACAATCATCTGTTGTAATACGCACATGAATGCCTTCCATTGTTTTTGCTACTAATGCATCATTAGCAAAAACAAAACCTTGACGGCTCATGCCACAACAAGAAGTTATGTAACGTTTATTTTGAATTTGTTGAAAGTAAGGATTCACACGCTTTGTTTTAACATGTACAAAGCCTTCTTTTTCTTGATGCCAAATTTCTTCAATATCATCGTAATTACGAATAATTCGTTCAGAAGCCAAATAGCCAATAACCATATCTTCTACATACTCTGGTGTGCAAACCATCGTCACAAATTCTTGCTCATTAATCTTCACTGTCACAGCATATTCTGTAACAACAGTATCTTTTATTTCTTTGATTTGATTACCTTCAACACGTATTATGTCTCTAGCTACCGCTCGCTCCATATGGCATCCCCTTTATTCACTAATATTATTTTCAAAAACAAATACGGAAATAGCAAAATCTTCTTCAATTTTAATATCTGAAAATAAATGGAGTAACTTAGTGCCCATCAGTTCTTCCATTCCTTCTGGAGGTGATTTAGTATACAAATCTTGAATCATCCTAGTACGTGCAGCATGGACCATTTTTAACCCTTCAGGTGTACTCGCAATAAATTTTTCTGTCGGTGTGATATTCCCATATAAAGTTGACACAGCCATGTTCTCGATGAAAACCGTATGAATACGCTCCGGTCCTTTTCCAAATATATCTTTTCGTAGTTTTCGAATAATGTCGTTGAATTCATGCACTTTTTTTGACATTTTAACGATTCTCCCAACGTAATTAATCTTTTTATCCTATGTTCATGGGGGTCACCCTTATAGTTTGTTAATAATATAGCAACTTAAATAAAAATTAAAGAGAAAATATTCAATGATAATTATTCTCAATCAATAATTTTTATTATAATTATTGTCCATTTTAGCTGAAAAGGCTATAATAAGTGATATTATGTATGGAATGAAAGTATTTTGATTCTTATGTCATGGTTTTATACAAATAGGTTTGAACTTGTGGCATGGTGGTTTTAATATTTATATTCTATAGTTATATTGAATAAAAAATAAAAGTAGATTGAATTTTTAGCAAGGCCTGTTAAGAATTTTATCCACCATGACGAATCAGCATGTTTTAAACGTGCCTTTTCATGGTGGATTTTTTTATTTTTCAGCAATATCAGCAATAACAACTCGTGATACATGTTTCTTCATCTATCTTAGTGTAGAAATTGGATACATCGGGAAATGACATTATAACAAGACCATTTTTTAAATGAACAAGACATTCAACATAAAAAACTCGCAGTCCTATTCTCGGTTTATCCCCAGTATTAACCTGTTGCCAAAAAAGTCTCTAAGAACAAAAGGAGGAAATCACCTTGACTAAAATTAACATTAATGGCCAATCGTATAATGTAGCAGAGGGAGCTACAATACTTGATACCATTAATCAAAATGGCATCGCCCACCCACAAATTTGTCATGTACCATCTGTTGACCCTATCAAAACTTGTGATACATGTATCGTTGAAGTAAACGGACAGTTAGTTCGCTCTTGTTCAACAAAAGCTATAGACGGCATGGATATCCAACTTACTTCTGATAAAGCGAAAGCTGCACAAACGGAAGCGATGGATCGTCTATTAGAAAACCACCTGCTGTATTGTACAGTTTGTGATAATAACAACGGTAATTGTACATTACATAACACAGCAGAATTAATGGAAATCGAACATCAAAAATATCCTTATCAACCAAAAGTTGAACCTCACGAAGTAGACATGTCGCACCCATTTTATCGATACGATCCAAACCAATGTATCGCATGTGGACAATGTGTAGAGGTTTGTCAAAACTTACAAGTTAACGAAACATTATCTCTTGACTGGGAAGCCGAAAGACCAAAAGTAGTATGGGATGAAGGCGTTGCCATTAACGATTCTTCATGTGTAGGCTGTGGGCAATGTGTTACCGTTTGTCCATGTAACGCATTAATGGAAAAATCAATGCTTGGTGAAGCTGGTTTTATGACTGGGCTTAAGCAAGATACATTAGATCCGATGATTAATTTAATTAAGGAAGTTGAGCCTGGTTATAGCGGTATCTTCGCTGTTTCTGAAGTCGAGGCTGCTATGCGTAGTAAACGGACGAAGAAAACAAAAACAGTTTGTACTTTCTGTGGCGTAGGTTGTTCGTTCGAAGTTTGGACAAAAGACCGCAAAATTTTAAAAGTGCAACCTTCTGACGGTCCTGTAAATGCAATTTCTACTTGTGTAAAAGGAAAATTCGGTTGGGACTTCATCAACTCTGAAGAACGAATTACAAAACCATTAATTCGTAAAAATGATGCATTTGTTGAATCTTCATGGGATGAAGCTCTTGACTTAATTGCTACTAAACTAGGTGGCATTCAAAAAGAACACGGTTCTGGTTCTGTCGGCTTTATTTCTTCTTCAAAAATTACAAATGAAGAAAACTACTTAATTCAAAAAATGGCACGTCAATTATTTGAAACAAACGACGTTGATAACTGCTCACGCTATTGTCAATCTCCAGCTACAGATGGCCTACTACGCACAGTTGGTATAGGTGGCGACGCTGGAACGATCAAAGATATCGCAAAAGCCGGCCTTGTTATTATTGTTGGGGCTAACCCTGCAGAAGGTCACCCTGTTTTAGCTACTCGTGTAAAACGTGCACATAAGTTACACGGTCAAAAATTAATTGTTGCCGACGTTCGTAAACATGAAATGGCTGAGCGTTCTGATATTTTCATGCGCCCAAAACAAGGAACAGACCAAGTATGGTTAATGGCCGTTACAAAATATATGATCGATCAAGGTTGGCATGATGAAGCCTTCATTAAAGAGAACGTGCACTTCTTTGATGATTTTAAAGATGTACTTGAAACATACACATTAGAATATGCAGAAAAAGAAACGGGCATTTCAAAAGAAACGTTGATAAATGTTGCTGAAATGATTCGTGATGCTGACGGTACATGTGTACTTTGGGGTATGGGTGTCACACAAAATACAGGTGGCTCATATACATCAGCTGCAATTTCTAACCTACTTCTAGCTACTGGTAACTATCGTCGTCCAGGTGCAGGTGCCTACCCTCTTCGTGGTCACAACAATGTTCAAGGTGCTTGTGATATGGGTACACTACCAAATCTATTACCAGGTAATCAAAAAGTAGTAGACGACGAAGCACGTAAGAAATTTGAAGAAGCATATGGTGTGAATATCAAACCTGAACCAGGTCGTACGAATATGGCAATGTTAGATGCTATCATGGAAGGTAAAATGAAAGCAATGTATTTAGTTGGGGAAGATATGGCACTTGTAGATTGCGATGCTAACCATGTAGATAAAGTACTTTCACAATTAGACTTCTTTGTTGTACAAGATTGCTTCCTTTCACGTACAGCACAATATGCGGATGTTATTTTACCAGCAGCACCTTCTCTTGAAAAAGAAGGTACTTTTACTAATACAGAGCGTCGTGTACAACGACTATATCAAGTATTACCAACACTTGGTGAATCAAAAGCCGATTGGGAAATCCTTCAATTAGTAGCACGTCGCCTAGGTGCTGACTGGAATTACAGTCACCCAAGTGAAATCTTTGCTGAAATGGCTAGTCTTGCTCCATTCTTCTCGCAAGCGAACTATGATGTATTAGAAAATTGGGGTAGCTTCTGTTGGGGTAGCCATGATGGTAAAGACACACCATTACTATATGAAGATGGTTTTAACTTCCCTGACAAAAAAGCTCGTTTTGCTTTAAATGATTGGATCAGACCGGTTGAATATGAAGCGCAATATGATTGCCATATTAACAATGGCCGTATGCTTGAACACTTCCATGAAGGTAATATGACAAATAAATCAAAAGGTATTCAATCGAAAGTACCTGAAATTTTTGTTGAAGTTTCACCAGAATTAGCAAAAGAACGTGGCATTGAAGATGGAGCTCTTCTTCGTTTAGTGTCTCCTCAAGGCGCATTAAAATTAAATGCCCTAGTAACAGATCGCGTACAAGGAAATGAACTTTTCTTACCTATGAACTCTGTTAGCAAAGATTCGGCGATTAATTTCTTAACAGGGCCAGCTGGAGACATCAATACATCGACACCTGCATACAAACAAACAAAAGTACGTGTAGAAGTATTGAAACAAAAAGGAAAATCTCCACTTCCTAGAACAAACCCGCGCTATAAAAAACGTCATCCACAAAATGGTGTTGAGGTAGAACGCAAATGGAAGCGTCCTGGCTACGTTCACTTAACAACTAACGAAAGGGAGTGAGTTCATGGCAGCACCAATTACGACAATTCAAAAAGCGCAAAAAACAGAAGAACAATTAAAGGAAGAAAAGCTAGACAATTTAAAGCAACTTCTTTCTGAAAATGAAGAAATGGTTAACCAGGTCTTTACGATCATGGCAGAACTAAATGATATTGGAGCACTAGAAGCAGCTACGAAACTACTAGAAGCAAAAGAAGAGGTTACCCATATTGCTCTTGGACAATTAACTCGTAAGCCTGTTACGAATATCATCAACAACTTAATGGGTGTTGCGGGAGCATTAACCGAGCTGAACCCAGAAACAACAACAAAGCTAATTGAAGGCTTAAATTCTGGCTTAGATGAAGCGAACAAAGCTGTTGAATCTGATGAAAAAGTTAGTGCCTTTAAGCTGTTCAAAATGCTAAACGATCCTGATGTTAATCGTGCTGTAAATTTTGGCGCTCACTTCTTAAAAGGGCTTGGCAAAGGCCTAAAATAGGAGGATGGTTATATGCTAACGAACGAGCACATTTTAAAAACTTTGCAGAAAGTTGATGACCCAGAGCTTCATAAAAGCATCGTTGACTTGAATATGGTACGTAATATTCAAGTCAATGGTACGCATATCTCACTTGATATTATCTTAACTATTCAAGGATGTCCTTTGAAAGCCAAAATCCAACAAGATGTTGAAGAAGCGTTGAAAGCGATCGGCGCAACAAATGTCTCCATTACATTTGGTTCTATGACAGATGACGAACGTCGTAGTTTAACAGCTTCTTTAAAATCAGAAAAAGTTACGGATAAAGGTATGCCTACAATGCTTCTACCCGATTCTGGTGTCAAATTTATTGCAATTACTAGTGGTAAAGGGGGCGTCGGTAAGTCTACTGTGACGATTAACTTAGCAGTGGCCCTTGCCCGTCTTGGTAAACGTGTAGGTATTTTAGATGCCGACATATATGGATTTAGTATTCCAGCTATGATGAAGATTCATCAAAAACCAACGATGCTTGACCAAACAGCTATTCCAGTAATAAGTCATGGTGTAAAAATCATGTCGATGGGTTTTTTCACAAACGAAAACCAACCTGTCATGTGGCGTGGTCCAATGCTTAACAAATGGATTCGCAATTTCCTTGTTAATACACATTGGGATGAATTAGACTATCTCCTCATAGATTTACCACCTGGTACAGGAGATGTTGCCATTGATATGGCGGCAATGATTCCACAAGCACAAGAAATTATTGTCACAACACCGCACCTTGCAGCTTCCCATGTTGCTTCTCGTGCAGGTTTGATGGCTCAACATACGAAACACTCGATTCTTGGTGTTGTTGAAAACATGGCTTACTTTGAAAATTCGAATGGTGAAAAGAACTATCTATTCGGTCAAGGTGGCGCCGAAAAATTGGCAGATGAACTTCAAACAAGTATCATCGCTCAAGTTCCATTTGCGCAACCTGAGGAAAATACAGGCTCTTCTGTTTACGACGAAGACTCCATCATCGGTGAAGTATTTACCCACCTTGCAGAAGATTTAATGTATCAATAAAGTGGACTTTTTCAGCAGTAGGCGTTTTCTACATCCCCTACTGATGATTAGCCTAAACTAATCAGGCTTTTACAGGCAGTTAATCTTCCGCCTAAGGGCATGATAAAACCTAAAAATCCTTGTCTCGCTTTTAACACGAGACAAGGATTTTTTAATGGAGCCATGTTCAACTTTGAAACACTCCCTACTATTTGGTTCAATAGCCAGCCTTCTTTAAAACTTGCATAAAATAAAAACGGTACGTATTTTTAACGAAAGAATCTAAAGGCAGTCCAACATTTAATTGATACTTAGTAAAAATAAAATAAAAACGCTTATCCCATTTTAATCTTAATAATTCCCCAGCATCTTCACCGTATTTCTCTGTAAACTCCTCAATTAAAGGTTCAATCATATAGTAGCAATAGTCTTTTAAGTTTGCGAGAGCCTCTATATCTTTTTCCTTTTGAAAACGTGTAATCCAATCTACTAATTGTTCATTCATTTTAAAATCCATCTTTCTATCTTGAGTTTCTTCCTATTATATTATACCTCTTTTTATAAGTTTTCTCTTCTCTCGTTTCTTAGACATTTGGATTGATAAAGTCATTAACTAAATTTGAAAAAAGCCTTGCATAAGCAAGGCTTTTTATTAGGACTTTACTTTTTATTTAACTTCTTTCCATAAAGACAATGCAAAAATCCAATTTGGATCTCCATATCCTTGATAGCTTTGAACCGCTTCATATACTTTACCTTGGTGCTCTACTTTATCACCTTTTGTATATGCCTTATATGAACTCCATTGCTCATAAGACGCCCCTTGCTCTTTTGTAGTCACAGTTAAAACGGAACTTTTAATAGATTCATTTCCAGCTGCATCAACAGCAGTGACTGCATACTTATAAGTTGTATTAGCTTGTAGATTCATGTCCATAAAAGATGTAGTTTTAGATGTTCCAACTGCAGTCATTTGCCCTACTGGTGTTTCTCGGTAGATAACATAATGGTCAACTGCTACATTATCCTCTGATGCACTCCACATTAAGTCTACACTTGATGATGTTACTGCCATCGTATGTAGTGTAGTTGGTTGCGTTGGTGCTTCCGTATCTGGAGTTGCTTTCATTGTCTCTACAAATGTAGATTCACTTTCTTTAGAAACATTTCCAGCGGCATCCACTGCCTTTATTGTATATGTATATTTTGTTTCCGCTTTTAAATTTTTATCTGTGAATGTAGTTCCCGCTACATTTCCAACTACTTTACCATCACGGAATACTTGATATTCTTTTACACCTACATTGTCTGTAGAAGGATTCCATTTTAGTTCAGCGCTGTTAGAAGTAACTTTCGTTGCTTGTAATCCATTTGGTTGAGATGGAGCTTCCTTATCTATATCCACATTATTAACCAAATTAACATCAATGACATTGTAGAAAGCATTTGTAGTATCAGCTACATCCCAAACAGCTAAAATAACGTGGTAGCCACTACGGTCCGTTGGTACGTTAATTGTATGCGTTAAATTATTTGATGCAGCAGAACCATTATGTTCAACAGTTCCAATTGGCTCAAGATCAGCGCGAGTTAATGGCTTATTAGAATCCCAGCCCTTTTTCGTAATATAATAGTGCCATTTGCTTGTTAAATGTGCTGCAGTGTACTTCCATGTAAAGGTATTCGGTCCACCAGTAATCGTATTTTTAAACCAGCGATTTGCAGTTTGCTGATCGAGGATGCCACCAAACTTACCACCTGCAGATGCAATTTGTCCATCAATTGGTCCACCTTGTGGGAATCCTTTTGGTGCCTCTAGACTTTGTGGCTCATACATAATGCTTCCACAACTCAAGTTAAGCGCGCCATAATTTTGGCTACATAAAGCGGAGCGGCTAGCTGGTTTCTCAACAAACCCATGGGCCGATGCATTTGGTGCCATTGTAACCCCCATGATTCCAGCTGCTAAAATGGCAGCACTTATCCCCTTTGTACTCTTACTTAGTTTTGTGAATTTAATGTTCATATTACTAATCTCCTTACTTTTAAAATTGTGTTACTACTGGTATGATAGCTATGAATTTATTAATAAGCAAACTATGCATAAACATGATAAAGGGTGTATTATGTTAGTATGTTTTTTCTTGAAATACGTAGATAAATAGTGCTAAATATAATAAATATCTTATCATTTTGTTATATTCTATTTGAAAGTGCTATGAATTTTAACAAAACGTTCATAAAGTGTTCAAGTTAAATTTGTCATTTTTACGATTTCAACAAAGAAATAAAGACTAAAAAACAGCTCATGCTTCTTAGGCATGAGCTGTTTTCACAAGAAGTACTTTCAATTTCAAGCTGACTCTTTTGCTTCTTTACTATCTATCTAAAATATATATAAACTATTAGTAATATGATTAGCAATATTTTTATTTATTCTTTACCTATTTGAACGAAGAAAACTACGCCTTATTCTAATTTGCGAGCCCTTTATTATATTCAACCCACTTTTCCATTTCTCTCTCCACAGCTCGATTTTGCCATTCAAACCAAATACCCGAACATTCACTACAATGACTGTCTACCCCACTTTTATTATGCGTATCTTTACGTGTAAATAAAGTTTTTTTACGACAGCTGTAGCAGTAAACTTCATTCTCTTTATCAAATTCCATACCTATCAACTCCAACATTTTTACCCTATTTCTTTCCGTTTTTTATATAAATTATTCTAATTTACAAAAGAATCTTTCTGAAGGAAGAATGATAGTAACAAATGGTTTAGTGAGAACATCTCTAATTATATGTGAATAATTCCTTCATTGAATTACACGTGCAATTCTGTTCATTTAGCGACGAAACGCTGTCCATGATCAGATAACGTAGCCTAACGATATTAAACTTCTGTCAGCTTTATTTAGAAAGATAATTGATATGTTGTACGGCTGTTCCGCCAAAACCGTTTTGAAATAGGTTTTTACTATTCAACTAAAGTTGGAGGTTAATGGATGTATCATTATACTATGTGATAAGATTTGTATATTATACAATTTTATACTATAAGGTTTTTCAATTATAGGAGGTATGATATATTAAAGCTAACCTTAACTTAACCCTCCCTACAGTAGTCAGTCGCGACCTGCCACATAAAACTTCTGTGCTACCATAGCAGTACTTATACGCATGTTCTGCTATCCTGATTTAGTTCTGCAACCTTTTGAATGATTGCTTAGCTACCTGTCTCATTGTAGCAAGCTCAGTTTTATGCAATAATAACAAACCACTTACTCTGCCTAGTACCTTTGAACGATTCATGTATTCTGCTTTGAGCTTTAGGTTTCTAATTAATAGTTTTCACCAACACAAAAAAGCACACCAAATTAATGATGTGCCTATACATTACTCTTGAATCGTAGTTAAAATTCCATCTTCAAAATACAAATATTTATAATTATCATAAACCCATTGTTCATTAATACTATTAGATGTTGTAGTACGGTTAACATCCTTTGGTTTACCCCATTTAGATTCCAAAACTTCTTCCTTTCTCATCCCAATATAAATATCACTTTTTTGATTTTCTTCATAATAATACCCCCACATATTGTGGGAAATTCCAACAACTCCTTCTTTATATTCAAATTCTTCATTTATTTCAGCACTCATTCTCCCTGTATAATTCGGGTTTACATTTTGCGCCAATTCTTCTTTCGCTTCAAATGATTCATAACCATAATTATTCTGTTTTAATAATGCATAATAGTATAAAGAATTACCGTCCTCACTATGTTGTATCAGTTCTTTTTCTTTATACAAACTTATCGCCGCTCCATACCTCCCTTTTTTCACCAGCTTTTCCATTATATCCAAATATTGTTTCGTTTCCTCCGTCTCAACTCTCGCCATTATTTTAAGTAATATAGATTTATTTTCCTCGCTAATATGTTCTGATTCCTCAATGAAGTCAATAGATTCATATTGACTTCATGTTATATAAGATTCCAATAAAGCTGGTACTGCCAAATTAAGATTCTTTCTTTCTAGCATACTGATATATGCTCTATCCAAACTGCTTCTATGCGCTAATTCTTCTTGTAATAGTTTTAGATATTTACGAACTCGTTTTAATGCTGCATCAATTGTAATATTTTCAAATTCATTCAAAGTATAAATCTCTTTTTAAATTAATTACAATAGTATGGTGGGTGATAAGACATTACGGTTTACAAAATGGATTAAAATTGAAATTTTCATACTAACATAGTAGTAAATGTAGTAAACTAAATTAGTAGACCAAAGTATTAGTTTTTGGAGGAATCAAAATTGCAGGAAAACCAAGTCGATGTTGTGAAAGTAAATAATCAATACAATAAGTTCATAATATTAATTTTATGCTTATTCACTCTTGTTGGTTGTACTAATCAAGAAACTACAAAAAAGTTAGAAGAAAAAGAAGAATCAATTGAAACAAAGCAAACAGAAGAAATATCAGTTGAAGATCAAAAGCGTCAAGAAAAAGCTAAAAATATTGAAAAAAATATGATCAAGCTTATAGATGAAGAAAGTTACTTAGATGTAATTTCCTATTATAAAGAGTCGTTTATTCAAAGTCCTGATTTAGAAATCAGACCAACAGATAAAACGATTGAACTTTATAATCTTGCCGTTCAAAGGTATTATGAAAAAATGGAAACGTTCGGTACCTTTGGTTACGAAATTTTAACTTTAGATAATGGAGATTTAAGTGAAAATGTTAAATCATTTATATATCAAAAATTTTCAACAGATATAGAAGAACTTGAAGCATCTATAAAAAAAGAAAAAGCTGAAAATCTTGAAAGATATGCAAACGATAAAGCAGAACGGGAAGCGCAAGAAGAAGCTAGGAGAATTGAGGAAGCTAAAAATCGTATTTACATAGGAATGACAAAAGAGCAAGTTCTCGATACCAATTGGGGAGAACCCGACGACATTAACCGAACAATTACTGCTAGTCATCAATCAGAGCAATGGGTGTATTCAGATTACGGGAAATATTTGTATTTTGAAGATGGAATATTGGTAACAATACAAGATTAGGATTCAAGATTTACCATATTATTAAAATAAAAAAGATAGAGTGACCTGCTCTATCTTTTTTTATCTGTCCTGTCAGAAGTCCCCAGTCATGTTACGCTTAACGAAGCCATGACAATTTGATTGACTGCTTCAACGGAACATCATTGAGCAGAGCCATTTTTCACCTTTTAGATAAATTTCTTTAGCAGGAATTAACTATATCACAAACCCAAAACCTTACTTCATAAATACTGATTCTTAGTATTAGATACTTTACCAAAGTGAATTTTCTAAGTTCGGTCTGCTATTTATTTGTGTACAATCATTACGTTCATAAAGCCAGTTATAAAACGGTACTGATCGTTCTCTTTTTGGTGTTTCTTCTATCATATGATGATTTACTAGACCTAGTCCTTAATTGCTCTACAGCTTTACGATATGCCCCTACAAATACAGCTCGTAATGTACTAGTAATTGTTACTGTACCGTTCGCAATCTCACGGATAATGTTAGCTATAACGTCTTTAGCGTTCACAAAATCACGTATATCGTTCATTTTTGTGGCCAGTCAAATGAACAATCAGAGAAAAAATTTCTATAATAAGAAAGGTATGAATGAATTCAAGAAATTAATATTAGCTGTAACAAATGAAGGTGGCAATAAATTATTACGAAAAACACTAGATGCATTGGAGATCGAACATATTTATATTCATGGTTTACGCCATACTCATGCCAGTGTTTTGATTTACAAAGGTGCTAATATTTATGCTGTTTCAAAACGTATTGGACAATCTGATATTCAAACAACACTTGATCATTATTCGCATGTATGAAAAGAGATGGAAGAACGAGATAAAGAAATAGCAATCAATGTTTATTCATCTTAATTTTTTTGTTTACCTAAAATAGATTTTATATGTTATTCAATGCGATTTTTAATATTTATCAAAATATAAAAAAAAACGCTCAAAACCTAGTATTCTGAACTGAACCCCGAATAGTGGACACTTTAAAAAGTGACCCTATTCGGGGTTTTTTGTTCATTTCACAAAAAAATCTCGTTATACTAAATATACG
>NZ_JBNNUW010000016.1:0-115104 GCF_050280125.1 Lysinibacillus sp. NPDC093692
TGGCAAAGAGGTCACACCCGTTCCCATACCGAACACGGAAGTTAAGCTCTTTAGCGCCGATGGTAGTTGGGGGCTTCCCCCTGTGAGAGTAGGACGTCGCTAGGCACCTTAAAAAGTCGAGGATATATTCCTCGGCTTTTTTGTTTTATAAAAAGATAAAATTATTAAAAGTTAAAATTCACATAATGAAAAAATAGGTTGTATACTATACGTCGAGAAATGACTATAATGGAGCGACACTCCTGCCGAGAAAACTGGCATAGCAGACTGTCTGTGTAGTGTTTATGGAGGAAGCTACTCATTCTGTCTATAGAAACAAAGGCTACAGATAGGAATCTAACGAATAGGTGGATAGAACGTCGTACAACTTGCTGAGATGCTTGAAAATATGCGTAGTCGGTCGCCAGAACGTTTCAAACGGAAGCCTCACAGTGTGCATCGCCTCAATATATAAAATATATCCATCACTTATTGCTCAAAGAATGAAATAGGGCAAGTTTTACTAGCAAATTATGTAGTTGAAAATTGTTTGTATCTATAATATAAATCTAGGAGGACTAGGAATAATTAGTGCGATTTTTGGCATTAAAGCTGATTTTCGTCGAGTTCTTATTGTGCTTAATATTTTTTATTGTTCCTTTTCTTAGGTGTATACGTAATGGGGTTTCAACACCTTAATAAAGAACTGCAGATATTGTCTCTGCAGTTCTTTTAATTTTTTTTAAAATTGTAACTGTAAAGCACAGATTACCAAAAGTTAAGAATGGCATTTATTTAACGTAGACCATTACCAAATAGTTGATGTGAAGGTGTTCGGCTCCTTGCGAAATAGCGTCACAGACGAGTCCCTGTAGAGAGCCAGAAAGGGAATGAAGGTTAAACCTATCACATCCTGTGAGAACGCCTTTGTGACCAACATCGCGTCGTTGCTGAGGCTTCTCTTTCTCACAACTACTGGCGCAAGCGGTTTATCGGACACCCTCAGGAAAGTGCCCAGTCAGAATGGAAATCAACCTAACGTTAGGGTGAAGAGCATTTTATTAACAAATCAAACATACTAATGGGTCAAACTAAAGGTATAATGAAACTCATAAGAGGAAAAAATTATTGGATACAAGATCGAAAGGAAGAAAGATTTGGGAAAAAAGCAAATTTGGTATGAAGTAGAAGAAAATGAGTCAATTGAAGATTGTTTGGAAAGAATGCGTCAAGATGGCTATATGGCAGTGGGAAGAAAAGAAGAACCTATTTTTCACTTAGTCAATGGAGAACCAACGTATTTGCGTCAAAAAATACAATTTAAAGCGATGAACTGCCAAGAATCCGAGTGATTTTGACTAAAATCCGAACGTTTATAAATACCTAAAATAAAATGTTCGCATTTTTGCATTGACGATAGTGGAATGACTTGTTAAAATGTGAGAAGGAAAAACAAATAAATCCCACATATATGCTAGAGGATTGGCTCTAGTGTCTCTACCCGGCACCGTAAATGCCGGACTATGCGGGAAAGCACTTTTGGCATGTTACGGAAGGGTGTGTGTACAGAAATGTACATTCGCATATTCTTTTCATAATAAGTCCTCAAGTAAGCTGCTTTCACGTGTATGGTAGGGAGTAGTTTATTTGAGGATTTTCTTTGTTTAATTTAGATCAGAGGGTGTAACATCCACTGATATAAGTTAAAGCCTCCGGCGGATGTCACGGAAATCGGAAAGGAGTTCTTTGTGCTAGCACAAAACCGATTTCGGACGCAATTATGCAGAGGCCTAATTGATTAAGTAAAGAATTGTAGTAGCTTTAATATATTTGATCATTTTTCTAACGTTAAAAAGGAGCGACAATCATGAATCCGAAAATCGGTGTCATTATGGGGAGTTCAAGTGACTGGGAAACAATGAAACATGCATGTGATATTTTAGATGAATTACAAGTACCATACGAGAAAAAGGTAGTGTCTGCACATCGTACTCCTGACTTAATGTTTGAGTATGCAGAATCAGCACGTGAGCGAGGAATTCAAGTAATTATCGCTGGTGCAGGTGGAGCTGCACATTTACCAGGAATGGTAGCAGCTAAAACAACGTTACCGGTAATCGGAGTACCTGTGCAATCTCGTGCTCTTAACGGTCTTGATTCACTATTATCAATCGTTCAAATGCCTGGAGGTGTACCTGTAGCAACAGTAGCGATTGGCAAAGCAGGAGCGACGAATGCAGGCTTGCTTGCAGCACAAATTTTATCGACAACAGATGCACAGCTTGCTAATAAACTAGATGCTAGACGTGAAGCCACGAAGCAACAAGTACTGGAAAGCACAGGTGACTTAGTGTGACAAAGATAATTTATCCAGGGCAGACGATAGGCATTATCGGAGGAGGGCAACTTGGTCGTATGATGGCACTTGCTGCAAAAGAGGCCGGCTTTAAAGTTGCTGTTCTTGAACCATTAATGGATTCACCATGTGGACAGGTTGCGGATGTTCGTATTGTAGCACAATATGATGATGAGGCAGCTTTAGAAGAACTTGCTGAGGTAAGTGACGTTATAACGTATGAGTTTGAAAACATCGATTATGATGGCTTAAAACGTTTAACACAAATGGCTTACGTACCACAAGGAGCAGAGCTAGTACGCATTACACAGAACCGTGTGACTGAAAAAGAAGCGATTATGAACGCAGGTTGTCCGGTAGCCCCTTATTTGGTTGTAAATACATATGAAGAATTACTAGCCAATATCGATATGATTAGTTATCCTTGTATAGTCAAAACAGCAAGAGGTGGTTACGATGGCAAGGGACAGCAGCTTTTAAAATCTGCAGAAGACCTATCGTTAGCAAATGGGCTTTTCTCTCATTCACAATGTATTGTTGAGGGATTTGTACCTTTCGTTAAAGAGGTGTCTGTCATTGTTCAAAGAAACGGTAATGGTGAATCATATTGTCAGCCAGTTGGAGAAAATATTCATGTTCATCATATTTTACATGAAACGATCGTGCCAGCTCGTATAAAAGAGGAAACAGCAAAGGCTGCAGAGCGCGAAGCTTTGAAAATAGCTGATTACTTAAATTTAGTGGGCACATTAGCAGTAGAAATGTTTGTATTAGAAGATGGTGGAATTGTTATTAATGAATTAGCACCAAGACCTCATAATTCAGGTCACTATTCAATAGAAGCATGTAATGTTTCACAGTTCCATCAGCATATACGCGCTATTTGTGGTTGGCCATTGCGTAAACCACAACTTTGGGCACCATCAATTATGATAAATGTTTTAGGGCAACATGTCATGCCACTTAGTAACTCAATTGCTAAATATCCTGAATGGTCTATACATCTTTATGGGAAAGCTGAAGCTAAGGTGAACCGTAAGATGGGCCACGTAACGATTATGACGAAAAACTTAGAAGAAACACTACAACAAATCGAGAGTTCTGGTATTTGGCCAGAATAGAAGGAGAAACGCAATGATCGAACGTTACACAAGACCCGAAATGGGCGCAATTTGGACAGAACAAAATAAATATCAAGCTTGGCTAGAGGTTGAAATTTTAGCATGTGAGGCTTGGGCAGAATTAGGCGACATTCCAAAAGAAGATGTAGCTAAAATCCGTGAAAATGCTTCATTCGATGTGGATCGTATTTTAGAGATTGAAAAAGAAACACGTCATGATGTTGTAGCATTCACTCGTGCCGTATCTGAAACACTTGGTGATGAGCGAAAATGGGTGCACTATGGTTTAACTTCAACGGACGTAGTCGATACAGCCCTTTCTTTTTTAATTAAACAAGCAAATGATATTCTACGTAAAGACATCATGAATTTCATTGACATTATAGCAGCGAAAGCGAAAGAGTATAAGCATACGGTCATGATGGGACGTACACACGGTGTTCATGCTGAGCCAACAACTTTCGGCTTAAAATTAGCTTTATGGTATGAAGAAATGAAGCGTAACTTAGAGCGCTTTGAAGCAGCAGCAAAAGTAATTGAAACAGGAAAAATGTCTGGTGCAGTTGGAACATATGCCAATATCGATCCTCGAGTTGAGCAATATGTATGCGATAAATTAGGACTTACAGCATCACCTATTTCAACACAAACATTACAACGTGATCGCCATGCACAGTATTTTGGGGCGTTGGCATTAATCGCAACATCAATAGAGAAATTTGCAACAGAGATTCGAGGCTTGCAAAAATCTGAAACACGTGAAGTTGAGGAAAGATTTGCAAAAGGGCAAAAAGGTTCGTCAGCGATGCCTCATAAACGAAATCCAATCGGGTCTGAAAACATGGTTGGTATGTCACGTTTAATGCGTGGCTATATGCTAACGGCTTATGAAAACGTAGCATTATGGCATGAGCGTGATATTTCACATTCATCTGCAGAGCGTGTTATTTTACCGGATGCAACAATTACACTTAACTATATGTTAAATCGCTTCGGTAACATTGTGAAAAACTTAACAGTATTCCCTGAAAACATGAAACGTAATATGGGTCGCACTTTTGGTCTAATTTACTCTCAACGCATCTTATTAGCACTTATCGATAAAGGGTTAGTGCGTGAGGAAGCGTATGATACAGTACAACCTTTAGCGATGCAGGCGTGGGATGAGCAAGTTCAGTTCCGTACGTTAGTCGATGCAAGTGAAAAAATCACACCGTATTTAACGAAAGAAGAGCTTGATGAGTGCTTCGACTACAACTACCATTTACAGCATGTAGATATGATTTTTGAGCGTCTTGGACTTAACTAACATTGATTGAGTAGAGCCACTAGCGGATGTTACAGAATTGAATCGTATACGATTCAATTCTGAACAATACGCGTGTATTTCATAATATCAGGGGGAGTAACGAAATGACTACAGGTCAACTTTTGTATGAAGGTAAAGCAAAAAAATTGTATACAACAGAGGAGCCAGATGTGTTACTCGTTGAATACAAGAATAGTGCAACAGCATTTAATGGTGAGAAAAAAGAAGAAATTGAAGGTAAAGGCGTATTAAATAATCGCATTACCTCTCTAATTTTCGAAAAATTGCAAGCTAACGGAATTGCGTCACATTTCGTGAAACAATTATCTGATACGCAGCAGCTTGTAAAAAAGGTAGATATTATTCCTATAGAGGTCGTAGTTCGTAATATAGCAGCAGGTAGCTTAGCGAAACGTCTCGGTTTGGAGGAAGGTACACCATTAAAACGCCCAATCGTTGAGTTTTATTATAAAGACGATGAACTAGGCGATCCGCTCATTACGACGGAGCATATTGACGTACTTGATCTTGCAACACCTGAGGAAGTGACAGCCATTTATGATGGAGCAATTGTAGTTAACGAAGTTATGCAACCTATATTTGCAGATGTCAACGTTACACTAATTGACTTTAAATTAGAGTTTGGACGTGACAATGATGGAAATGTACTGTTGGCAGATGAAATATCACCAGATACATGCAGACTTTGGGATGCAACTACAAAGCAAAAGTTAGACAAAGATGTCTTTCGTAGAGACCTTGGTAATTTAACTGAAGTTTATACTATTATACTTTCTAGACTCGGAGGCAAATAACAATGAAAAAAGTTAAAATTTACGTAACATTACGTGAGAGCATTCTTGATCCACAAGGTTCAGCTGTACAAGGTTCTTTAGTGAAAATGGGTTACGCTGAAGTAGAAGATTTACGTATTGGTAAATATCTTGAACTAGCAATTAAAGATACAGAACGTGATATTGATACTCTAGTAAAAGAAATGTGTGAAAAGGTTTTAACTAACGTTGTAATCGAAGACTACCGTTACGAAGTCGAGGAGGCTAACTAATCATGAAATTCGCAGTACTCGTGTTCCCTGGGTCAAACTGTGATATCGATATGTATCATGCGATTAAAGACGAGCTAGGTGAAGAAGTAGAATATGTATGGCATACAGCAACAGATTTAAGTGGCTTTGATGGTATTTTAGTACCGGGAGGCTTCTCATACGGAGATTACCTTCGCTGTGGTGCGATGGCCAATCAATCTAATATTATGGCAGAGGTCAAAAAGGCAGCTGATGCTGGGAAGCCGGTATTAGGAGTATGTAATGGATTCCAAATCCTAACTGAAGCAGGTTTATTACCAGGTGCATTACTTCGAAACAAAAATTTGAAATTCATGTGCCGCACAATCCAGCTTAAAGTTGAAAACAATAATACATTATTCACAAACCAATATGAGCAAGGTCAAGTAATCAATATTCCAATTGCACATGGTGAAGGTAACTACTACTGTGACGAGGAAACTTTACAAGCATTAAAAGATAACAATCAAATCGTGTTTACATACTCAGGCGAAAATCCAAACGGTTCTTTAGAAGATATCGCGGGGATTATAAACGAGCGCGGCAATGTACTAGGTATGATGCCTCACCCAGAGCGAGCTGTTGATGCACTGGTGGGCGGAGCAGACGGTCTAGCAGTATTTAAATCAATTGTGAAGCAGTGGAGGGAAAATCATGTCAACAACTAAGTTTGAGCCAACAGCACACCAAATTAAAGATCAAAAGCTATACGCTGGTATGGGAATGTCAGACGAAGAATTTGCAATGGTAGAAGGTATTTTAGGACGTCTACCAAACTGGACAGAGACAGGTCTTTTCTCAGTAATGTGGTCTGAGCACTGCTCATACAAAAATTCAAAACCAGTGTTACGTAAATTCCCTACGAAGGGTCCACAAGTTTTACAAGGTCCAGGTGAAGGTGCTGGTATCGTAGACATTGGTGATGAACAAGCAGTTGTATTTAAAATGGAATCGCATAACCATCCTTCAGCAATTGAGCCTTATCAAGGTGCTGCCACAGGTGTTGGTGGTATTATCCGTGACGTTTTCTCAATGGGTGCGCGTCCAATTGCAATGCTGAACTCACTACGATTTGGCGAATTAAAGTCAGCACGTGGTAAATATTTATTTGAAGAAGTTGTTGCTGGTATCGCAGGCTATGGTAACTGTATCGGAATTCCTACAGTAGGTGGCGAGATTCAATTCGATCCTTGCTATGAAGGTAATCCATTAGTTAATGCAATGTGTGTAGGTTTAATTGACCACAAAGATATTCAACGTGGAATCGCAGCTGGTGTAGGGAATACAGTCATGTATGTTGGTGCTAAAACAGGTCGTGACGGTATCCATGGTGCAACATTTGCCTCTGAGGAGTTAACTGAAGAATCTGAGAATCAACGTCCTGCAGTACAAGTAGGAGATCCATTTATGGAGAAACTTTTACTTGAAGCATGTTTAGAAGTTGTAAAATCTGACGCTCTAGTAGGTATTCAAGACATGGGTGCTGCTGGTCTTACTTCTTCATCAGCAGAAATGGCTTCTAAGGCTGGTTCTGGTGTAGAAATGAACTTAGACTTAGTACCTCAACGTGAAACAGGTATGACAGCATATGAAATGATGTTATCTGAATCTCAGGAGCGTATGCTACTTGTTGTGAAAAAAGGTCGCGAAGATGAAATTAAAGCGATTTTCGATAAATATGATTTAGATGCTGTGGCAATTGGTCGAGTGACTGATGATAAAATGCTTCGCCTTTTACATAACGGTGAAGTTGTAGCGGAAGTACCTGCTGATGCACTGGCAGAAGATGCACCAGTTTATCATAAGCCATCTGCAGAGCCTGCTTACTATGCAGAGTTCCAGGCGATGGAAAACACAGAACCAGCGGTAACAGATTACAAAGAAACATTAAATGCACTTTTAAAAGCGCCAACAGTTGCTTCAAAAGAATGGGTTTACGATCAATATGATTATCAAGTTCGTACATCAACAGTCGTTGCGCCAGGTTCTGATGCAGCCGTTATCCGTGTGCGCGGTACGAACAAAGGATTAGCAATGACTACAGACTGTAACTCTCGTTATATTTTCCTAGATCCAGAAGTAGGCGGTGCCATTGCAGTAGCTGAGGCAGCTCGTAATATCGTAGCAACTGGTGGTACACCATTAGCGATTACTGACTGCTTGAACTTCGGCAATCCTGAGAAACCAGAAATCTTCTGGCAAATTGAAAAATCAGCTGATGGTATTTCAGCGGCTTGTACAGCACTGAATTCACCAGTAATCGGTGGTAACGTGTCTCTTTATAACGAACGTTCTGGTGAAGCGGTTTACCCAACACCAACAATCGGTATGGTTGGACTAATTGAAGATTTAGCACATGTAACAACTCAAGAAGTAAAAGCTGCTGGTGATGTAGTATTTGTGGTCGGCGATACAAAAACTGAATTCGGTGGTTCGGAACTTCAAAAATTATTCAATAATGGGGTTATTTCAGGGAAAGCACCAGCGATTGACCTACAGATCGAAGCTGCCCGTCAACAAGCATTACTTAAAGCAATTAAAGCAGGAATCGTACAATCTGCACATGATGTAGCAGAAGGTGGTCTTGCAGTGGCGCTAGCTGAAACAACATTTGGCGCTAATGACTTAGGTCTTGATGTGACATTAACAGGCTCTGCTACAACAGCATTATTCAGTGAAACACAATCTCGTTTCGTTGTAACAGTGAAAGAAGAAAATGCATCTGCATTTGTAGAAATTGTAAAAGACGCAAAGAAAATTGGTGTCGTAACAAACGATGCGCTTGTTAAAATCAACGGTGACAACGGTGTGCTTGTAGAAGGTACAGTGGAGGAATTCCGTTCTAATTGGAAAGGAGCAATCCCATGCTTGCTGAACTCAGAGGCTTAAACGAAGAATGTGGGGTGTTTGGTATTTGGGGTAACCCAAATCCAGCACACCTTAGTTATTACGGGCTTCATGCTCTTCAACACCGTGGCCAAGAAGGCGCTGGAATCGTCGTTTCTGACGGTCAGCATCTTCGCGCGGTGAAAGGCGAAGGACTAGTTAATGATGTTTTCAACGAAGACAAATTAAAGGCAGTGGACGGCAAAGCAGCAATTGCCCATGTCCGTTATACGACTGCTGGAGGTGGCGGTATTGAAAATGTACAGCCGTTATTATTCCACTCGTCAACTGGTAGCCTTTCAATTGCTCATAACGGTAATTTAGTCAATGCAGCGCACTTAAAACAGTATTTAGAGCGTCAAGGTAGTATTTTCCATTCTAGCTCTGATACTGAAGTGCTTGGGCATCTTATTAAGAAAAGCTCGCTTTCACCATTCCGTGCAAAGGTGAAAAATGCCCTTTCATTATTAAAGGGTGCTTACTCGTTCTTAATTATGACTAAAGATGAAATGCTTGTCGCACGTGATCCACATGGTTTACGTCCATTATCTCTTGGAAAGCTAGGAGATGGTTGGGTTGTGGCCTCTGAAACTTGTGCATTTGATTTAATAGGTGCAGAATTTGTTCGTTCTGTTGAACCTGGTGAGTTATTAATTATTAACGATGAAGGTGTAAAATCTGATCGTTTTGTAGAGATGGATAAACGTGCAATGTGCGCGATGGAGTACGTATATTTAGCACGTCCTGATTCTGATATTGATGGTATTAACGTCCACATGGCGCGTAAACGTATGGGAAAACAGCTTGCTCGTGAATGTGCACATATTGAAGCTGATGTTGTTACAGGTGTCCCTGACTCAAGTATTTCAGCAGCAATCGGCTTTGCAGAGGAAAGCGGAATTCCATATGAACTAGGTCTTATTAAAAATCGTTATGTAGGCCGTACATTTATCCAACCGACACAGGAATTACGTGAACGCGGTGTGAAAATGAAGCTTTCTCCAGTTGTTCAAGTCGTAAAAGGTAAACGAGTAGTGATGGTGGATGATTCGATTGTTCGTGGTACAACTTCACGACGTATTGTAAAAATGTTAAAAGATGCAGGGGCAGCAGAAGTTCATGTTGTGATTTCTTCGCCACCGATGACGGATCCTTGCTATTATGGCATCGATACTTCAACACATGAAGAATTGATTGCTTCTAGCCACAATGTAGATGAAATCCGTGAAACTATCGGAGCCGATTCACTAACATTTCTTTCCGTTGAGGGCATGGTGGAGACGATTGCAAGACCTTATGAAGATGAAAACCGAGGATTATGCCTAGCATGCTTTACAGGTAAATATCCAACAGAAATTTTCCCAGATACAATCTTACCGCATGAAAAAGAACTATTACGTTAAGAAAAACATCTAAATACATCTAGCAATGATGACAGATCTAGATTTGGATGATAAGGAGGAACTCTGCGTGTCAAAAGCATATGAACAAGCAGGTGTAAATATTGAAGCAGGCTACGAAGCCGTAAAACGAATGAAGTCTCACGTTGAACGTACAAACCGTCTAGGTGTGATGGGCACGTTCGGTGGTTTTGGTGGTATGTTTGACTTGTCAGAACTAAATCTTAAGGAACCTGTTCTTATTTCAGGTACAGATGGTGTTGGGACAAAGCTAAAGCTAGCGTTTATGGTGGACAAGCATGACACAATTGGTGTGGACTGTGTAGCGATGTGTGTCAATGATATCGTAGCGCAAGGTGCAGAACCATTGTACTTTTTAGATTATGTAGCCCTTGGCAAGGCAGAGCCAGCGAAAATTGAGCAAATTGTAAAAGGCGTTGCAGATGGCTGTGTGCAATCTGGTGCGGCATTAATCGGTGGTGAAACTGCAGAGATGCCAGGTCTTTATGAAGAAGATGAGTATGATTTAGCTGGTTTTGCAGTGGGCGCCTGTGAAAAATCAGCTATCGTAACAGGTGAGAACATCGTGGAGGGTGACGTACTTGTTGGTATTGCTTCAAGTGGGGTGCATTCAAACGGTTACTCATTAGTGCGAAAAATTGTCTTTGCAGATAATCAGTACGCTGTTGATTCGATTGTGGAAGGCTACGAGGATCTTGGTCCTATAGGAGAAGCCTTGTTAGTGCCAACAAAATTATATGCGAAACCTGTACTTGCAGCTTTAAAAGCAGCAGACGTTCATGGCTGTGCCCATGTAACGGGCGGTGGCTTTTATGAAAACCTACCACGTATGATGCCAGAAGGTTTAGCAACTGAAATTGACTTAGGTTCTTGGCCAGTCTTACGCATTTTTGAGTTTTTAAAAGAAAAAGGACAGTTAGAGGACAAGGATTTATATAATGTCTTTAACATGGGCATTGGCTTTGTGTTAGCTGTACCTGCAGCTGAAGTAGATAAAGTGCTTGCAACAGTAGAGGCAAATGGTGAAAAAGCATACAAAATTGGTCGCGTTGTGAAAGGCGAAGGTGTTGTATTCAATGGCTCACATGATGGGAGTTTAGTGTAATGACTGCACCGACTAAAATTGCCGTTTTTGCTTCAGGTAGCGGCAGTAACTTTCAAGCTATTCAAGATGCCATTGAACGTGGCGAACTACATGCAAAGATTGAACTTGTTGTGACAGACAAGCCTAGCGCATATGTAGTGACACGTGCTGAAAACTATAGTATTCCAGTGCTTGCTTTAAGTCCGAAAGAGTTTTCATCAAAAGCAGATTACGAAACTGCTATTATCGAGGCTCTTCACGAACGTCATGTAGAATGGATTGTGCTTGCAGGTTATATGCGCTTAATTAGTGAGGTATTGCTAACTGCCTACCCTCAGCGCATTGTGAATATTCATCCTTCACTATTGCCGGCCTTCCCAGGTAAAGATGCCATTGGTCAAGCGATGGAACACGGAGTCAAGATAACTGGGGTAACAGTCCATTTTGTAGATGAAGGTATGGATACAGGGCCTATTATTACACAAGCGGCAGTTCAAGTCGTTGAAGGTGACCGTGAGGCAACAGAAGCGGCAATTCATAGGGAAGAGCATGTACTATATACAAAAGCTTTACAGCAATTGTTAAAGTAATTCAGTGGTGAGGAGTTAGGTTTCTGGAACAATACAGCCTAACTCTACTCTATCAATAATAGCAAGACATTTTCGTGGCAAACACGATAAAAATTGGTTCATCACCAAAAGTTGTGGATGACTTTTGTTAAAACGTCTACTATGTAAGTAAGTTGATTGGAGTGGAGGCTGGGCGACTCCTTGGGGATTAGCGATAGGGGAACGAAGGCTAAGAGCATCACATCCTGTGATAACGCCTTCGTGACCAACGTCGTGTTGGCCCGAGACCCTGGAGCGAGCAACGCGAGTGAAGCGGCTCATCGGACGCCCCCAGGAAAGCGCCCAGCCGGAACGGAAATCAAGCATACGTTTAGGTGGTGATCCTAAAAATTAGGAGGATATTGTTGTGACAAAACGTGCATTAATCAGTGTTTCCAATAAAGATGGTATTTTAGAATTTGCAAAAGAACTAGTAGCATTAGGTTATGAAATTTTATCAACTGGTGGTACGAAAAAAATGTTACAAGACAATCATGTTGCCGTAACAGCAGTAGATGAAGTAACTAAATTCCCTGAAATTTTAGATGGCCGTGTAAAAACTTTAAATCCAATGATTCACGGTGGACTATTAGGAAAATTTGACGATGCTTCTCATCAAGCTCAAATGAATGAGCATGGAATTGAGCCAATTGAGATTGTTTGTGTCAATCTTTACCCGTTCGTTGAAACAATTTCAAAGCCTAATGTAACATGGGATGATGCGATCGAAAATATCGATATCGGTGGTCCAACAATGTTACGTTCTGCAGCAAAAAACCATCAATATGTAACAGTAATTGTGGATAGCAATGACTATGCGAACGTATTAGAGGAACTGAAAGCTAATGGTGCAACGACTATTGAAACACGTCGTAAATTAGCTGCAAAAGTTTTCCGTCACACAGCTGCTTATGATTCATATATATCAAACCACTTAACAGAAGAAGAGTTCCCAGAGAACTTAACAATGACATATGAATTAAAACAAAACTTACGCTATGGTGAAAATCCTCATCAAAAAGCAGCGTTCTATCAAAAACGTCTAGGTTCTGATTTTTCATTAGCTTATGCAACGCAATTGCATGGTAAAGAATTATCTTACAACAATATTCAGGACGGGAATGCAGCATTGCAAATTGTGAAAGAGTTTGAAATGCCTGCTGCTGTAGCTGTAAAGCACATGAATCCTTGTGGTGTTGGAACTGGTGCAACATTAGAAGAAGCGTTTGATAAAGCATATGAAGCAGATTCAACGTCTATTTTTGGTGGCATTATTGCTTTAAATATGGAAGTGGATGCAGCAACAGCTGAAAAATTAAGCCATATATTTTTAGAAATTATTATTGCACCAGCTTTCTCCCAAGAAGCACTTGAAATTTTAACGAAGAAGAAAAATATTCGTCTATTAACAATTCCTTTCGGGCAAGCAAAACAAGACAAATTCAATGTTGTATCAGTTGAAGGCGGCCTTCTCGTACAAGAACCAGATCGCTACGGCTTTTCTAATGCAGATATTAAAGTTGTCACAGACCGTGAACCGACAGCACAAGAATGGGAAGCATTACAACTAGGCTGGGCAGTTGTGAAGCATGTTAAATCTAATGCTATCGTCGTTACAGATTCTCAAATGACACTGGGTGTTGGCGCTGGCCAAATGAACCGTGTTGGAGCAGCTAAAATCGCATTTGAGCAAGCTGGCGAAAAAGCAAAAGGTGCAGCGTTAGCATCAGATGCATTCTTCCCAATGAGCGATACAGTAGAAGCAGCTGCAGCGGCTGGTATTACAGCAATTATTCAACCAGGTGGCTCTATAAAAGATCAGGATTCAATCGATAAAGCAAATGAATACGGCATTGCAATGGTATTCACTGGCGTACGTCATTTCAAACACTAATTCAAACACGTTAAAAACTAGACCGAGATGTTGTTTCATCTCGGTCTTACTTACAAATAGGAGGATTCCCTAAAATGAAAGTATTAGTCATTGGAAGCGGCGGTCGTGAGCATGCTATCGCCAAACAATTTAGTATTTCACCATCTGTGAATAAAGTATTTGTAGCACCTGGTAATGATGGCATGAGAAATGATGCAGAAATCGTTGCAATAGATACGATGGATTTTGCAGGTCTTGCACAATTTGCAAAAGAAAATGCAATAGATTTAACCTTTGTAGGACCTGAGCAACCACTTGCTGAAGGTATAGTAGATTTCTTTACTGCTCGCGGTTTACGAGTATTTGGTCCAACAAAGGCAGCGGCCCAAATCGAAAGCAGTAAATCATACGCGAAAGATATTATGAATAAATATCATATCCCAACAGCGGCCCATGAAACGTTTACTGAGGCTGCAAAGGCTATCGCTTATATTAAAGAGCAAGGTGCACCGATTGTGATCAAAGCGGATGGGTTGGCAGCTGGTAAAGGTGTAGTTGTAGCAATGACTGAAGATGAAGCAATTGCAGCTGTAGAGGATATGATTGGGAACCAACGTTTTGGTGAATCCTCTTCACGTGTTGTCATTGAAGAATTCCTGGACGGGGAAGAATTCTCCTTTATGTCGTTTGTCCATAAAGGTCACATATATCCAATGGTCATTGCTCAAGACCATAAACGTGCCTATGATGGCGATAAAGGACCTAACACAGGTGGTATGGGCGCCTATTCCCCGGTGCCTCAAATTTCACAAGACGTAGTGGATGAAGCTTATAAGACAATTGTCGAACCGACCGTGAAAGGTATGGAGGCAGATGGTGTATCGTTCACAGGAATTTTATATGCAGGATTGATTTTAACGAAAAATGGTCCAAAAGTGATTGAGTTTAATGCACGCTTCGGAGATCCCGAAACACAAGTAGTTTTACCACGTATGGCATCTGACTTTGGCGAATTTATGATGGCATTAATGGATGAAAAGCCATTTGATTTGCAATGGTCTGAAGAAGCAATGCTTGGTGTAGTAATTGCCGCAGAAGGTTATCCAGGGGACGTTGAAAAAGGCAATGCATTACCAAACTTAGAGTCTCTATCAGCTTCACATGCGGTATTCCACGCAGGTACAAAGCTTGTAGATGAGAAGTTTGTAGGGAATGGTGGCCGAGTTTTATTAGTTGGAGCAAAAGCCTCCACTTTAAAGGAAGCACAAGAAAAAGTATACGCAGGCATTGCAACAGAAAAATGGGACAATTTCTTCTTCCGTAAAGATATAGGCTGGCGTACGTTTAAGTAGTGACTGAGTAAATGATAAAATAAATATCAAGCGCATAGAGTAGGGAAATATAGAGATTTATAATTGCCCGATAAAAGGATAATTTTTTCACATTTTGCTTTCTATCATAGCGTGTGGTTGATTTCCGTTCCGACTAGGCGCTTTGTTGTTGCTGTCGCTTCGCTGCGGGGTTTCATCTGTGACGCTGATCCCCAAGGAGTCGCCCATTCGAAACGAAGATCAACTTATTTACATCGCGAATGTTTTAATAAATGTCGTCCCAAAGTTTTATTATTGAGGGATAAAAGGATTTTTTTATTGCTATTTTGGCAAATATATTTCCATTTTTAACTGATTGTAGCGTAGGGCTACTAGACTCCCGCGGGAAAGCGAGACAGACGAGACCCTGCACGGAGCATAGCGGAGGAAGCGGCTCGACGTTCGCCCGCAGGAAAGCGAGTAGCCCGTAGCGGAAATCAGAGCCTTTGAATTAATGAAAATGATTAATATCGAACCTAAATTAAATATTTTAATCATACTGTGAAACTTCTTATTGTTTTCAAACGTATGATTTACAAGGGTGAAAGCCGTCTCAACTGTATAGTTGAGACGGCTCCTTTGACTAAGAAGGATTTTGTGCATTATTTGTGGAACTTTTACTTTCTGAGGAAGTTTGATTGGAAGTGCTGGAGTCAGATTGCTTTGACGCAGTTGCGCTTGATCCTGACATATTTCCAGTTATAACAGAGGAGAAATCCTTCATGAGTTTTTCGATTTGTTCAGATGACATAGAATTTTGGCCACTGAGCATACTTTGCATAAAAGAGTTGCTATTATTGTTGCTGGTGTTCATAGCACTCTCCATACTTGAGCTCAGTAAAGATTTAGTCGGGCAATACTTAAAGATACCCTCAGCCATTTTCATGGCACCAAAAGCAATCATCAATCGACCTGCCGTACAGTTAGGATTTCTTGAGACCTTAGCGATACCAAATGCCGTTAAACTCGTACCCATTGCAAAGCGACAGAAGGCATTTTTTTCGCTTAAATTCGTTTCCTGCATCATCATATTTCCTCCTTTAGTCATTGTGGAAAAAATAAAGCGGGGGGCACTTTGCTTTATGAAAGTGCTGTGTTACGATTGAAACAAGATGATTGCATAAAGCACTAAATTTATGAAAGAAAGCGTTTATGCAGTAGTAGTATGTGATTTCAAATAGGATTTACACGATGAAATTTTACGTAATTTAGGAAGGGGCGAATAGAATGGATCCAGTATGGAAAATTACAGAATTACGCCAACAATTAGCTGTAATTGATGGTAAAAAAGCACCTGATATTGTATTAAAAAATGCGCGTTATTTACATAGCATGCTCAAACAATGGGTAGTAGGGAACATTTGGATTTTAGGAAATCGTATTGTCTATGCTGGTGATAGAATGCCTCCGTTATCAGAGGGAGCAGAGGTGGTCGATTGTACGAATAAAACAATTGTGCCAGGATATATTGAGCCACATGTTCATCCGTTCCAGTTATACCATCCACAATCTTTTGCTGACTTTTGTGGACAGCTAGGCACTACAACTTTTATTTCAGATAATTTAAGCTTCGTTTTATCTTTAGAAAATAAGAAAGCGTTTTCAATTTTGGATGATTTGAAAAAACTACCGTTTTCATTTTATTGGTGGACTCGTTTTGATTCGCAAACTGAGATGGAGCAGGAGGAAGAGATTTTTTCTAATACGTCCATTTTAGAATGGTTAGAACGAGATGATGTTTTACTTGGTGGAGAATTAACAGGCTGGCCAAGGTTGTTACATGGAGATGACCAAATGCTTTATCGCATGCAAATGGCTAAAGGCTACGGAAAAAAAATAGAAGGGCATTTCCCTGGCGCATCAGAACGAACTTTAGCACGTATGAAGTTACTTGGTGCAGATGGTGATCATGAAGCGATGACAGTTGAAGAAGTGGAGCGACGTATTATGCAAGGATATGCTGTAACGCTGCGTTATTCTTCAATACGTCCAGACTTACCACATCTATTAAAAGGAATTGTCGAAAAAGAGCTGCCTATTTTTGATCATTTAATGATGACAACAGATGGCTCAACACCTTCTTTCCATGAAGATGGCGTGATGGATAAATGTATTCAAGCAGCCTTAGATGCAGGTGTAGCACCAATCGATGCTTATCAAATGGCTTCCTATAATGTGGCACGCTATTATAATATGACCAGCTTACATGGCTTTATCGCAACTGGTCGATTTGCTTCCTTAAATATTTTACAAGATGAATGGCACCCAGTTCCTGAGAGTGTACTTTCGAAGGGTGTTTGGTTAAAACGCGATGGAGAGCAAGTGCAAAGACTTGCTGCAATTGACTATTCAGCATTACCTGCGTTTGACTTAGATTTTTCATTAACGTCTCATGATTTTCAATTTTCGATGCCGTTTGGAATTGAGTTAGTAAATGATGTTATTACCAAACCATATAACTCATTAATTACTAGAGAAGGGCAGTTAGCAGATCATGATGAATGTTATTTAATGCTTATTAATAGAGATGGCAATTGGCATGTTAACACGATGATTAAAGGTTTTGCTACTAGTGTACAAGGCTTCGCTTCATCATATTCGAATACAGGCGATATTTTGCTAATCGGAAAAAATAAAGATGATATGATTACAGCTTTTGAAGAAATGAAGGCAATGCGTGGTGGGATTGTACTTGCTGAAAAGGGTGAAGTAATTGCAGCTATTCCATTAACGATTGGTGGACTTTTACATGATGGAGATGTTAAGGAACTATCGGAAAAAGAGAAGGTCTTAAAACAAGCATTAGCGGAACGTGGTTACCACTTAGGAGACGCCATTTATTCTTTATTATTCTTACAATCTACACATTTACCATATATCCGGATAACACCAAAAGGGATTTTCGATGTTATGAAGAATAAGTTATTATTACCAGCAGTGATGCGTTAGTTGAAGCTTCCTTATGGTATAGCCACAACAATTACAGTTAGGTGTAATTGATTAAAGGAGAGTAATGCTTGTGTTCAAATCGAAGAAACTATTTATCGCAATGGCTTTTAGTACTTTGTTGATAGGAGGATGTTCTAAAGATTCGTCGGAAGTAAAGGAAGACGATACGAACAAGGTTGATGAAGAAACTGTTATGGAAGATCCTGCTCAACAGGGGGATAAGTTTGCTCCATTAACAGGTGAAGCTGTGAAGGAAGAAATTACGCAACGCCCAATTATGGTTACAATTAATAATCATCCGAAAGCACGTCCGCAATCAGGAATTGAAGCGGCGGATATTATTTATGAAATGCTAGCTGAAGGCGATGTTACGCGTTTATTAGCAGTGTATCAAAGTGAACTTCCAGAAACTGTAGGGCCAGTTCGAAGTGCTCGATCTTATTTTATTGATCTTGCAAAAGGCTTTGATGCATTTTATGTAGCACATGGCTATAGCCCTGAGGCAAAATCGATGCTTACTAATGATGTAGTCGACAATATAAATGGCATGGAATATGATGGAACACTTTTTAAACGTTCGAAAGATCGTGTTGCTCCGCATAACTCGTATATTACGTCTGAAAATATAGTAGATGGGGCGAAAAAAGTAGGCGCTTCAATGAGTTACCGTGAAAAAGTAAGTCAGGCTTTTTATGAACCCGATGAACGTGGTAAAATAGGCATTGAAACAAGTCGAGTTGACGTTACCTACGGAAATAGTGAGTATTTCCATAATTCGTATTTGTATGATCATCAAAATAATCGTTATGGAAGACAATCGGCTGGCGTTGACACAAAGGATATGTTAACAGGTGACACATTATCTATTGCAAATGTTCTATTTTTAGAAATGAAACATCGGACGATTGATAATGAGGGGCGCCAAGAAATTGATTTAACTTCTGGTGGAAATGCGTATGTATTTCAAAATGGCTATATGAGAGAAGTCAAATGGGCTAATATTGATGGAATACCAATGGCTGTAGAAGAGTCTGGGGAACTTGTGAAGCTAGTACCAGGGAAATCTTGGGTTCACTTCATACCAACTTCACCAGGGTTAAAAGCAATGGTGAAAACGCAGCCTTAAAGGGAGGAAGATTGCATGCAAATCGAAAAAATTCGTGGGCATCAAACAGATCAATTATTTAAAGCAGTGTTAGAGCTGAAAGACATCGAAGAATGCTATAAGTTTTTTGATGATTTATGTACGATTAGTGAAATTCAATCGTTGGCACAACGCTTTGAGGTTGCGCATTTACTACGTTTAAAGAAAACGTACGAATCCATTAAAAAGGAAACAGGTGCAAGTACAGCAACTATTTCGCGTGTACGTCGTTGCTTTGATTATGGGAACGATACATATGATGAAATGTTAGGTCGTTTGTATCCAGATGAAAAGCCATTTCAAGCACCAAAAGAATAGTAGGTAAAGAGGCTGGGTAGAGGTTCTGCTCAGTCTTTTTCATTTTTTTGTAGACAGTCATAAGCTATACTTGTAAACGAATAGATAGAAAATGATAGGTGGTAAAATAGATGGATTATTTAGAATGGAGACATGTGTTCAAGCTTGACCCAGCTAAGGATATTTCAGATGAGGCACTAGAAAGAATTTGCGAATCAGGGACAGATGTTATTATAGTTGGCGGAACAGACAATGTAACTTTAGATGGCGTATTAGATTTGCTTGTTCGTGTAAGACGCTTTGAAGTACCGATAGCGCTTGAAATTTCTAATATTGATTCGGTAACACCAGGTTATGACTATTATTTCATTCCAACCGTGTTAAATAGTGATGATCCAAAGTGGATTAAAAATCTACACCATGAAGCAATTAAAGAATATGGAGATATTATGGTATGGGATGAATTAGTAGCTGAAGGTTATTGTATTTTAAACCCGACTTGTAAAGTAGCGGAAGTAACGAAGGCGAAAACCGATCTATCCATCGATGATGTTGTTGCCTACGCACGTATGGCTGAAAATTTCTTTAGATTACCTGTATTTTATGTAGAGTATAGCGGTACTTATGGTGATATTGAAGTTGTAAGTGCTGTTAAAAATGAACTGAAAAATACACGACTGTTTTACGGTGGCGGCATTACATCTGCTAAGCAAGCAGCAGAGATGGCAAAATATGCAGATACAGTAGTAGTTGGTAATATTATTTACGAAGATTTAAAAGCTGCACTTGCGACTGTTAAGGCTGTAAAAAATAATATATAATTTAACTTTTTCAGCAGGTTGCTGAAAGAAGTTAAAGCCTCCGGCGGATGTCACGGAATCGAAAAGGAGTGCTTTGTGAAAGCACAAAGCCGATTCCGGACGCAATTATGCCGAGGCATAATTGATAATTAAACGTTTGTAAGGCGGTGCGAAATGGAGCAGTTAACGAAAAACTTATTAGCAGGTATGAACACAGAGCAGGAAAATGCGGTCAAAACAACTGAAGGACCGCTTCTAATTATGGCGGGTGCTGGATCAGGGAAAACACGTGTATTGACACATCGTATTGCATACCTAATCATCGAAAAAGAGATATATCCGTCAAAGATTTTAGCTATCACATTTACAAATAAAGCTGCACGTGAAATGCGAGAGCGTATAGATGGCATTCTCGGTAATGGAACTGGCGATAGTATGTGGGTATCGACTTTCCACTCCATGTGTGTGCGAATTTTACGACGCAATATTGATCAGCTAGGGATATCACGTAACTTTTCAATTTTAGATTCCACTGATCAGCTATCAGTTGTTAAAAATGTTATGAAGGATGAAAATATTGACACGAAACGTTTTGAACCTCGTGCGATTTTAAATGCGATTAGTTCGGCAAAAAACGAATGTATAGCTGCGGACGATTATGCAGGTCAAATCAATGAAAATAATCCTTACGAAAAAACAATCGCCCGAGTTTATAAAGGGTATGAAAAAAGACTACGCCGCAATCAATCACTCGATTTTGATGATTTAATTATGACGACTATTACATTATTCAAGCGTGTACCAGAAGTGCTTGAATACTATCAAAATAAATTCCAATATATCCATGTAGACGAATATCAAGATACGAATAAATCTCAATATTTACTTGTTCAGATGCTTGCCAAGAAATTTAAAAATATTTGTGTTGTAGGTGATTCAGACCAATCGATTTATCGTTGGCGTGGTGCGGACATTGGCAATATTCTTTCATTCGAAAAGGATTATCCAAGTGCTAAGGTCATTATGCTTGAGCAAAATTATCGCTCCACAAAACGCATCCTACAAGCAGCAAATGACGTCATTCAAAATAATACAACACGTTATCCAAAAGAACTGCGTACAGAAAATGCAGAGGGTGAAAAAATCGTATTGTACAAAGCGTATAACGAGCAAGAGGAAGCACAATTCGTTGTACAAACAATCCAACAACATATTCAAAAAGAAAATCGTTCATTTGATGACTTTGCAATACTCTATCGTACAAATGCGCAGTCTCGTGTGATGGAGGAAGTGCTTGTTAAGTCTAATATGGCTTATCAAATAGTTGGTGGTACTAAGTTCTATGATCGTAAAGAGATTAAGGATTTACTTGCCTACTTGCGTCTTATTGCCAATAATGATGATGATTTATCACTTGCTCGTATTATTAATGAACCAAAGCGTAGTATAGGTGCAACTTCCTTTGAAAAAATGGCGCGCTATGCGATTGATCAAGAGCGCTCAATTTTTGATGCCATGAATGATCTTGTATTCATGGGGCTTACAGGGAAGGCTGCTAATTCAGCTGAGCAATTTTATGCGATGATTAAAGGTTTTACAGAGATGCAAGAATATTTATCGGTGACAGAAATTGTAGAGCAGGTCATTGACAAATCTGGTTATCGTGCAATGCTACAAAACGAAAAGACGATTGAAGCAGAAAGCCGCTTAGAAAACATTGAAGAATTTTTATCTGTAACAAAGGCTTTCGAGGAGCGTAGTGATGATAAGAGCTTAGTTGCCTTTTTAACAGATTTAGCGCTAATTGCAGATATAGATGCACTTGATAAAGATGATGCATCGAAGGGCAATATTATTTTAATGACAATGCATGCCGCAAAGGGCTTAGAATTCCCAATCGTCTTTATCATTGGAATGGAGGAAAATATCTTCCCGCATTCTCGTTCACTTGATGATATGGATGAAATGGAGGAAGAACGTCGTTTAGCGTACGTAGGTATAACACGTGCAGAAGAACGTTTATATTTAACGAGTGCACAAAGTCGTACGATATTTGGTCGTTCTAGCTATAACAATGTCTCGCGTTTCTTAGGTGAAATTTCGGAGGATATTACACAATCGGTTTCCAAGGGTGGTGCGAAGCCTGAAGTTCCGTTTGCCTCTAACAATCGTTCAGCAGGTGGCTATCAAAAGCGTTCACTTGGAGCAATTCAGAAAACACAGCCTGCAACAGCTCGTTTACAAACAACTGGTGGAGACCAATTTGGCTGGAAGGCTGGAGACAAAGCAATCCATAAAAAATGGGGAACAGGTATGGTTGTTAGTGTAAAAGGTGAGGGTGATAGTACAGAGCTAGATATTGCCTTTCCACAACCTATTGGTATTAAGCGATTACTAGCGCAATTTGCACCTATTGAAAAAGGGTAACCGGGGGAACTTAAATGAACGAAATTGAACAGCGCGTTGTTGAATTAAATAAATTGTTACATGAATATGGTCATGCCTATTATGTATTGGATAAACCTGTCGTAGCAGATAGTGTTTACGATCAATTATTACATGAACTTATTGCATTAGAGGAAGCGAATCCGTCACTTATTTATCCAGATTCACCGACACAACGTGTTGGCGGAGCGGTGGTAGAAGGCTTTAAAAAAGTGACGCACGATTACCCTATGCTAAGTCTATCAAACGCTTTTAATGAAGAAGACTTACGTGAATTTGACCGTAAAGTGCGTCAAGCAATCGGTGATAAATTCTCCTATGTTTGCGAGCTGAAAATCGATGGTCTTGCTATTTCTTTAAAATACGAAAACGGCGTTTTTGTACAAGGAGCAACACGAGGAGACGGTGTTGTAGGGGAAGATATTACAGCAAATTTAAAAACGATTCGAGCAATACCACTTCGATTGAAGGAGCCACTTACAATTGAAGTACGTGGTGAGGCGTATATGCCTAAAAAATCATTTGAAAAATTGAATTCTCTACGTGCTGAAAATGGAGAAGAATTGTTTGCAAATCCGAGAAATGCGGCTGCAGGCTCTTTACGCCAGTTAGATCCTAAAATAGCAGCGAGTCGTCAACTATCTACCTTTATTTATGCAATTGGGGGAGATGGTGAGGCATATGGTATTGACGGTCATGCAGAGATGCTTGATTATTTAGAGGGACTAGGTTTCCCATCAAACAAAGAGCGTCAACGCTGTTCAACGATAGAAGAGGTACTAGCATTTATCGAAAAATGGACTGAAAACCGTCCGAATTTAGCCTATGAAATTGACGGTATTGTCATTAAGGTGGATCGTTATGCCCAGCAGGATGAGCTAGGTTATACAGCAAAGAGTCCACGTTGGGCAATTGCTTATAAATTCCCTGCTGAGGAAGTAGTCACAACATTACTTGATATTGATTTAACGGTTGGGCGAACAGGGGTTGTTACACCAACTGCTATTTTATCGCCTGTTCAAGTGGCAGGTACGACGGTTCAACGTGCATCATTACACAATGAGGATTTAATTCGTGATAAAGATATTCGTCTAGGGGATACAGTCATTATCCGAAAAGCCGGAGACATTATTCCACAAGTTGTCGGTGTAATACTGGAGCAGCGACCTGAGGACTCAGTTCCGTATGTAATGCCTGAAAATTGTCCTGTTTGTGATAGCGAACTTATTCGTATTGAAGGGGAAGTGGCCTTACGTTGTGTAAATCCAGCATGTTTTGCACAAATCGCGGAGAGCATTAAATATTTTGTATCGCGTAATGCGATGAATATCGACGGACTTGGTGATAAGGTCGTTGAACAATTATTACGTGCAGATTTAATTCATGATGTCTCTGATTTGTATCACTTAACGGAGAAACAGCTTGTCGAGCTTGAGCGTATGGGAGAAAAATCAGCGGCGAATTTAGTCAATGCTATCCAGGCTTCTAAGGAAAATTCGATGGAGCGTTTACTAATTGGATTAGGAATACGACATGTTGGTGAAAAGGCTGCGAAAATTGTTTCAGAGGAGTTTGGAACAATGGAAGCGGTGATGGTAGCAACAGAGGAGCAACTCGTGGCGATTTACGAAATCGGCGATAAAATGGCTTCATCACTTGTCGAGTATTTTTTAAATGAGGATGCACGTGCAGTCATCGGGCGCCTTGCTGAAGTAGGCGTCAATATGAAGTATAAAGGTAAAAAGGTAGAGGTAGCTGTAGGGGATAATCCTCTTGCAGGAAAAACAATCGTATTAACTGGTAAACTTGAGCAATTGACACGTAACGAAGCAAAGGCGAAAATAGAAGAGTTAGGTGGTATTGTTACAGGCAGTGTCAGCAAAAAAACTGATCTTGTTATTGCAGGAGCAGATGCGGGTTCTAAACTAACAAAAGCCGAGCAGTTAGGTATTGAAGTTTGGAATGAAGATCGCCTGATCGAACAATTTAACCTTGCCCAATAATGGATACTATCAGGTTCATCACCAAAAGTTGAGGATGGCATTTGTTTAAATGCATACTTTATAAATTGATTGGAGTGGAGACTGGACGTCACCAGGAAGCTTTGCTCTGTAGCGAAAGCAAAGCGGCAGCTACAAAGCGCCCAGTTGGAACGGAAATCAATCACACGTTATGGTGATGATCTAAATATTATAGTAAAGAAAGATGAATTGTTCGTCCTTTCCACAGATAGGTATGAACAATTCGTCAAGCAAAATCTGAACATCAGTAAAGGAGTACTAAAATAATGAAGTCATTTCGACTCATTCCAGCAATTATCGCTGCTGCAATGCTAGTCGGCTGTGTGCCTTCTGATAAGAAGGAGACAGAGCTAACACAGGAGACGCAACAGGAAAAAGCGGAAACAACAATTATTCCAAGCTTACAGATTGATAAATCATATTATAGAACGCTAACACCCTATAAACAAAGTGCTAGTAGGGGATTAGTAGTTTCGAATATTTATACAAAATATGATATGAAGGAAGTTGAAACAGGTTTAATGCGTCTTTCTCAAAATGAGTTTGACACAGAAAACTATTTCTTCCAAGAAGGGCAATATTTAGCGGAAAATACAGTGAAAAATTGGCTTGCCCGAAGTTCACAAGAGAAAGACGGCTTAAATCCTCCGACGACGGACTCAATGCCTGCAGAGGAACGTGCAGAAAAGGCTCCAATCTATTTATCACATATTGTTGAGCAAAATTATTTAACAAAAACTAGTGATAACAAAGTAAAATTAAGTGGTATTTCGATAGGACTTGCCTTAAACTCTATTTATTACTATCAAAAAGAAAAGTATGGGGAATACTATGAGAAACCAATTTCGGAGGCAGAACTGATTGAGCAAGGGAAGAAGATGGCCTCAGAAATTGTGTCTCGTCTAAGAACCCGTGATGAATTGAAAGATGTACCGATAGTAGTAGGCTTATTTAAACAAAAAGCGCGCAATGATATTGTTCCAGGAACATATTTTAACTATGGCGTAGCTAAAGCTGGACAAAATGAAGTATCTGATTGGAAAGCTGTGGATGAAGAATATATTCTGTTCCCAACGAGTGAATCACAGGATATATACCGTGATGACAGCAAAAACTTTGAGAATTTTAAACAAGATGTAGATAAGTATTTTTCAAACTATACTAGTGTAGTAGGAACAGGCTTCTACCAAAACAAAAAAATTCAAAAATTATCGATTGAAGTGCCCATCCAATTCTTTAGTAAACCTGAAATTATTGGATTCACTCAATATTTAACAGGTGTCCTGATCAAACAATTTGATAATATTCATGTTGAAGTAAGTATCACCTCAATTAACGGTCCAGAGGCATTGATCGTAAAGAATGCCAACGAAAAAGAACCATACGTCCATATCTATTAGAAATATAGTCAGCCTTGTGCTGACTATATTTTTTTATGGGATGAATATGAGTTGAAAGCGACGGAAAGAATCCTTGGAACGACGGAAAGCTCCCCGAAGTGAGGAAAACCTCACCGAAATGATGGATAGAAAAGCAAAAATGGATAGACTCCTCAAAGTGACGGATACATAAGAAAGCACAACAACGCGATCGATGCTCCGCTCACAAAGAGCAAAGTCTTAATGGAGGACTCTAAAAACAGTCCATAAAGACGACACTTCGTCATAGTAGTGAAAGTTTCTTTATTTTTGGTGAAAGTTGTGATTTTTAATATGAAAAATGTTATGATTATTTGCATGGTTAACTTTATTCAACCCTATTGTTATCGACAAAAGCAATGAATTGAATGAGTATTCGGAGGTGTGAAAAATGGCAAAATTAACAAAAGAAGAAGTTAAGCACGTGGCAAACTTAGCACGTCTTGCAATTACGGAAGAGGAAGCAGAGAAATTTGCTGAACAGCTTGGTAAAATTACTGACTTCGCAGAGCAACTAAACGAGTTAGATACAACGAATGTTGAACCAACAACTCACGTTTTACCACTAGTAAACGTAATGCGTGAAGATGTGGCAACAAAAGGTTTAGACCGTGAAGTAATGATGTTAAACGTAAAAGAACAAGAAGATGGTCAAGTAAAAGTACCAGCTATCATGTAATACTAAAACATAGGAGGATTCCTCATGACGTTATTTGAACGTTCAGCGAAGGAGCTACAAGCTGATATTAAAGCGGGTAACTTAACAATCGCTGATTTAACAAAAGAAGCATTCGAACGTGTGGCGAAGCTTGACGGCGATGTACAAGCTTTCCTTGCTTCAAACGAAGAAAAAGCAACTGCACAAGCAGCTGAAATGGATAAAGTGCCATTTGAAGAGCGTGGACCACTTTTCGGTCTTCCTATCGGTGTTAAAGACAACATCGTGACAGAAGGCTTAGAAACAACTTGTGCTTCTAAAATTTTAGAAGGCTTTATGCCAATTTACGATGCAACAGTAGTTAAAAAGCTACGTGACGCAGGTATGGTCACTATCGGTAAATTAAACATGGACGAGTTTGCAATGGGTTCTTCAAATGAAAACTCATACTATAAAACAACAAAAAATCCATGGAACTTAAACCACGTACCAGGTGGATCTTCAGGTGCATCTGCAGCAGCAGTTGCAGCAGGTGAAGTACCATTCTCACTTGGTTCTGATACAGGTGGTTCAATCCGTCAACCAGCTGCTTATTGCGGTGTTGTAGGAATGAAGCCTACATATGGCCGTGTATCTCGTTTTGGTCTAGTTGCATTTGCATCTTCTTTAGATCAAATCGGACCAATTACACGTAATGTTGAAGACAATGCTCTTTTACTTGAAGCAATCGCAGGATTAGATGCAAACGATTCAACTTCTGCAGACGTAGAAGTACCAAACTACGCAGCAGCACTTACTGGTGACGTAAAAGGTTTACGTATCGCTGTGCCAAAAGAATTCCTTGGTGAAGGTGTTGGCGAAGCAGCACGTCAATCAGTGCTTGATGCATTAGAAGTATTAAAAGGCCTAGGTGCTACAGTAGAAGAAGTATCACTTCCTCACTCGAAATATGCACTTGCAGCATACTATATTCTTTCTTCTTCTGAAGCGTCTTCTAACCTTTCTCGTTTTGACGGTATCCGTTATGGTTTCCGTGCAGAAAACGTTGATAATTTGATGGACCTTTATAAAGAAACACGTGCACAAGGCTTTGGCGATGAAGTAAAACGTCGTATCATGCTTGGTACTTACTCGCTAAGTGCAGGTACGTATGATGCTTACTATAAAAAAGCCCAACAAGCACGTACACTTATCAAAGCAGACTACGACAAAGTATTCGAAGACTTTGACGTAATCATTGGACCAACTTCTCCTACACCAGCATTTAAAATTGGTGAAAACGTTGATGATCCAATGACGATGTATGCAAATGATATTTTAACGATTCCTATGAACTTAGCTGGTGTACCAGCCATCTCAATCCCATGTGGAATTGAAAATGGTCTACCACTAGGCTTACAAATTATCGGTAAATATTTCGATGAAGCAACAATTTACCGTGTAGCTCATGCTTTTGAACAAGCAACGGAGTTCCATAAACAAGTTCCTCAAATTTGGGAGGGAAAATAACATGAACTTTGAAACAGTCATTGGTTTAGAAGTACACGTTGAGTTAAAAACGAACTCAAAAATCTTCTCACCAGCACCAGCTCACTTCGGTGCTGAACCAAATACAAATACTACAGTTATCGACCTAGGCTATCCTGGGGTCCTACCTGTACTTAATAAAAATGTTGTAGATTTCGCAATGCGTGCAGCACTTGCACTAAACATGGAAATCGAACAAGAAACAAAATTTGACCGTAAAAACTACTTCTATCCTGATAATCCGAAAGCTTATCAAATTTCTCAATTCGATAAACCAATCGGTAAAAACGGCTGGGTTGATATTGAAGTAGATGGTTATACAAAACGTATTGGTATTACACGTCTTCATATGGAAGAAGATGCTGGTAAACTGTCTCACAGTGGAGACCACTCTTTAGTTGACTTTAACCGTCAAGGTACACCACTTGTAGAAATCGTTTCTGAGCCAGATATTCGCACGCCAAACGAAGCGTATGCGTATCTTGAAAAAATAAAATCAATCATCCAATATTCAGATGTATCGGACTGTAAAATGGAAGAAGGTTCACTTCGTTGTGACGCCAACATTTCACTTCGTCCATATGGTCAAGAAGAATTTGGTACAAAAACAGAGCTTAAAAACCTTAACTCTTTCAACTATGTTCGCCGTGGTTTAGAGCACGAGGAATTACGCCAAGCTGATGTCCTTCTTTCAGGTGGGGTAATTGAGCAAGAGACTCGCCGTTTCGATGAAAAAACAGGTAAAACAATTCTTATGCGTGTAAAAGAAGGAACAGACGATTATCGTTACTTCCCAGAGCCAGATTTAGTTCGCCTATCAATCGATGATGAATGGTTAGAGCGAGTAAAATCAGAAATTCCAGAGCTTCCAGATGCTCGTAAAAAACGCTATGTTGAAGAATTAGGCTTAACGCCATATGATGCAGGAGTTCTTGTTATTTCAAAAGAAATCTCAGACTTCTTCGAGGCGATGGTAGCTAAAGATACGGATGCAAAACTTTCAGCAAACTGGCTTATGGGTGATGTTTCTGCATACTTAAATGCAGAACAAAAAGACCTTAAAGATACTGCATTAACGCCAGAAAACCTTGCGGAAATGGTGAAATTAATCACTGACGGTACAATTTCTTCTAAAATCGGTAAAAAGGTATTTGCTGAATTAGTAGAAAATGGCGGTTCTGCTGGAGAAATCGTTAAAGCAAAAGGTTTAGTTCAAATTTCTGATGAAGGTGCATTACTTGCTATCGTTACAGAAGTTCTAGACAACAATGCACAATCGATCGAAGACTTCAAAAACGGTAAGGATCGCGCTATCGGCTTCTTAGTTGGTCAAATTATGAAAGCAACTAAAGGTCAAGCGAACCCACCTATGGTCAATAAATTATTACAACAAGAAATTGCAAAACGTTAATTGCAATTGCAACGGAAGGTCAAGAGAGCAAATTTGCTTTCTTGGCCTTTTATATATAAAAATTAATACATACTAAAGAATCTTTAGGGGCATCTATAACAATAAAAAGGCTTTTTTTGAGTAGAGGCTGGGAGATTTAAAAGCTCAGCAGGAACGGAAATAAACTCGAATTTATGGAGAAAAGAACTAAAAAATACCAAATTAGCACTTTATAGTTGTCTAAATGGAGTATTCATAGCAAAATATAGAATAGAACATGATAAAACTTTAGGAGGTCTATCAATGAAAACGGAACAACAATATTTCAATGATGCGATTTCAATTCAACAATATATGGATCATATGGCGACGTTAAAAGAGGAAAGCTTCCGTATTTATGATGGTTTCGAAGTGCCAATAAACGATGGCTTTATCGAACTATTGAAGAACAATCAACTAAAAATTTTAACAATTACTGAGGACTGGTGCGGGGACGCAATGTTAAACAATCCAATCATTCGCCGAGTTGCAGAGGCAGCAGAACTAGACATGCGCGCAGTATTACGTGATGCGGATACAGATTTGATTGATCGTTATTTAACAAACGGTGGCCGTGCAATTCCGGTTTATATTCTATTAGATGATGCTGGTCAGGTTGTAGGAAAATGGGGACCACGAGCACCAGAATTACAGGAATTAGTAGTAAGTAAACGAGCTACTTTACCTGATAAAGAAGATCCTACATTTGAAGATGCACAAAAAGCGCTATATGCAGAAATCCGTGAAGAGAATATGACGAATAAATCATATTGGACATATGTTTACGAGGATTTTAAAAAGCAAGTAACAGCTGCATTGCAATAATTGTAAATCACAAGGCTGCATGTCAGAAAAATGAGGACATGCCTTGCTCTTGTTGACTTCAATGCAACATTTAAAAGAATAATTCGTTGAAAGAAATAGAATCTTATGAAGCAGGAAGGTATGTTATGAAACGAGCAAGAATCATTTATAATCCTACATCTGGGCGTGAAGTGTTTAAAAAGCATCTACCAGAAGTATTGGCAAAATTAGAGGTAGCAGGCTATGAGACATCTTGTCACGCAACAACCTGTGAAGGCGATGCGACCATTGCTGCAAAAAATGCAGTAGAACGTGGCTTTGATATAATTATTGCAGTTGGTGGAGATGGCACATTAAATGAAGTTGTTGCAGGTGTAAGTCCATTTGAGAACCGGCCGAAAGTAGGTCTAATTCCGATGGGTACAACGAATGACTTTGCCCGTGCCGTGCACATTCCTCGAAATATTGAAGCTGCCGTTGACATTATTATTAAAGGTGAATCGTTACCAGTAGATGTTGGTTTATTAAATGGGGAACGCTATTTCATCAATATTGCTGCTGGCGGACGTATTACAGAATTAACTTATGAAGTGCCAAGTAAAATGAAAACAATGCTAGGGCAGTTAGCTTACTACTTAAAAGCAGTGGAAATGATCCCATCGATTAAAGCTTCTCACATGCGTATTGAATACGATGGCGAAGTGTTTGATGGGGATGCCATGATGTTTTTATGTGGCTTAACAAATTCGGTGGGAGGCTTTGAAAAGCTTGCACCAGACGCAAGTATTAATGATGGCTACTTTACTTTAATCGTATTGAAAAAAGTAAACCTGCCTGAATTTATTCAGCTTGCTGCAATGGCATTAAGAGGCGAGCATTTAAATGATGATCGTGTAATTTATAAAAAAGCAAGTGTCGTCAAAGTATCTACTGAAGATGAAATTCATTTAAACTTAGATGGTGAATATGGTGGTGACGCGCCTGCAACATTTGAAAACTTAAAGCGTCATATTGAAATTTTTGTCCCACTAGCAGATATTCGTGAAGAAGACCGTGTACAATAAACATAAAAAAGAGTTCTATTGAAGTTAAAAGAAATCCTTTTGTTATGGGTATTAATGGATTAAACACCACATATGCGTATATGTCCATCCTTTAAATGGTATTGTGAATGAATTAAGAAAAATGTTTGGCAAATGTGAGTATAATACTTGAACAAAATTTGAAACCTTTATAATAGGCCGAAATTCCGGTCCATTATAAAGGTTTTTTTCGTTGCAATAGTGGAAAATGGGGGTATGGATAAGGGAAAGGAAGTGTTGCCGTTGTATAAGTCACAGGAAAGAAAGCTCATTTGGCTAAGCTTTGGTGTTGCAATTATCATGCTACTTTCCATACTTGGAAGAATATTTGGAGGTTAGGGGGGCAATGAAATGGTGAATGAATCAGCAGTCTTTTGGAGTAGAGCATTAACGGAGCTAACTTTATCGTTCCATATTATTTATGCAACGATTGGGGTTGGTGTCCCATTAATGATTATGATCGCACAATGGACTGGGTATAAAAAGAATGATGAGCACTATATTTTAATGGCAAGACGTTGGGCGCGCGGCTTTGTTATAACAGTTGCCGTCGGAGTTGTAACAGGGACAGCAATTGGCTTACAGTTGTCTTTACTATGGCCGAATTTTATGCAGCTTGCTGGCCAAACGATTGCATTACCACTTTTCTTAGAAACGTTTGCCTTTTTCTTTGAAGCCATCTTCCTAGGCATCTACTTATATACTTGGGATCGCTTCGATAGTCAGAAAAAGCATATGCTACTATTAATTCCGGTTGCTGTAGGTGCATCAATGTCAGCTGTGTTTATTACAATTGTCAATGCGTTTATGAATGCACCACAAGGATTTGACATTGTGGACGGACAGCTTGTAAATATTCAACCTTTTTTAGCGATGTTTAATCCAGCGATGCCGACAAAGGTAGCACATGTACTCGTTACAGCCTACATGACGGCCGCATTTGTGTTAGCATCCATTGCAGGATACCGTCTACTTAGAGGTTCTAAGCATGTATACCATAAAAAATCTTTATACCTACTTATGAAGATTGGTCTGATTTTCTCTATTGCAGCAGCGATTATTGGAGACTTTTCAGGAAAATATTTAGCTGAATATCAACCAGAAAAATTAGCTGCAGCTGAGTGGCACTTTGAAACGGGAGATAAAGCTTCTCTTATACTATTGGGTGTATTAGATGGTGAAGAAGTAAAATATGCTATTAAAGTACCTTATGCTTTAAGTGTTTTAGCACATAATAATCCAAATGCAGAGGTAATTGGTTTAGATCAATTTGCTAAAGAAGATCGACCACCGCTGTATATTCATTATCTGTTTGACCTCATGGTGTTTATTGGCATGTTCATGGCACTCGTTTCATTGCTTTATGTAACCGGGAAAGCACGTGATTGGCAGTTTATTCATAGACGTTGGTTTAGATGGATTGTTGTTGCAGGTGGACCACTTTCCATTATTGCAATTGAAGCAGGATGGTGGCTTGCCGAAGTGGGACGACAGCCTTGGATCTTATATGGATTAATGCGAACACCAGAAGGGGCCACAACGAGTGATCATGTAGACTTAATGATGCTATTGTTTACTGGTGTATATGCGGTATTAGCAGTAGGAAGTATCGTAGTGTTGGTTCGCATGTTCAAAAAGAATCCAATTGAGCGTGAAATAGAAGATCGCCATGATGAAAAAGGCGGTGACATCTTATGACATTAGAGATTTTAGGTATTTCAGTTTTATGGATTTTCCTATTTGGTTATGTCATTGTAGCTTCAATCGATTTTGGTGCAGGCTTTTTTAATGCCTACAGCCTACTTATCGGAAAAAATCACATTTTAACGAATATTATTAAACGTTATTTATCACCAGTTTGGGAAGTAACGAATGTCTTTTTAGTATTCTTTTTTGTTGGGATTGTTGGATTTTTCCCACAAACAGCTTTCTATTATGGAACGATTTTACTTGTTCCAGTTAGTATTTCGCTAGTGCTTCTTGCAATACGAGGCTCCTACTATGCATTTGAATCATATGGCGCACGTGGGCATATTGGTTACACGTTGACATATGGTATAGCAGGATTACTCATTCCTGCCTCACTCTCTGTTGTATTCGCGATTGCTGCGGGCGGCTATGTTGATCTTATTGATGGGCAACCGGTCTTGAATTATTGGAAGTTGTATACGAGTCCGTTTGCTTGGAGTATTGTCGTGCTGAGCATTGCAGCGGTACTTTATATTTCAGCCGTGTTTTTAACTTGGTATGCACATAAAGCAAAGGATCGAGAAGCTACAAATTTAATGCGAAAATACGCGCTTGCTTGGGCGATACCATTAATGGTGAGTGCGCTCGGCATTATGTACGAAATGAAATTCATTAACCCTGAAAGTTACAATAACATGGTTAATTTATGGTGGATGTTTGCCATTTCTGCGGTGCTGTTTATTATTACTGTAGTGTTAATATGGATGCGAAAAAATTATGGTCTAGCGGTTAGTTTATTGATTGCCCAATTTGCAGTGGCATTCTTTGCATATGGAATTGCCCAATACCCATATTTACTGTATCCATATTTAACAATTTACGATAGCTTTACAAGTACACAAATGGCAATTGCGCTCGTCATTGCGTTTGTTTTGGGACTATGTCTGCTTATTCCATCACTGTTCTTGTTGTTGAAGCTATTCCTTTTCAACAAAAATTATGTGACAGGAAAAGAAGACAATCACGCATAGGAGGGATACAACTATGACAAGTTTTTTGATTTTTTATGCACCATTTATAGTCGTCATCCTAGGTGTAGTCGCTGCTTTCTGGTGGGCACCTAGAGATTACCATACAGTAAGGAAAGAGGGGAAGAGTCGCGAATAGCGGCTCTTTTTTCTACTCGTGGAAAGGTGATCAGTTTGAAGAGAGAGCGGTTCCCAATCATGTCTAACCTGATCAGTCGCCGAAAACATTTGAGCCGTCAATATGAAGCCAAGTTCTTTTTTCATCCGCCTCAACATGCTACAATATAGAGATTGAAATGGAGGATGTACGAATGTCAGCACCCGTGAAAAAGAATGACCGACTAACAGTTTATATAGAAGATTTAACACATGATGGAAATGGCGTCGCAAAGGTTGATGGCTATCCGTTATTTATCCAAGGTGCACTTCCTAGTGAAACGGCGGAAGTACATGTTGTAAAAACGTTAAAAAACTACGGCTTCGCAAAGGTCGTAGAAATACTCGAACCGTCATCAGATCGTGTTGATGCGCCTTGTGAATATTTTAAACAATGTGGCGGCTGCCAATTACAGCACCTGTCTTATGAAGGACAGTTAAAATGGAAAGAAAACATGGTGCGTAATGTCATGCAGCGCATTGGTAAAATTGATGCGCCTGTTCTACCAGTGAAGGGCATGGAAGAACCTTGGCATTATCGTAATAAAGCGCAAATACCTTTCTCCTCAAATGAAGCAGGACAAGCAATTGCTGGTTTCTACAAAACGAAGTCTCATAGCATTGTGGATATGGAGCGATGCTTAATTCAGACAGGAGAAGCGGACGCTATTCTTGCAGGTTTGAAAAAGGAACTAGCGGCAATCGGTGTTCGACCATACAACGAATTATCGCATGAGGGAATGCTGCGCCACGTAGTTGTTCGTAAGGCACGAGCAACTGGTGAAGTGATGGTTGTTCTCGTAACTAAAAAGAAAAAATTCCCGCAAAAAGATGCTGCTGTTGCGACAATTCAGAAGCTTGTCCCGAATGTCACATCTATTATGCAAAACGTTAATAGCGACAAAACGAACGTTATTTTCGGTGATGAAACCGTAAACCTGTGGGGCAAGGACGTTATTATTGATACAATTGGCGATGTTCGCTTTGAAATATCAGCCCGTTCATTTTATCAAGTAAACCCTGAGCAAACGGAAGTTCTATACAAACAAGCATTAGACTACGCTAACTTACAAGGTGATGAACGAGTAATCGATGCTTACTGTGGTATCGGCACAATTTCACTATTCCTTGCACAACAAGCAAAGGCTGTTATGGGTGTTGAAATTGTCCCGCAAGCGATTGAAGATGCAAAACGCAATGCAGCACTAAATGGGTTTACAAATACGTATTTCGAGGCCGGGCCAGCAGAAGAAGTCATTCCACGTTGGTATAAGGAAGGCAAAGAAGCGGATGTTTTAGTAGTTGACCCACCACGCAAAGGCTGTGATGAGGCGCTTCTTCAGACGATTTTAGTGCAACGTCCTAAGCGTGTTGTTTATGTGTCCTGTAATCCAGCTACACTAGCACGTGACCTTCGAATTTTGGAGGATGGGGGTTATCAAACACAGGAGATTCAACCTGTGGATATGTTCCCGCATTCGACGCATTGTGAAGCGGTCGCTTGGTTGGAGTTAGTATAATAGAAAAGCAGTTGATATAGAAAAAATCTATACCATCTGCTTTTTTCGTTAAAATAAACATTGCCGATTTTTGTGTTTGATAATCAGTTATTGAGCATGATATAAGTGTAAAAAGAAGTGGAACATTTGCTTCATATTTTTTTGATCGAGAGCTTAAAGTTGTATCCATATTGAGAGGAATTGAGTTTGAAATGATAGATAATTTTTGGCGTGATTTACCACGACCATTTTTTGTACTTGCACCAATGGAAGATGTGACGGATGTTGTTTTTCGTCATGTAGTAAGTGAAGCCGGTAAACCGGACGTATTTTTCACAGAGTTTACAAACTCAGATAGCTATTGTCATCCAGAGGGCATGAAAAGTGTGCGTGGCCGTTTGATTTTTACAGAAGATGAACAGCCAATGGTGGCGCATATTTGGGGGGATAATCCCGAATATTTCCGTCAAATGAGTATTGGCGTGGCGGAGCTAGGTTTTAAAGGCATCGATATTAATATGGGCTGTCCTGTCCCGAATGTGGCATCGAGAGGGAAAGGCAGTGGCCTTATTCTGCGTCCAGACGTTGCGGCCGAGCTTATTCAAGCAGCAAAAGCAGGAGGGCTACCTGTCAGCGTGAAGACACGACTTGGCTTTAAAGAGGTAAATGAGTGGGAGGAGTGGCTGACGCATATTTTACAACAGGATATTGCGAACCTTTCTATTCATTTACGTACAAGAAAGGAAATGAGCCAAGTAGATGCACATTGGGAGCTAATTCCGGAAATCAAAAAATTACGTGACCGTATCGCACCAAATACACTACTAACAATCAATGGAGACATTCCTGACCGTCAAACTGGGCTGAAGCTTGCTGAACAATATGGTATTGATGGTGTTATGATCGGGCGAGGTATTTTTAAAAATCCTTTTGCTTTTGAAAAAGAGCCAAAAGAGCATAGCAGTAAAGAGTACCTTGATCTTTTAAGACTGCAGCTGGATCTTCAAGATCAATATGCGGAAGTACTACCACGTTCAATCTCTGGGCTTCATCGCTTTTTCAAAATTTATGTCAAAGGATTCCGTGGAGCTGGTGAATTAAGAAATCAATTGATGAACACGAAATCAACAGATGAAGTGCGTACATTGCTGGATAACTTCGAATCAAACAATGTTGATTGAGATGGACGGGTAGAATGATGTAATAGCAAAAACATGAAAGAACGAATTCCAATTAAATAAAAGGGATTCGTTCTTTTTGATATTTATTATTATAATAAACCTTTTGAACGTTTTTCAGCCATTTCTACGAGGCGTTTTGTAATTTCTCCTCCGACTGAACCGTTTGCACGAGAAGAGGCTTCTGGCCCTAATTGTACATTAAATTCTTGTGCGATTTCATACTTCAATTGAGTAACAGCTTCATGTACACCAGGAACTAGAAGTTTATTTGAACTACGATTAGCCATTTTTCTCACCTCCTTGTGATTAGAATGGTCGAGAGTTGGCTAATCATACATTTAAAAAAGTAAAATGCGCATTCTAAATACTATAGTAAAGTAACTTTTGGAAAGCTAGCTAAAATTGTGAATGTCTCTGCTATAATAAAGTAATGCTACAATCTTGAAGATACGATTGTTAGAAGCGCTTTACAGTTAAAATGGAGGTTTTTTAAATGACGAACAATGATATTTTAATTCGTTTAAGATATGCATTAGATATCAAAAATAAAGATATGGTTGAAATTTTTAAGCTAGGCGGTATGGACTTTACGAAGGAAGAAGTATTGAACATGCTTATTAAAGTAAATGATGAGGAAGAAGCACCAGAAGAATACATCAAATGTAATAATAAAATGGTAGAGGCTTTTTTAAATGGATTTATTACATTTAAACGAGGTCCGCAAAAGCCTAAATCTGGTCAGCCAGAAGGACCACCCCCTGTTTCAGGAAAAGAAAGTCCTAATAATATGCTATTAAAGAAAGTGAAGATAGCGTTAGCCTTAACGAGTGAGGAGATGCTCGATATTTTATATGATGGTGGCGTTAACGTCTCGAAAGGCGAATTAGGTGCCATTTTAAGAAATCCAAGCCATCGTAACTATAAAGAATGTGGCGATCGCTTTGTAAGGAATTTTTTAAGAGGGTTAACATATAAATATAGAGACTAAAATGGCTCGAACTAAAATATATTATTGATTAAAAAGAAGCGTGAAGTCTGGAACGTTCTATTGATTTTAGTCAAGTGGAAATTTAAGTGAATAGCCAATGAATTACTCATAAATAAAGCAGCTGCAATTTTGCAGCTGCTTTATTTATGAAGATTTTTACGTAAATATCTATGATAAGTCGAAAATTTTCTGTAAAAAGCACATTTTTCTTAGTCGAATGTAGTTGACATTTTGTGACGGAATTGTGTACACTGAAATTGACATAAAGTTGTCACAAAGATGGAAAATAAATGTTCACGAACAGAGGGGTGCTTTTATGTTCAGTTTAAAAATTTTATTAGTTGCTATCGCATGTGTTACTATCCCACTTGTTGTTGCTGCAATTATGATAGACATTTTTTATGCAGAAAAGAAACAAGTTCGTTTTTCATTACGCCGTACATCGATGTGGTATGCGAGTATGTTTGCTGTGTCATTTATACCGGCAGTTTTAGTTATGACACTAAACGGATAAGTATTTTTAATATGAATAATCATTTAGGGGTAATTGATTATTTTAAATTATAGTAACAGCTACAATATTGTGTTGTAGCTGTTTTAACTTTTTTAAGGAAATGTCTTTTGTAGCGAAAGCAATGCGTAGACTTCTGCAGGATTATCTTGCGTGGAAAGCGTTAACTCGGAGTAGAAATCAATCTTTGCTTATTGATTTACATTATTTTATAGTTATTTTTATGTCGACAAGCTGACACGAAAGTATGGAAATTTCATGCTCTTGTGTTTTTTTTATGCAGAAAATAATACTCAAAAATGACCAATTCTAGCTAGTTTTAGCAAGTAAATTCGAATGTTTCGAAAATACCAACATTGGAGTAGGGGGAAATATTGTAAAATTTATTGCTACTAAAATTAAAAATTTTACAGTAAGCATTCACATAGAAAAAAAGTTTAAAGGAGTTCAACGATGAGAAGTAGCTTAAAAATTAAAATGTTAATGGTATTTTCTATTTTACTTGTTGTTTCGTGTTTACTGATTAGCTTTTTTATTTATCGTTCGTCATTGGAGCTGGTGAAAGAGACAGTTGGTGAGCAAAATAAAAATATGATGGATCAAGCAATCTCAAAGATAGATGTTAAAGGCTATCAAAAATTAGAAATTGATGCAAAAAAAGATGACTTTTATTATGAATTACAAAAAGAATTAAGCTCTGTTAAAGAGCTTCATAAAGTATCTAGTTTATATTCGATGACTCGGATAAAAAATGGTGAGGGATATGACTACTATTATATGGTAGATAGTGTACCGAGTGAGGATTCAACGATTGGGGTTGAGGAGGAATCACCAGAATCTTATCCTAAAATGAAGCAAGTATTTGAAACAGGGCAAATACAATTTCAGTTATCAAATGATTCACAATACGGCGCTGTACTTGCCATATATGCACCGATAAAAAATGATGCTGGTGAAGTTATAGGCTTAGTAGGGGCAGATATAGATGCCACAGAAGTCTATACGGCCATGAATGCGAGTCAAATGAAAATTATATTGATTACGCTAATAGTATTAATAGTAGGAATCGGCATTGTTTATTTCTTTACAGATTATTTAACGAAGCCAATAAGAAAATTAACATCACAAGTAAAGCAAGTTGGTAATGGTGATTTAACAGTAAAAATAGAAACAGATCGAAAAGATGAAATTGGTGTTTTAACAAATGCATTCCAACAAATGGTGTTGGACCTGCAAAATATTATTATTGGAATCAATTCTGGCTCTAAGCAGTTAATCGATACGACGAACGGAGTAGCAAAAAGTAGTGAAAAGGCACATGAAGCAATTAGTCATATTTCAGCCTCCATCCAGGAAGTATCGGCTGGCGCACATGCACAGTATAAAAACTCAGAGGAAAGCTCAGCTACATTAGAGCAAATGTCGCAGGGGATTCAACAAATTGCCGAGGCTTCTTCAAATGTATCTCAATTATCATCTATTAGCTTACAAAATGTAGAGCTTGGAAATGGAAATATTGAAAAAGTAGTTCATCAAATGAATATTATTAATGAATCCGTTCAATTATCCGCAAATGCCATAAAAAAACTAGAGAGTCAATCAAATGAAGTATCACTTATTATAAATATGATTCGTGATATTGCTTCACAAACGAATCTACTTGCATTAAATGCTGCGATCGAAGCAGCTAGAGCTGGTGAATCTGGAAAGGGCTTTGCCGTAGTAGCTGAAGAAGTAAGGAAGCTAGCGGAGCAATCAGAAAAATCGGCGAATAGCATATCAAACTTGATTTCTAAAATAAATACGGATACAAGCTTAACCGTGCAAACTATGAATGTTGTCACTGAAAATGTAGAAGACGGTTTACGTGCTGTAGAAGAAGCCGGAAAATCATTCGAAAGTATTCTCCAATCTATTCAGGGCGTAGTATCTCATACAAAACAAGTTTCGGTAACCTCAGAAGAGATGTCTGCATTTTCTGAGGAGATTACAGCAGGAGTTGTGGAAACAACGATGCTTGCGAATAAGGCTGCAAAGGCAACAGAAAGTGTTGTAGAGCTAACGATGGAACAAGAAAGCTACAATCAAGATATCCTCCATTCTGTTTTAAAACTGAACAAAATGGCGGAGGAACTTGAAAAATCCGTTTCAAAGTTTGATGTGGATGCTAGCAGCACAAATAATTCCTATAGAAATTAAGAATGAAAAGATAATCGTTAGAATAAAATTTCAATTAATATGGATGAAATAATCCTATCGATTATCTTTTTGAGGGTGGGAGATGGATGAAAACCTTTTTTATTTTATTTCTTGGGATGATCTATATATTACTAGCAAACTCAGTCGAAACGGCTATATTTAGTAAGGTATATTTTGTAATTGGCTTAGGGCTAGTAATAGCAGGGATTTTTCGGTATGTGAAAGAACGATTTATCTATATTAATACATTAAATGAAATGAAAGAGGCGAGTGAGGAGGAGCTTATGGCTATCCCTCATACACAGTGCATCATCTCAAATGATTGTTTAAGTGCTTTATTATTAAATGAACCTACAAATACACTTATCCTAGCAAGTAGAGAAGATTTAGAAGAAGATTTGATAAAAAAAGAAATTCCATTCGAAAAAATATATGAAGTAGCTATAGTAGAGGACGACATGTACATTGCTAGGACGAGCAATAACTTCATAAGTGGTTTATTACTTGGCGAAGATACGGATATAGAAGAAGAGGAATTAGATGACGAGGACTCTGAGTCTGACACTATGTCTTCGTTGACGTTGAAAATTGTAACTGATAATTTATCTTACCCCATTTTAGAATATGTTTTTATGGATAACAGTGAGCCTCTATCAAGAGAAGAGGATGAGTATCAAGAAGTGCTGGAACAATGTGAGGAATGGTTTCAGAAGATCAGCGTGATAATCAATCGTTATGAGCTGGAAAGGGTACCAGTTAGGCATTAGTATTAAGGTAAAAACAGCTATCTCGACCGTAATGTCGAGATAGCTGTTTTAAGTAGAATCGCCCTGAAGTGATCAGGTACCACCTTGAACCTTAAATTTTAAATTGCTGTAATTGGCTATTTAGTTCTTCGGCCATACTAGCGAGATGATTTGCACCCCTTGAAATTTCCTCCATAGTAGCAGCTGTTTCCTCTACAGTTGCTGTTGTTTGTTCTACACCAGCTGCAGACTCTTGTGAAATAGAAGCCATTTCATCGATGGAGACATTGATGGATTCGGAATTTTGAGCAACTTTATTTAAATTGCTTGAAATGGTATTTATGTTAAGAATCATTTCCTCAACAGCTTCCGAAATTTGTTCAAATGTTTCATTTGTTTGATTTAGTTGTACGGTTCCTCTTTTAACTTCCTCGTAGCCGGATTGTAGAGCGGTTGTTACATTGCCAGTTTCACCTTGTATTCGGTTGACGATTGTTGAAATATCCGTGACAGAATACTGTACTTCTTCTGCAAGCTTCCGAACTTCATCGGCTACAACTGCAAAACCTTTTCCGTGCTCACCTGCGCGAGCTGCTTCAATGGCAGCGTTTAAGGCTAGTAAATTTGTTTGATTTGAAATATCATCAATGACAGAAACAAGCTTGGAAATTTCCGCAGACTGCACATTTAAGCCTTCAACTTTTTTCACTGAATCTAAAACAATTTCATTAATGGTTGTCATTTGTTGTGTTGATTGTACCATTAAGCCTTTACCTGTAGTTGTTAGTTCTTGTACAAGATTGGAATGCGCTTTTAATTCAATGCCTTCCTGTGTTGTTTCATGAATACTACGTTGGAAAGAAGTCATTGTTTCGGCTAAATCACCTGCAGTAGATGCTTGTGTTTCAGTGCCAGAGGCTAGCTCCTGCATAGTTACGGTAATTTGCTCTGTACCTGATTGTACTTCATTAGCCGATTGGGCCAGTTCTTCGCTACTAGCTGCTACTGTTTCGGAAACAGTATGAATGGAGCTAATTGTTTGCTTTAACTTTTCATTCATATTATTTGCGGAAAGCATTAATTGACCAATCTCATCTCGATGAGTTACTGGAAGTAGTTCATGTTGCAGATTACCATCCGCTAATTCGCTCATGCGCTTTGAGACAATTGTAATAGGTTTAGAAATATTGCTAGCAGTAACAATAGCGATTAGGATACCTGCGACTGTCAATACAATGCTAACAATTAGCCCAACTGTTTTATTGCTTAAACCTGTTGATACTACGTCATCCCCTACCTTAGTAATGGCGACTGAGCGTTTATCGGCCAATTCTTCATAACCAAGACGAACATCGGTTACGAGATTATTGATAGCTGTTAAATTTTTTAATGCTAATTCTTTATCCCCTTTTTTATAAACATCGAATACTTCGGTATTTACGCGATTGCTCCATGTACGTGCCATTTCTACTAGTGCCACACGTTCAGGTGTATTTTCGTATTTTTCTACAATACTATTACTTTCCTCAGCAATTTTACGATATTCATTAAAAGTTTCTATGTATTTTTCATCACCTGATACAACATAACTTAAAGCTGCAGAGAGACGAACACTCATAGACATTGCTAAATCTTTACTTGCTGTTAAGACTTGTAAATCTTCTTTCACTAAACCTTCTGCTTGTTTTTCCATCTTATTATTAGAAATGTACGTATAGGCTGTAAAACCAACAACTAATACAATCAAAAAAAGAAATGCACTTAAAATTCGGGCTTTAAGTGTTTTAAACTGATATATTCCCTTCATCTTTTCCCATCCTTTTATTGTTCATTTTCAATGTAGAACTGTAAAAAAATCGAAATCATAATTGTTATAGTACAAATATATTTTATAACTAATTAGATATATACATAAGCCCTTTTAATGGAAAAAATTAAAAATGGTTTTTTAGTACAATAACAATTTCTAGTTATGAATGATAGATAGTTAAATATATACGTCTAAATAGAAATTCTGATGTTTTTTTAATGCCTTTATGTATTTATACCTAACTGATGAGCTTTTATAAAGTTGTTGCTATTATTATCCATATTTTAGTTTGAATTATAATTGTTCAGAAAAACGATGCGATTATAGGAGGGATATGGTATGAACAAATGCTTCAAAATAATAGGCTTCGTGATACTTGTGAGCTTTATTGGCAATACTTCAGCACATGCGGCTTCCTCTAATTCTCTTTTTGTCAACGGTAAAGCTGAGTATGACTTTATTACGGTTGAAGGACGAACAATGGTTAAACTAAGGTCTCTGAGCGACCCGTCATGGCCTGTGCTCGCTTATAATCCTAAGACCGGTGTCGTCACGATTCAAAATAAAGATAAGAGTAAGAAAGTACAGCTTGTGGCGGGAAAAAAGACAGCAACGGTTAATGGGAAACAATAAAATTAGATGCTGCAGTAGTAAATAAAAACGGTAGCACTTATGTGCCAATTCGTTTCATTAGCGAGACACTTGGCGGTTATGTCTATTACAATAACAAAGATAAACGGGTTATTGTCCGTACACCTGCGGGTCAGGAAGAATACGAGACACTGATGCACGGGGATCTCATGAAGGCGCGTCATATTGCGCTCGGACTAGAAAAACTTACAGAGGAAGTGCCACCTCTTCATGCTGGTGAAGGGTATAATTACTTCTATTACACGTTTCCAGAAGGAGAAGCATTGCGTTTCCCGCTGGATCTCGCCGGCTCTGGCGATGCTTATTATGAAGTGAATAATGAAGGTCTGGCAGTCATTAAATGGCAGAAGGATGATGTGGCTAAACGAGAGTGGGGAGCGAAACCAACCTTTAAAAGCTATGTTTATTTCTTGGACGAGTATATGCGTGGCTTATTCACTTATGGAATTGTAGACGCTCAGGGCAAAGATACGGAGCTGGGAAAATTCCCTCAGGGAAAATAGCAACAAGCTAGTTCTAAAAATTGAAGGGGAGAAACGGACAGATCAGAGGTAGAAAGCTTGTGGTAGATTAGCGACTGAGCTCGGCTAAAAAATCATAGAAGCTTTAGAAATTACCGGATATATGTAGCAAAAAAGAAGGATGGATAATTTTATCTATCCTTCTTTTTTGTGTGCAACATTTAATTACTGTTTTGCTTTGCTTTTTTTGCTTGTCGTTCCCATTGCAGTAAAGATGGATATGGATCAAATGCCCATTCTGTACGTCCATTGAATTTGTAAATGCCGTAGTGAAGATGAGGCGGGAATTTTCCGGAAGTTCCTTCTTTACCGTAGCCAGAGCTACCAACAGTACCGAGGACAGTTCCAGGTTCGACAAGGTCTCCTACTTTAATTTTCTTATTATAACTACCGAGATGGGCATAATAATGATAGGAGTTGTGATTATCTCGAATGCCTATGCGCCAACCACCAAATTGGTTCCAGCCCTTTATCTCTACTACCCCATAAGAGGTAGAGAGCACTGGAGTACCATAGCTAGCGAAAATATCTGTACCTTCATGAATACGTCGTCCACCCCAGCCCCTATTGGCACCCCATGTACTTCGATAGCTGTAATCATAATTAGTAGGGACTGGGAATGTGTGATCGTCAAGCTCAGTTGTTTTGAAATGACTATACATTTTGGAAATGGTGAAGATTTGATTTACAGCCTGTTCACTTCCGTAATACTCCCATAAAGCTAATTTAAAGTCTTCATCAGTTGTTCCAAATTTGCTTAAAAAAGTAGCCATGGAGAATATTGTATCGGTATCATCCTTTGGACTGGCAACTCCATCACCGTTGCCATCTAACCCCATTCCGCCAAAGTAACTAATAGTATCTGGGCGAGTATCATCTCTTACAGGATTTAAAGCGCCTGACCAATATTCATCAGAAAATTGAATGGAAATAATACCATCCCGTTCCGGAATATCTTTACGAACGGATTGCAAATTGCGTTCGTATTGGTCAATGGCTGCTAAGAAATGCCAAGGGATGAGTAATTCGTCAAATTGTACGTAGTAGGCCATACGTTGCTGCACAATTTCTTCTTGTGTAGGTTCTTCTTTTGCGAACGCAACAGTGGGGAGAGTAAAACTCCATAATAACATCCATGATAAAAGGAATATAAAATGGCGATTCAATAAAGGACCTCCTTTCTAACGTTAGAATAACCGAATTTTTTATCTTCATTCAGTACTTTTTGTGGGAAAACGAAGCGGTAAAAATGAGCAATTTTCGTGAAAAAAACCTGGCTCATAGCGTAGGGTTGATTTCCGTTCCGACTAGGCGCTTTGTAGCTGCCGCTTCGCTTTCGCACAGAGCAGAGCTTCCTGGGGCGTCGGGGCAACAGGATGTTGGTCACGAAGGCGTTATCACAGGATGTGATGCTTTTAGCCTTCGTTCCTCTATATTGCTAATCCCCAAGGAGTCGCTCAGTCGTAACGAAGATTAACTTATATTCAGGCATAGTTTCAAAAAAATAATCCCTGGAAATTGGCTAAAAAGCGTCAGGTGAAATGGTTCATGTTTAAATCCGTTATTTTTGTTTTTGCGATAAAATTCCTTATTCAGCAGGAAAAAATTAAAGGCAATAAGAAGAAACTTTGACAAAGAAAAAGTATTGGGTATCATAATGCCATTTCCTTCATACTATGTTATAAATCAAGCCCTGAATGGAGGGAAGGCTATTAACATTTTAGATAAAGTGAAAAGCTATCGCGAAGAAGAAAACCGGCTAAAGTGGGAAGGTACATTTGCAGATTACTTAAACATCATCAAGGAAAGACCTGAAGTCGCTCAAACAGCCCATTCACGCGTCTACAATATGATAAAGAGTAGTGGTGTAGAGGAACGCGATGGGCAAAAAATGTACAAATTTTTCGGGCAAGAAATTTTTGGGCTTGAAACAGCAATTGAAAGACTGGTGGAGGAATATTTCCATCCGGCAGCACGAAGATTAGATGTTAGAAAACGTATTTTGTTATTAATGGGACCAGTAAGTGGTGGTAAATCAACAATAGTGACCTTGTTGAAACGCGGACTTGAGCAATTTTCGCGAACAGATGAAGGCGCGGTTTTCGCAATTAAAGGATGTCCAATGCATGAAGATCCACTACATTTAATTCCACATCATTTGCGTAATGAATTTTACGAGGAGTATGGTATACGAATTGAAGGAAGTTTATCGCCTTTAAATACGATGCGTCTTGAAAAGGAGTATGATGGACGCATTGAAAATGTGATGATTGAACGTATTACTTTTTCGGAAGACAAACGTGTAGGCATAGGAACATTTACACCATCAGATCCTAAATCGCAAGATATTGCTGATTTAACAGGTAGTATCGATTTTTCCACAATTGGCGAATTTGGTTCAGAATCTGATCCTCGTGCTTATCGTTTTGATGGTGAGCTAAATAAGGCAAACAGAGGTATGATGGAATTCCAAGAAATGTTAAAACTTGATGAAAAATTCTTGTGGAATTTATTGTCTTTAACGCAGGAAGGTAATTTTAAAGCAGGGCGATTTGCGTTAATTAGTGCAGATGAGTTAATTGTTGCACATACAAACGAAACGGAGTATCGCTCATTTATTTCAAATAAAAAGAATGAAGCATTACATTCTCGTATTATTGTGATGCCGATTCCGTATAACTTAAAAGTTAGTCAGGAAGAATTGATTTACGAAAAAATGATTAAAGAGAGCGATATGTCCCATGTTCATATTGCGCCACATGCATTAAAGGCCGCAGCAATCTTTTCGGTTCTAACAAGACTGGAAGTACCGAAAAAACAAGGTGTGGATCTTATTAAAAAAATGCGACTGTACGACGGAGAAAATGTGGAGGGATTTAATTCCGTTGACTTAGAGGAACTTAAAAAAGAGTTTCCGAACGAAGGCATGAACGGTATTGATCCACGGTATATTATTAATCGTATTTCTTCTGCTATTATCCGAAAAGAGGTACCATCCATTAATGCGTTAGATGTTCTGCGTGCACTAAAAGATGGGCTTGACCAACATGCTTCAATTTCTCAGGAAGATCGAGAAAAATATATGAACTATATTGCAGTTGCTCGAAGAGAGTATGATGATATTGCGAAGAACGAAGTGCAAAAAGCTTTCGTTTATTCATATGAAGAGTCTGCAAAAACATTAATGAATAATTATCTTGATAATGTAGAAGCGTTTTGTAATAAAAATAAAATTTTAGATCCATTGACTGGTGAGGAAATGAATCCAGATGAAAAATTAATGCGCTCTATCGAGGAGCAAATTGGCATTTCGGAAAATGCGAAAAAAGCATTCCGTGAAGAGATACTCATTCGTATTTCTGCTTATGCTCGAAAAGGTAAGCGTTTTGACTATAATTCTCATGAAAGATTACGAGAGGCAATACAGAAGAAACTATTTGCGGATCTCAAGGATGTCGTGAAAATTACAACATCTTCAAAAATGCCAGATGAATTACAGCTGAAGAAGATTAATGAAGTTGTAGCGAGACTTGTTGATGAACATGGCTATAATCCAACATCTGCTAATGAATTATTGCAGTACGTAGGTAGCCTGTTAAATCGTTAATAATTTTGACCTATTCAGAGGAAATTATAAGACTATTGATAGGAGTGAATAGGAGTGTCCATTTAAGGGCACTCCTTTTATCTTCATTCAGTGGGTGTCCAAACATCTACTGAAATAGAGGAACTCGCTATGTCCTGTGGCAAATTTCTGTGGGACAGCAACAAGGTTTTATCTGTGCGAAAGTGAAGTGGCAGCAACAACAAGGTTTTATTTGTGCGAAAGCGAGCGGCAGCAACAACAAGGATTTATCTGTGCGAAAGCGAAGCGACAGCAACAACAATAACAACAATTACGCCAAGGCGAAATTGATCTTCATTCACTTAGTTTTTGCCATAAGTGAAGTAACCACGAAGTGTAATTGATTTTTCTAAAAAAGTTCAAGAAAGTGAATCACTAGCATAGTATAGAAAAAACGAATTTGATAGATGGGTGAGGATAAAAATGACTGAAAACGAAAATAAACGTTTTGCCATTTCTCAGGAAAATTGGTCCCTCCATCGTAAAGGGCACCAGGACCAGCAACGGCATATGGAAAAAGTAAAAGATGCTATTAAAAATAATTTACCTGATTTAGTTAGTGAAGAAAGTATTGTCATGTCCAATGGTCGAGAGGTTATAAAAATCCCTATACGTTCACTTGATGAATATAAAATTCGATATAACTATGATAACTCCAAGCATGTTGGGCAAGGGCAAGGAGACAGTAATGTAGGTGATGTGGTTGCGCGTGATGCAAGCAAAGGCAATCAGGCTAATGGTAAAGGAAAAGAAGCTGGTGACAAGCCAGGCCATGATTATTATGAAGCTGAGGTAAGCATTGAAGAGGTTCAAAATGTGTTATTTAACGAGCTTGAACTACCAAACCTGCAGCAAAAAGAAAAAGCGGATATTAAAACGGAAAAAATCGAATTTAACGATATTCGAAAAAAAGGTTTAATGGGAAATGTCGATAAAAAGCGCACCATCCTTAATGCGCTAAAGCGTAATGCGATGAAAGGAAAACCAGAAATTACGCCGATTCATAATGATGATCTACGTTTTAAAACGTGGGATGAAGTGGAAAAACCTGAATCAAAGGCAGTAGTTCTTGCCATGATGGATACAAGTGGCTCGATGGGTTCTTTCGAAAAATATTGTGCTAGGAGCTTCTTCTTTTGGATGACAAAATTTTTGCGCTCCAAGTATGAAACCGTGGAAATTGAGTTTATTGCGCATCATACAGAGGCAAAAGTAGTGACAGAAGAAGAATTTTTCACGAAGGGAGAAAGTGGAGGGACGATTTGTTCATCTGCCTATATAAAGGCATTGGAGCTAATTCGGGAAAAGTATAATCCTTCTCGCTACAATATTTATCCAGTACATTTTTCAGATGGTGAAAATATATCAATGGATAATGAAAAGTGCTTGAAGCTAGTGGGAGAGTTGATGGAAGTATCGAGCATGTTTGGATATGGGGAAGTCAATCAGCATAACCGCTTCTCTACACTTATGTACACCTATAAAAAAGTAGATGATCCTAAGTTTAGGTATCATATTTTAAGAAAAAAAGGCGATGTATACGATGCCTTAAAGAGCTTTTTTAAAAAAAATGAATCATAAACCATGTTCAAAGGAGGGGACTAAAAAGTGGAGATGAAAGAGCTTGAACGAGCGATTGATGAAATTACAGAAATTGCCTCAAGCTTTGGCTTAGATTTCTTTCCGATGCGTTATGAAATTTGTCCGGCAGATATTATTTATACATTTGGCGCATATGGTATGCCTACTCGATTTTCACATTGGAGCTTCGGTAAACAATTTCATAAAATGAAGCTTCAATATGATTTAGGGCTAAGTCAAATCTATGAGCTAGTGATTAACTCAAACCCATGTTATGCATTTTTACTTGATACAAATACGTTAACACAAAATAAATTAATTATTGCGCATGTATTAGCGCACTGCGATTTCTTTAAGAATAATGTACGCTTCTCCAATACTAGAAGAGATATGGTGGAGAGCATGACGGCAACAGCTGAAAGGATAGCTGGTTATGAAAGAGAATATGGAAAGGATGAAGTCGAGCAGTTTTTAGATGCGATTTTAGCGATTCAGGAGCATATCGACCCATCCCTTTTACGACCAAAATTGGCTTGGAATACGGAGGATGAATTTGAAGAGGAGATTTCTCAATCAAAATCGCCGTATGATGATCTATGGAGATTAGATGAAAAGGAAAAAGAGTATAAATCGATCAGGCGAAAAATAAAGCACTTCCCCCCAAAACCAGAAAAAGATTTATTGCTATTTTTAGAGGAGCACAGTCGAGAGCTCGAGGACTGGCAGCGAGATATATTAACGATGATGCGTGAGGAAATGCTTTATTTTTGGCCACAATTAGAGACAAAAATTATGAATGAGGGTTGGGCTTCTTTTTGGCATCAACGTATTATGCGTGAGCTCAAGCTAACAACAGCTGAAACGATTGAGTATGCGAAATTAAATGCAGGTGTTGTGCAGCCTTCAAAAACGACGATTAATCCTTATTACCTTGGTGTGAAAATTTTCGAGGATATTGAAAACCGTTATAATCATCCGACAGAAGAGATGAGAAAGCTAGGCGTTCAACCTAACTCAGGTCGAGAGAAAATGTTTGAGGTAAGAGAGATAGAGTCGGACATATCCTTTATACGCAACTATTTAACGAAGGATCTAGCTAAGCGAGAGGATCTTTATTTGTTCCAGAAAAAGGGGAATGAATACCGTATTACAGATAAGGATCATGAAATGGTACGTGATCAGCTCGTATCGATGCGTGTAAACGGGGGATTCCCGTATATCGTCGTTAAAAATGGCGATTACCTTCGCAATGGAGAGCTCTATTTATCGCATGGCTTTGAGGGAACGGAGCTCGATCCGCACTATTTAGAGAACGTTTTGCCCTATATTTATCAGCTATGGGGTCGTCCTGTTCATTTAGAAACATATGTGGATGGAAAGCCAATGCTTTATTCATATGATGGGACAAAAAACTATAAACGTAATGTGTAACAAAAAACTTCTATCTGTTGGTATAAAATATTCCAGCAGATAGAAGTTTTAATTTTTGAAAGTCTTACATAAAGGTTCATTTCCATAATGTAGGGTTGATTTCCGTTCCTACTGGGCGCTTTGCTGCTGACGCTTCGCTTTCGCACAGTTAAAACATTTGTTGTTGCTGACGCTTCGCTTTCGCACAGTTAAAACATTTGTTGTTGCTGTCGCTACGCTTTCGCACAGCGCAAAGCTTCCTGGAGGCGTCGGGGCAACAGGATGTTGGTCACGAAGGCGTTATCACAGAACGTGGTGGTTTTAGCCTTCGTTCCTCTACCGCTGATCCCCGAGGAGTCGCCCAGCCGTAACGAAGATCAATTTATAACATAGCGTACTTTCAATATATTTTATCCAGAACTTTGGTGATGAGCCCATAAGTTTTATTCGTTTTTATATTCATCTAACAATGGAGAGGATTCATCTTCACTACTTTCACTATGTTTCGAAGATGAATGGATATCGCTGTTGATTACTAAGCTGTCCTTTACTTTTATTCTTTGTTATCCCCAAGTTTCATCATTATCGTCACCAGCGATTTCACTTCTGCCGTCTCCATCAGCCAATTGTGAGTTTACATTTCTAGTACTACCGTTTTTGGCGTTTTGGTCGCCTTGGTTGGCGTTAGTACCTACATCATTATTTATTTGTCCTCTACCTTCAGCCTTTTGTTTAACATGGTTATCTGTATTGCCAATATTAATAGTAAGATGGATGGTAATATTATTTTTAGCTGGCTCCTTTGAACGTTCATTATCAAATTTATCGTCAGACATAGTTTTCACCTCCTTATTTTCAGCATTAATACTAAGTTATTAATCTTTCTCAAGTTTACTTGTTCATGTAGCCCTAAGTTGATAAATAATGTGAGGGATGGAGACTGAAAAACTGTTCCTTATCGTAAAATTTGTTAAAATGAATAGGATTTGAATATAAGAAGAACTGGAACGGTGAATCAACGTTGAGAACATTTAAAAAGGTTTATATAGAAATAACGAGTGTCTGCAATTTAGCATGTAGCTTTTGTCCTCCAACTGCTCGTGCAAAGGGACTTATTAAAGTAGAACAATTTAATAAAATATTGGATGAAATACGTCCTCATACGAAATATATTTATTTGCATGTAAAAGGAGAGCCTCTTTTACACCCGCGTATTGATCAGTTGCTTGACGCAGCACATGAGAAAGGTTTTAAAGTTAATATTACAACGAACGGTACACTGATTAAAAAGAATCGTGAAAAGATATTAGGGAAACCAGCTTTACGCCAAATCAATTTTTCATTGCATAGTTTCGACGGTCATGAGGGGTCGGAAAATCGTGAGAAATACTTAGGGGATATATTAGACTTTGTGCGTGATTCAAAAGATTATAATACGATTATTTCATATCGTTTATGGAATTTACAAAAGGATCATATGACAGATATCGCGGCACGAAGAAATCGTGAAACACTCGAAATTCTAGAAAATGAATATAATCTGGATTATCGCATCGAAGAAAAAGTACAGCCTGGTAAAGGTGTAAAGATTGCTAATAATATTTATTTAAATCAGGATCATGAATTCAAGTGGCCAAGTTTATTGGAGCCTGAGGATGAAGGAAAAGGCTTTTGCCATGCACTTAGAAGCCAAGCCGCTATTTTAGTGGATGGTACAGTAGTGCCATGCTGTCTTGACGGTGAGGGCGTCATTAATTTGGGGAATGTGAACGAGAAATCCTTCACAGACATTGTTCAAGGTGAACGTGCGAATAATATTGTCGATGGATTTTCACGTAGGGAAGCAGTCGAAGAGCTATGTAGAAAATGCGGCTATCGTCAAAAATTTGGAATGTAATAAACAGATCCATTTGGTTTTAAACTAAATGGATTTTTTGTATAGGGGGATTTTACTCTATTCAAGCAAATAGAGAAGTCCACATTAAAAATAGGGCACTTGTTCATACGTATGCGATTTATTAAATGTGAGCGAAGCGGGTCAACCAAAGCCCTACACATTAAGTAGAACTTTAGAAAAAAATTGTAGCTCGCTAAAATAGCTCCAACGTTATTGATTATTGGAGCTATTTTTCTTTGATTGTGAATCAATAGTATTTAAAAAATCATTCGTAATACGTACTACGTATTTCACCTCGTCTAAATTGCGCTCCCTTAATAATGATCGATGTATGTCGAGCATAATGTTCTTTTCTTCAATATCAGTGACACCAGATAATTTTTGAAAATTAAAAAGCTCCTCAGGTGCAATATCTAATGCTTTCATCAGCGTTTCTAAAGTGCTTAATGTGATATTAGATTGCCCATGTTCAATGTTTGAGATTCGTCCTTTACTAAAACCTAGTTTCCCTGTTTTTTCTGCTACTTCTTCCTGACTAAGCCCCTTTGAAACTCTAATAATACGGAGTTGTTCGCCTACTAGCTTTAAAAAGTCTGACATATGATTCACCTCTATGTAAAAAGCTAGTGAAAAACATTAAAAATGCCTATACCATTATAGTGGTATAATAGACAAAATGTTATAGTAAAATGGTACAATAATTAGTAGGGGTTTTTATTATGAGAAAAGACTTGTGTAAAACAGTGTGGTTGATTCTTCAGTAGCTTGTTTTAGAGTATACCTAATTAAGTGAAGGATTGGAGGATTCAGGCATGGTAAAGTGTTATCGATTAGATGAGGTTGCTACAATAGAAGAGGGAAAAATAATACCGAGCAAAAAGTATTTTACAAACATCGGTGTACCTCTCATTACAGCAGATAATTTAAAAAAGTTAATGCTAGACGGTGATATTGAGCAATTACCAAAAGTTAATATTACCTTTGGAAAACATTGCAAATGTGTACCGGTACCAGCTAAAACCATCATTCTAACTAAAGCTAATTTGAAGGACACCAATAAATATATATATCAGAGTGAAACTGAACTATGTATCGCAAGTGAGATCGTTGCTATTATTCCAAATGAAACAATTGTTTTAAGCGATTATTTATTACATTTTCTTAGATGGTATAAAATGAATAAAGAATGGCAGCATTTGTACCATATACCGATTAATCTTCCGATGATAGATATCCAACATAAAATAGTGCAAACTTTAAATACGATTCAGCTTTTATTAAAAAGTAAAGAGCCGTTGTTGACAGCAGTAGAGGGGCTACCGCAGCATTTTGACAATGTTTCGGTGCAAGTTGAACATCATTCAAAAAGTTTACATTATGGGTTTCAACAGGCTCAGTATCTTTACAATCATATGTTATATAAAATTTTTAAGGGTGAGCATAAATAAATTCATCACAGCCTCAATTTACGGGATAAAAATGTCGGTGTTTGGGCTTGTGCCTTTACACCGACATTTTTAAATTTCAATGATTATTGGTAAAATCATTGGTTTTCTTTTTGTTTGCGAAAATAGATACTGACCGACAGTTCTTTTGATTTCTCTTTTTAAAACATGTATTTGCTGCTTATTTTCTTCTTGAAGCTCATTTACCGTTTCTTTCACGAGAATATTTACTTTCGTTAAAAGCGCCTCAAAGTCTTTAGCATAAACAAAGCCTCGTGAAATTGTATCTGGTTCTGAAATAAAGGCACCATCTACTTTATTAAGTGTGATCACGATGACAAGCATACCGTCTTCAGAAAGCTGTTTACGATCGCGTAAAACTATTCCTTCGACTTCACCGATACCGATTCCGTCGACATACGTATCCCCTGAAGGAATTTTACGTGTTTGTCTAGCCATGGAATTTTCAATATCAACAACATCCCCGTTTTTCATAATAAACGTATGTCCTCTTTTGACACCAACGGACTCAGCTAGTAAACGATGCTGATGTAACATACGGAATTCACCATGAATCGGAATGAAAAATTTAGGTTTCATTAGTGTCAGCATCAGTTTTAAATCTTCCTGATGACCATGACCAGAAACGTGCATACCTGTATGACTAGAGGAACCATAAATAACTTTCGCACCTAGCTGGAATAAATTATCAACGATCCGTGATACACCTTTCTCATTCCCTGGAATAGGGGATGAAGCTAAAATAACTGTGTCCTCAGGTAAAATTTTCACTTCGCGATGATTGCCGCTTGCTAAGCGAGAGAGTGCAGCTAATGGCTCTCCCTGACTTCCCGTACATAGTACAACAATTTCTTCAGGGGGGAGATATTTCACTTCGCGTGCATCAATTAACAAATCCTCTGGAACGTCTAAATAGCCTCGCTCAAGTGCGACATCTACAACATTCACCATACTACGGCCAAGTAATGCAAGCTTTCTATTTGTAGCAATCGTTGCATTTACAATTTGCTGTATGCGATTAACATTAGAGGCGAAAGTAGAGATCACAATTTTACGGTCGGCATGTAAAAAAGCATCTTCAATATGATTACCGACAAGCTTCTCGGAAGGAGTTAGACCAGGTCGTTCTGCATTAGTACTTTCAGAAATAAGTAATAGTACACCTTCTGATCCAATCTCGGACATCTTATGAATATCTGCAAACTGATCATTGACAGGTGTTAAATCAAATTTAAAATCGCCAGTGTGTACAACATTTCCTTCAGGTGTGTTCATAACGATACCTAAGCAATCAGGTATACTATGGTTTGTTCTAAAGAAACTAACATCAACTTGTCCGAAATTTAAAGATGAATCGGAATTAATTTCAATTAATTCTGACTCTCTTAAAAGCTTATGCTCTTTCAGCTTTAGCTGGATTAACCCAAGCGTAAAGCGTGTAGCATAAATAGGGACATTTATTTTTTTAAGCAGATAAGGGATACCGCCAATATGATCCTCGTGACCATGTGTCACAATTAATGCTTTAATTTTCTCTTTATTTTCCTGTAAGTACGTAATGTCAGGAATGATTAAATCGATGCCTAATAAGCTTTCGTCTGGAAATTTAGCGCCACAGTCGATAATTAAAATATCATTCCCAACCTGTACTACATACATATTTTTACCAATCTCATTAATGCCACCTAAGGCGAAAATTGATACTGTATTGTTTTTTGTGGACAAGTATATCTCCTCCTAATTTTCAAGTGTTTTGGATGTCATTGGATTTATTTCGCATTATGTAGTATAGCTTGAAGCGTTTCATCCTATACGAAAAGAACATTTGGCAATAATATTAGGTTTTCAAGAAGAATAGAATAGAGGAACGTAGAGCATAAAGGGGATGTGACTGGTTGTCGAATTACTTACAGCATGCGATGTTTGAACATAGGTTTTGGCTAAGAATATTAAAAGACCATTCTCAATTTATTCATGATTCATTGTATCCATCGGAAACAGAGGATATAAAAAGAGCAAGTTCATTTATTCATCAATTTTCTCAGCTTCTTACCTATGTGAATTCAATTGATGCCAATAATGCGGCTTCTTTTTCACTTACTGTCGATGAAGCTGTAACGCAATTAAAGCAATTTAAATTTTATATCCTTCGAAAGCAATTATCGGGAAATATTAATATCCATTTATCACCTTCCTTTATTAATCACATGGTGAATGAACTAGAGGAATATCAAAATGTACTTAGCTATCTGAAGAAAGGGGAAGTCCCGCCAATCTTTCATGAGCTACATCATCACTTACTCTGGCTTTTAGATGCTTCAGGACATGCAGGTATTATTCATGACGATTTGGATGGCGTAGAAAGAAGATTGAGACAAAAAAGTACTACCTTTGCCCAACATTTTGAACAGTTTTATTTAAAAGCAGTGGAGCTTACAGGATATTTACGTTCAAATATAGACTCTTTCCCTGCATTAACTCGCTTTAATCAAGATGTAGATCTAGAAATGAAATTATTCAAAACGTTTTTACGCGAGTTAGAGGAAATGGAGTTAAGTGCAGAAGTATTAGGAACGTTTACAGCTCTAATGGCGGATCATATGCTAAGAGAGGAGCAATACTATTTATCGAAGCTTGCACAATCTAGAGGTGAAGGTTAAAAGCGATGGCAATCTGAGGTTTGATTTCAGGTTGCTTTTTTATTCCAATAAATCAGCATAATGTACCGATGAATTTGAAAACATTCCGATAAATCTACATAATGTTCCGATAAAACTAAAAAACATTCCGATAAAATTTTAGGAATGTTTTTAGTCTGGAGGCTTTTTATGGATGAATAAAAACTCCAGTACCGATTGGGACAATGCTTGCAAGCTCTTCGACATCCTTATTATGCATACGAATACAGCCACGTGAAACAGCATGACCAATAGAGCTAGGATCATTAGTTCCATGAATACCGTAATGCTCTTTAGATAAACTCATCCACATTGTTCCAAAAGGACCACCGGGATTTGGAGCCTTGTTAATGATTATAAAATCGCCAGTAGGTGTATCATGTAACATCCTTCCAACCGCAATTGGGTATTGCTTTTGAAGAACATTATCCTTATATAACCGTAGCCATCGATTTTCAGTAGAAATATCTATTCTATAAGGGATCGTATTTGGGTTTGGAAATCCAGGAATAACAATTTGTTGTCCTATATAAAGTACATTCGGATCTATCCCTGGATTAGCAGCAATTATGGACGATAACGGTGTACGATAATTTCTAGCTATTTGGGACAAGGTTTCGCCTACTTTAACTGTATGGATCAAAATCATCACCTCCTATAAAGTGGTTGCATTAATACAGGTTATGCCGTAGATATAAAAAATACCTTAATATTTTCATGAGAATAGCAACTGTAGTTAGTTGGATAGGATAAGCAGTAACAAACCATTTCCAGTAATCGAGGAGTTATTATGAAAGAATTTAAAATTACTTATTTTTTTGATGAAATGCATTATGTAAGGAGATTTATCCATATAGAATCACAAGAAAAAGCAGAGGCATTAGTTCGAAGCGAACGAGATCAATATATATCCTTTACAGACAGTAGAGGGATGTATCATGAGCTGCATACAAGATATGTTCGGGTCATTCAAATATCTGAATATCATCGCATCGATAAAAGCTCGAAAACGAAAGGTACATGATTTGTTCAACACTGCACATTCTATTAGTAAAGGAGTGAGCAATGATGGACATAGAAAACTTACCACATGAAAAAAAGGTGTTTATGAACTTAGCAAGCAAGAACAAGCCAGACATGGTGGAATCTGATAATATAAGTATTTTCGATTTACACGAAGATATGCAAACGGTTGATGCTATACCGGTTAAGGAGCTCAATAAAAAAGTAGAACGAGAAGGCGATGAATTGATCGAATTGCAGCCAGATGAATTATAGAAGGTAGGGATTTTCATGACTGATCATAACGAAACTCAGTTTACTTCTGCTGGAACGGATATTATTGAGGTAAAAAGACAAAATGCGGAAAGTGGTTTATCTTACAATGAAGTGAAAAAACTGCTAGCCCAAAGCGGTGGGGTTGGTACGAAAAAATATAGTGATACAGATGTTGAAGAAGTAAAGCAAGAGATTCATGGGAAAAACCAATAAATTATTATGGGGGGAGTATGAAATGAAGTACTCCTCTCTTATTTATGCCGTAAAGCTCGATTGAAATGAAGAAAATTCACTGACTAACATCTCGCTATATTATAAAATATAAGCACATGTAAGGAGGTGGACGAATGAAGGAAAAACGTTGTCCGTTATGTGGGCAAGAAAATCATTGTGGGATAGTAAAGGGGCAAAAGGATTGCTGGTGTATGACAGAAAGTTTTCCTAAAGAAATTTTTGAAGCGGTACCTAAAGAGCGATGTATTTGTCAAAAATGCTTGGATACATATAAAAAAGATGATTAAAAATAACTTCAACTGCTGTTACGAAACAATAAAGGTCATTTGGTACAATTGTCTACCGCACAACAACCTATCGGACATATATTACTCTGAAAGGAGTGTGTCTAATGACTAAACCAATTGTACTTAGTAATGTAACAAAGGCATATTTAGAGGAATACGAAAGAATCCTCAATAAAATGATGCAGGGTATGACCTATGTGACAATTACCTGCAGTATTTCAGAAAATTTTATTAAGCAAATATTACCGCATCAAGTAGCTGCAATTAGAATGTCGGAAAATGTTTTACGATATACCACTAATATATTTGTGCAAAATCTCGCATTAGAAATAATAGCAACTAGTACAGAAATTGTTGAATGCCTGGAAGCGATACAAAATAGGTGCTGTATCGTACAAAATTCGGAATGTGAATTGTATGAATATATGTGTGCATACAAAGAAATTACCGGGGCTATGTTCCAAGCAATGAGTTTACCACCAGTATCTAATAATATTAATATAAACTTTCTTCGAGAAATGATTGTTCATCATCAAGGAGGCGTTCGACTAGCACAAAATGTTTTAAGGTTCTGTATTTGCCAGGAATTAATACCGATTCTTCAAAATATGATTAAAACTATGTGCGATCGTATTTGTGAAATGGAAAAATTACTGGATGCTTTAAAGGATTGCGAAAATTGCTAGTTGAGCATGGAGCTAAAAAACGCTAGGGTCGAAGCCGACTTTAGCGTTTTTTGTGAGTGCTATGTATATTAGCGAAACTACAGAGTAAGGCTTACCAAGGATTTAAAAAATTAATCATTCTCAACAGATGGAGCGCACATAAATGTTACTGTTCGTTTATGACTATCGTAGAGACACCATTCACGGTGATCGACAACTGATCCAACATTGATGCCATACTGCTTTTCTTGTAATGCGATTGGTTCGCCAAAGCGAATACGAATACGTAACTTTTTATTGCGATGATAAAGACCTGATTCATGACTATGTCCGAAGAAAAGGAGCGATTTTTTGAATGGCGGAAATGTTGGTTGCCACGTCACACTCCATTGAAATTGATGGCCATGCATAAGCGTAGCACCATCAATCTCCATTGTTTCAGGTAGCTCTTTAAAACGTTCGATGCCAGTTACGCGCGTAATTCGCTCCTCTTGATTGCCACGAATAGAGGGGAACGTTAGCAAACTTTCAAAATCATTTTCCACTATTGCAGCTTTTTGAAGCGGTAAACCCGACATTGTTTGTGCTTTTTTCTTACTTACAGTACATTCGTATAAATCACCTAATCCCAATACTTTTGCATCTTTCGCAGTGTGTTGAATATGGGCTAGAACTGCCTTCGTATCTTCTATATTAGAATGTAAATCTCCTAAAAGTGCGTACAGCATTTTAATCAGGCCTTTCTTAAAACTTTTTTCAGCGGGTGTCAAAGCACCTGTACCTGTCGCTTTGCTTTCGGTACATAAAACATTTGCTGAAAGAAGCTAATCATTATACAAATATCATACACCTAACAGAAATTGATAGAAAAGTAAAATGTTTATGTATATTTAGTTACATATTCGTCATATTTTCGTTCATCACTATAACGCGGAGTTAATTTCAGTTCCCAATTGGGGCCCTCAGGGCTTTCACTCAGAATCTCAACTTTTTTATGGGAAGAAAAATTGCCAACCTTTTCATAGATTGATAAAATATAATTGTAATTTTCTGAATTTTCTTAGTGTTATTTAATTTATGGCGATTTTGTACGGTATGAGGGAAATGAATTAAAGATTTGGGGGGCTTATGATGACGATGTTAATGACAGACATTTTACAAAACTATGCTATGCAACAACCAAAAAGGATTGCGACGATATACGATGGGACAGAGCTATCCTATAGTGAATTTTATAAAAGTGCAGAAAAATTCGCAGCGTACTTACAAGAGCAAGGCTTTGAAAAAGATGATGTAATTGCATTATACACGCTCAATTCAGATTTATTTTTAATTGCTTATATCGGTGTTCAGTTAGCGGGTTACGTTGTCATGCCCATTAATACAAAATTAGCAGCTCCAGAGGTCGAATATATTTTTAATCATTCTGAAGCTAAAGGACTTATTTATGATGAAAGGTTAGAGGATGTACTCACAACGATTGCGAATCCATTTCAACATATTGTAGGGCTCAATGAAATGAGAGACATTATTAAAAACAATTCAGGTCAAAGAAAAGATATCAAATTGGAGCCTCATGATACTGCTGTTGTTATGTATACTTCTGGCACGACGGGAAAACCAAAAGGAGTAATGCTAACTCATCAAAATATTGTTTCAACTGCGGATATATGGTCGTCATCAATGGATATGAGCAATGAGGATCGCATGTTTATTTGTACGCCTTTATTTCATTGTGCAGGTCTTCATGTATTTGCGATGCCGATGTTTTATAAAGGCGGTACGATTGTTATAGAAGAGGCGTTTTCTTCGTCAAATACATTAGAACAGCTTGCTGCTACAGCTGCGACAATTTTCTTTGGTGTTCCATCAATGTATACAATAATTTTAAACACACCTAATTTTAAGGAACATACATTTAAAAATTTACGTTTATTATGTTACGGGGCGGCACCGATGCCTTATGAACTTGTTAAGCAAGTGAAAGAGACTTTTCCTAATGTGAAAGTACAAAACCTGTATGGACAAACTGAAAATTCGCCTGCGACCTCTTCCCTTTTAGATGCCGATGCCTTGACGAAAATTGGTTCGGTAGGAAAACCTTTAGCACAAACAGAAGTCCGTGTTGTTGATAGCTTTGGTGAAACTGTATCAACGGGTGAGGTAGGAGAAATATGTATCAAAGGACCCCAGGTAATGAAAGGCTATTTACGTAATCCTGAAGAAACAGCTAGAACAATTAAAGATAGCTGGCTCTATTCAGGAGATTTAGGGCGTTTTGATGAGGAAGGTTATCTCTATATTGTAGATCGTAAAAAGGATATGATCATTCGAGGTGGCGAAAATATTTATCCTATCGAGATAGAAGAGGTTTTATATCAACTGCCAGAAATTTTAGAGGCAGCCGTTGTAGGTTTACCACATGAAGTGTATGGCGAAGTTCCGAAAGCGTTTGTCGTATTGAAGGAAGGGGAGTCTTCCGATGAAGAGGCGATATTGGCTTATTGTCGGACGCAGCTTGCAAAATATAAAGTGCCACATGAAATTGAATTTTTAACTGAACTGCCGCGCAATGCTTCTGGTAAGGTTTTGAAGCATACATTACGACCAAGCGTAAGCAGCACCATAAACTAAGCGTGTAAAGTGAAACCCGAAAGTAGCAAAGCCAATAATACCTTTATCGGTAAAGTGTGAATGAAGATCAATGATGTCTCGGCCTAATTCCGTAACTTTCGATAGAGGTTTTAGGCCAGTGGCAGTCTTTCATTCCAAAAAACATCTGTAGCTGACGCTTCGCTTTCGCTCCAAAAAACACTTTGCTGAAAGAGGTTAAAATAGGAACGTCTATGAAATTAGCGTATAATAGAGTCTACGACAAATTGAAATATAATAGAGTTGAAGTTATTGTCTTCAAACAAGATAGGAGCGGAATTTGTCTTGTGGACGAGGTATAAACGCCTTTTACTAATAGGTATTATGATCATCATGCTACTTTCGAGTTGCAATTCGTTTTCTCAGCAGGAAACGCAAAACAATGGATTAACTGTGTTAACGGTAGAGTTTAATAGTGGTGCACCGATACCTAACCTTTATATCACTGCTACAGATGTAAAGACAGGTGAGGTAGTGGAGGATGCAGTTGGCTCTGAAGAGGGCGAAGCGAAATTTTCGAAACTTAAAGAGGGGCAGCAATATGCGATAGCTGCAACTACACTTGAAAATAGTACGAAAAACGATGGTTATACGACAATCGAACATTTTACATATGATGCGACAAAGCCGTATTATCGATTGCAAACACATTTTTCAAGAGACGAGCAGGAGCTAGATGTACCAGTTGTTATGCAAAATCCGGAACTACCACATGGATGTGAAATAACATCATTAACAGCTGTATTAAATTATTATGGGCTGGATGTTACGAAGCTGGAAATGGCTGATCACTATTTACCAAAGCAAACAATAAGCACTGTCAACGGACAGCGATTTGGTCCAAATCCAGAGCAGGCTTTTGCAGGCAATCCTCGTGATAAAACACATGGAATGTATGTCTTTGCAGCTCCGATTGTCAAAGCAGCAGAAGCAGTCATAGCGGATAAACAGGCAGATTTACGAGTGACAAATAAGAGCAATGCCTCGCAGGATGAGATTTTACAGCTTGTTCGAGATGGAGTCCCTGTTGTGACATGGGTTACATTGGATTTATCAAAGCCGGAGGAAAATTCAGAAAAGGGCTGGGTATATGAAGGTGAAACATTGCCGCATGAAGCGTATATGAACTTACATGCTGTTGTTTTAACTGGGCATTTAGGTGATAAAGTAGTTGTCATGGACCCATTAAAAGGCTTTGTCACGTATAATGTGGATCAGTTTTTTAAAAGCTATAGAGAGTTAGGTAAACATGCTGTAGCCGTTCATAAATGATTCAAAGAAGAGGTATAAGGAGTACAAGGAAAGTATGTTACACTTATAAAAAAGACTCATCACCAAGTAATAAGGATGACATTCGTTAAAAAGTCCATTTATATAAGTTGATTGGGGTGGAGGCTGGTAGCCAGAACGGAAATCAACCCCACATTATGGTGATAGGCCTAAAAAACTAAAGTGAGTTGAGCAGAATGGTCATTGAGCACGCTTTTTTACCGGTTTTATTAGGAGATGAAATGAATGCTTATGGCATGGCGAGAGCATTTTACGAGTCCTATGGCGTTAAACCACTTGCATTAAATCATACGAATATGGAGAAAATACAGCACAGTGATTTATTAACATTTCGTGAAGTTCCAAGACTCCATATTGAAGATCGTTTTGTCGTGGCGTTAAAGGCAATTGCAGAGGAATTTACAGGTAAAAAATTGCTTTTATTAGCCTGCGATGAATTTTACGTAAAAAAAATTGTACAACATAAAGAGGAGCTAGCAGAGTATTTTGTAGTTCCTTATGTGGATGCAAACCTTGCGCAAGAGTTATTAACACGCGAGAGTATGTATGAACTTTGTGCAAAGTTCGGCTTTCACTATCCGGCAATGCATGTTTGCACTGTCAATGACTATGAGGAACTTGACATCCCTTTTGAATATCCAGTAGTCATTAAACCGCTGAATATGACAAAGTATGCTGCATGTATTTTTCCAGGCAAGAAAAAAGTGTATATTGCGAAAGATAACGACGAAAAGGATGCTATTTTCCACGCCATTTATAAGGAATCTGCATACCGAGATGACATAATGGTACAGCAATATATTCCAGGCGAAGATGCTCATATGTGTGTCGTAAATGCTTATGTTGGGCAAGATAATAAGGTAAAGTTGCTTTCTGTAGGTAACCCGATTTTAGAAGAGCATTCTCCAGAGGGGATTGGTCGCTATGTAGCCATAATGACAGCATATGATCAAGACTTAATGGAACGCGTCAAATTGTTTCTAGAGGAGATTCGATTCCAAGGCTTTGCCACGTTTGATATGAAGTATGATGAACGCGACGGTCAATATAAGTTATTAAGTATTGAATTACATAATGAACTTTCTAATTATTATGTGACAGCAAGTGGCTATAATTTAATGCAATATGTTGCGGATGATTTTATCCGAGGAAGTAAGCAACAGCTAACTTATGTTCAGAATAAGCATCTTTGGACGATTGTGCCAAATGGTGTACTCTTTAAATATGTACAAAATGAACAGCTAGTAATTGAAGCGAAGAGCCTTATTCGCCAAGGAATGGCTACGGATTCCATCTTTAATTATAAGGATATGAATGCGAAGCGTTGGTTGAATATAACGCTCGATAATTTAAATTTTTATCGCCAATATAAGAAATATTTTAACAACAAAGGTCTGTCAAACTAATGAAAAAACAAACTTTAGGTATAATAGGTGGCGTAGGTCCACTAGCAACGATGTTTATCGGTGAAATGATTGTAAGACGTACGAAGGCATCGAAGGATCAGGAGCATTTACATACAATCATTGATAATGATACGAATATCCCTGATCGTACTGCCTTTATTTTAGATGATACAAAGGAAAATCCTGTACCAGTAATAGTCGCAGATGCTAAAAAGCTTGCTTCTGTTGGGGCAGATATGATTGCTATTCCATGTAATACAGCACATACCTTTTACGATGAGATTGTTGAAGGTTCTCCAGTCCCTGTATTACATATGATAAAGGAAACAGCAAAGCGTGCCTCTGATTTAGGGGCTGAGCGTGTAGGTATTTTAGCGACAACAGGTACATTGACTTCACGTATGTATCAAGATGCGTTAGAGGAATTTGGCATAACACCAGTTGTCCCAAACGATGTGATGAAAGAAAAAGTCATGTCTATTATTTATGATTATGTAAAGGCTGGGAAAGATGTCTCTCAAGAGGATTGGCAACCGATAGAAGAGGCAATGCTTGCACTTAATTGTGATCGTATCGTATTAGGATGTACAGAATTATCTGTCGTCAATCGAGATTTAAAATTAAGTGACACCTATATCGACTCATTAATTGTTTTAGCAGAGCGTGCTATAGAAGCATGCGGCTATGAAATAGTAGATTAACAATTGAATCAACCAAATAAAAATCTGCTCGCTCTACGCGGGTAAGCTGTAAACCTTCAAAGAAACTCCGGTGTCTATGAGGGCTTGTAGGCTTACAATTCCCGTGGATGAATCGGGCAGATTTTTTTCGCATTATTGTGCAAGAAGACGCCCATCTCAAAATTCGTTAGGTGAGTTTATAAATTGGTTTATGTACATATGAAGTAGGAAAATGATTAGTGTGTTAAACTAGTGTCAAGTAGATAGAAGGTGGGAAATTACATGTCAGTAATAAATTTATTAAATGAAGATTTACAAGCAAAATGGAAATTTGAAGAACCGATGAAAATTCAAGAAGAAATGATTCCAGCAATGCTTGAGGGCAAGGATATTGTAGCTGAATCGCCGACAGGATCGGGGAAGACGTTAGCATATGTACTTCCTTTACTAAATAAAGTAAACGGTTCAAAAAAACAAACACAAGGACTTATCGTAGCCCCATCACAGGAGCTAGCAATGCAAATTGTAGAGGTTATCCGTGAATGGACAGCAGGTTCTGATATTTCGGTTCAGCAACTAATTGGTGGTGCAAACTCTGCACGTCAAATCGAAAAGTTAAAGAAAAAACCGACGATCGTTGTAGGAACACCAGGCCGATTAAATGAATTAGCACGTGCTGGAAAATTAAAGCTAAAAGAAATAGAAACAGTTATTTTAGATGAATGTGATCAGTTACTTAGTCGTGAATATCGCGTTGTCGTAAAATCCTTTATCGAAGGTTCAGCATATGGACGGCAAGTAGTTGTTGTTTCAGCAACAATTACGGAGGAAATTGAATTAGTAGCTAGTCGCATGATGTTCGAGCCAGTACGCTTCAAAATTAAACCTGAAGATATGTTGAAGGTTGGTAAAGTTGTACACTCTTTCGTGAAAGTAGAGGAGCGAGATAAAACTGATTTCCTACGTCGACTATCACATACTGAAGGATTACGTGCACTAGCTTTCGTCAACAATATAGATCAATTGCTGATGAAGGAAACGAAATTACAATACCGCGCGGCACCGATTGTGACATTACACTCTGACATGAAAAAAGAAGAACGTAAAAAGACATTAGATGCATTCCGTAAAGGAGAAGCGCGTGTTTTAATTGCTACTGATATTGCTGCACGTGGTTTAGATATTGCAGGTTTAACACATGTTATTCATGTCGATGTTCCAAGAACAATTGAGCAGTACTTACATCGTTCTGGCCGTACAGGTCGTGCTGGAGCAGATGGCGAAGTATTAACATTATTATCATATCGTGATGAAAAAACGTATAAAAAATGGACTAGAGAAATCTCTGGAAAACCTGTCCAAAAAGTTTGGCATGAAGGCAAGCTAATGGAGGGCAATTCAAAAACAATTGGACAAAAGCGAGGTAAATAATATGACGTTTGAAGAAAAATTACAAGCATATGCAGAACTTGCGGTAAAAGTCGGTGTTAATATTCAACAAGGGCAATATTTATTAATCAATACATCAGTCGATGCATTGGATTTCGCCCGTTTAGTCGTGAAAGAGGCTTATAAAGCTGGGGCAGGACGTGTTCATGTTAATTTTTCAGATGATGAAATGGATCGAGCTTATTTTGAGAATGCCTCAGATGAAGAATTTAATCGTTTCCCAGAATGGGTAGTTAAAATGCGTGATGAGGTGATCGAACGTAAAGGAGCACTATTATGGATTGATGCTGCAAACCCTGATAAATTAGCAGGTATTTCAGCAGATCGTCTAGCTACCCATCAAAAAGTATCAGGAGCTGCTCTGAAAAATTATCGCAACGCAATAATGAAAGATTTAATCGCCTGGTCGATCGTTGCCGTCCCTTCACTAAAGTGGGCTTCGAAGGTATTCCCGAACTTAGCTGCTGAGGAGCAAGTACCAGCATTATGGGAGGCTATTTTTAAAACTGTTCGTATCGGTGAAGGCGATGCTGTTGAAAACTGGAATGAACATGTAACAAATTTAGAATCTCGTGCGACCCTACTGAACAGTAAAAAATATGCGAAGCTTCACTATACAGCGCCAGGTACGGATTTAACAATTGCCTTAGCGCCACAGCATAAATGGATTACTGGAGGTGGTAAAACGCCAGATGATACGATCTTTATTGCTAATATGCCGACAGAAGAGGTTTATACGTTACCGATGAAACAAGGTGTTAATGGCTATGTCAGTAATACAAAACCATTAGTTTATCAAGGGAATATTATCGATGGATTTAAGCTAACATTTGAAGAAGGAAAAATTGTTAATGCTGAAGCACAGGTAGGGCATGATTTATTACAGGAGCTTATTAATGTAGATGAAGGCTCTTGCTATTTAGGTGAGGTAGCGCTTGTACCGCATGAATCACCAATTTCAGCATCAGAGATTTTATATTTTAGTACATTGTTTGATGAAAATGCATCGAACCATTTAGCGATTGGCGAAGCTTATCCAACTTGCTTAGAGGGTGGAAGAGATTTAGAAAAAGGGCAGCTTGAAGCATTAGGTGCAAATATTTCAGTAACACATGAGGACTTTATGATTGGCAGCGGTGAGATGGACATCGACGGTATTTTACCAGACGGAACTGTAGAGCCAATTTTCCGCAAAGGTAGCTGGGCATTTTAGGCTCTTGATTTAAAGAAGGGAGTTGAGCAGATGAAACGATTACTAACCATAATTGGTACAGTTATACTCACGATGGTATTTAGTATTTCATCTGCTTTAGCTCAGACCGAAAACTACCTGTCAATTGGAGATTCCTTGGCGGCTGGTCAAACACCTTATCAACAGATTGATACAGGCTACAGTGATTTAATCGCCATGAAATTAGGAATGACTGGACAATTGAGCTTCTATACGAAGGAGCTCGCTTTTCCAGGCTATACAACAGCCGACGTTTTGAAACGAGTAAAATCAGAGGAAGCAAGTGACTTATTAGCAAATGCAACACTTATTACTGTTTCGGCAGGCGCCAATGATTTACTGCGGCTAGTGCAAGTTAATCCAACTGCCGGTACATTAGCCTTTTCACAGCTACAAATCGATTATGCATTAAACATTGCCAGAAAAAATATGGAGAAGATTTTAGAAGGGTTAAAAGAGCGAGCACCTAAAGCAAAGATTTATGTAATGGGCTATTATTTTGCTTATCCAAATGTTCACCCTTCGCAAAAAGAAGGAACAAATGCACAGCTCGTTAAGCTAAATAAGATTTTACAGCAACAGGCAGAGCATGCTGGAGCAGCTTATGTAGACATATATGATGCTTTTGGGTTAAACGCTAGAAACTTTTTACCCAATATCTCTGATGTACATCCTAATTTTGAAGGCTATCGCCAAATGGCAAATGCATTTTTACATGAATATAGTGGAAGTAAAGCTCTAGCCATTTCTTCAAACGAATTGCCAAAGCCCAACCCTATTTCATTTGACCAGATTTTAGAACAATTGGTGAAGGCAGAGCAGAAACGAGAGGAAAAAGAAAAAACAACTCCTACAGCGCGTGCCCTCCCAAGTTTTAAAGGATATGCTGCTTTTATGGAGAAGGTAAGAGCTAAAGAAAATTTTTAATGTAACAGGGCATTCGATAAGGATGCTCTTTTTTATGTTGAAGATCTATCAAAATATAGGCGACGGAAGGAATCATCAGAGCGACGGAAAGAATCATCGAAGTGACCGTACAGCCCGAAACGATGGATACACCCTGACACGTCAGCTCTAAGTTATGATGAGGAGCCCTATTATAATTTTTAAACTATTAAAAGGAAAAACAAACAATCCAACAGCCATGATAAAATGAAATAGACAGGAGGCGCACAAAATGAAAATATTTCATACAGCAGATTGGCATTTAGGGAAGCTTGTACAAGGCGTCTACATGACCGAGGATCAACATTTTATTTTACAGCAATTTAAGCTAGCTATAGATGAAGAGAAACCAGATGTTATCGTTATAGCAGGTGATTTATATGACCGTTCGATGCCTCCGATTGAGGCAGTGAATTTACTAAATGATATTTTGGCGGAAATTGTGCTTGATAAGAAAATTCCTGTGTTAGCAGTTGCCGGGAATCACGATAGTGCAGGTCGATTAAACTTTGGCAGTAGTTTAATGAGTGATAGTGGATTACATATTAAAGGCCAGTTTACGAAAGACCATGCACCGATCGTTTTACATGATGAATATGGTGAAGTACATTTTCATCTCGTACCTTATGCAGAGCCAGCGTCAGTACGGACGATTTTAGAGGATGATTCCATTCGTTCTCATCAAGAGGCGATGGAAAAAATTATTGAATATATTGGGCAAAGTTTAGATTCTACAAAACGTAATGTTTTTGTGGGACATGCCTTTGTGACGAAGTATGGAGAAGAAGAAGCAAATACGAGTGAATCAGAGCGACCTTTATCAATAGGGGGCTCGGATTGCATAAATGCGGCATTGTTTAAGCCTTTTCATTACACTGCACTTGGACATTTGCATAAAGCGCATTTTGTGTTGAATGAAACGATTCGATATGCCGGTTCTCCATTGAAGTATTCATTATCAGAGCACCTACATGAGAAGGGCTTTTTAATAGTTGAGCTAGATGAACAGGGAGAAATAACAGTTACGAAGCGAAAGCTTATACCGAGACGAGATTTACGAGTGGTAGAGGGGATACTGGATGATTTATTGCAATTACCACCAAGTGATGATTATGTATTTGTACGTTTAACAGATACTACGCCAGTAACTTCGCCGATGGAACGTATTCGTACAGTGTTTCCTCATGCGATGCATGTTGAGCGTAAAACAATACGCCAAGAAGTAGCACAAGAAATTCAAGCGGTTGAGACAGAGAAGATAGAAGACATCGATTTATTCCGATCATTTTTTACAGATATAATAGGTATACAGCCAGATCAAGATACAGAGCGTCTATTTACAGAGATGCTGCAAGAATTATTAGATGAGGAGCGAGAAACAGTAAAATGAAGCCTTTAAAGTTAACGATTACTGCATTCGGTCCATATAAAAATACAGAGGTTATTGATTTTCAACAGCTAGGTGAACATCGTCTATTTGCGATATCTGGAAAAACAGGTGCGGGGAAAACGACGATTTTTGATGCTATATGCTATGCACTTTACGGATCGGGTAGTGGTGAAGACCGTCAAGATACGGCAATGTTACGAAGCGGGTTTGCAGATGATGATGTGTATACTGCTGTGGAACTTGTTTTTGAAATGCATGATAGAGTGTATCAAATAGTACGTCAGCCAGGTCATATTAAAGAAAAGAACAAAAGTGTTACTGGTAAGAAAATAGAGCTGGCTGAAATCAAAGGAGACACACTTGATTATAGTATTGTAGAAAAACAGCAAACACTTGAGGTAGATAAAAAGCTACAGGAAATAATAGGCCTGACAAAGGATCAATTTAGTCAAATTGTTATGCTGCCACAAGGTGAATTTCGCAAACTATTAACTTCAGATTCTACGAATAAAGAAGTTATTTTGCGCAAGATTTTTAAAACAGACCGTTTTGGTGCTATGACAAAAAGACTTGATGCGAAACGAAAAGAAACAGAAAGTGATTTACTGCGCGCGAAGCAATTAAAAGAGCATCTTCTTGGCCAAATTGCGGGGGCTTTGCCACAGCGCACGTCATCTCTATTTACTTGCATTACTAATAATACCGAAAATATGCATCAGCTAAAGAAGGCTCTGGAAGAAGAGCAGACCTACTATACTGAATGTATACAATTGGAACAGCAGCGTTATAAAGTAGCTTATGCGCATCATCAAAAAGAGCAAGAGTTTTATAGTATGGCGAAAACATTGAATGAGCAATTTGATGAGCAAACGAATCGCCAGAACCGTTTGCAAGCATTGCTACAAGAGCAAGGTGTATATAGCGCAAAAGAACGTGAAATTGCATTAGCAGAAAAAGCAGAACGTCTTGTTATACTTGAGCAACAATGCGTCGATTTACGTGCTGAGCAAAATCGTAAAGAACAATCCTGTCAACAAGCAGTGACAGAGCAACAAAACGCAGAAGCTCAGTTAAAAATAGCGCAAGAAAGATTTAATGTTGAAGAGGCGAAGGAACCTGAACGCCAACACGTTTTACAACGGGAGTTACAGCTCCAAGCATTATTACCAACTTTCGAGGCGTATGAGAATAATCTTCAGCAACTGCAAATAGCTGAACAATATGTTACAACAGCCAAACTAGCAGTAGACGATAATCGTAAAATTGTAGAAACAGGACAAATGCAAGTTCAGCATCTAGCAACAACAATTGAACAATATGAAAAACAACTTGAGCCATATGAAGGTTTTTTAGAACAGTTACCGAAGCTAAAAGAGCAAGTATCATACTTAGCGCAAGTTGAAAAATACACTAGAGCAGTAGAAATGGCAGAGCAGGATGTAGCCATGACTAATGTTCACTATCAAGAAAGTAAGAAAGCTCTTCAAAAGTTGGAGCAGCAATGGATTGCGAGTCAGGCAAGTATTTTAGCACAGCAGCTTAAGGATGGAGAGGCTTGCCCAGTGTGCGGTAGTACAACACATCTCGAAACACATCGTGAGCAATTAGAGATGATCGAATTAGCACAGGTGGAAGTTTTGCGAGTAAAGGCTACTAATGCTGAGCGCAAGTTTTTAGAGAAAGAAGCTTTATTGAATTCTTCAAAGCATCTTCTGCAAGAGGCATTAGAACAGTTAGAGTTGAATGAGGTTGATCAATCGAACCAAGCACAAATTGTAGCTTCCTTACAAAATATAGAGCAACAAATTACTATCTTAAAAGTAGTAAGCAATCAATTGTCTGATGTACGCATGCAACAAAAGGATCATCGTGCACGAATGGAGCAGCTACAAGAAAAGCAATTAAAGCTAGAGCAATATTTAGCTGAAAAGACGAAGGAATTGACTAAACAACAAGTAGTTGTGGAAGAGCAGCAAAAACATATTCCAGAAAATCTTACGACGCTATATGCAATGAAACAGGAAATTGCTCATATAGGTTCTCAAAAGGTTGCCTTACAAACTGCGTGGACTATTAGCCAACAAAGTTTGCAAGCTGCCAAGGAAGCAGCAAACAATGCTAGAATGACCGTCGAAATAGCGAAACAGGCTTTTGAGGAGCTAAAGCTGAAAATGGATGAAAAGCGCGAACAATTTTCAGTAAGTATGAAGGAAGCCGGCTTTGAAAGCTATGAAGAATTTGCTACTGGGAAGCGTAGCGTGTTGCAAATAGAAGCTTTACGGAAGGCATGCAGTGATTATGCTATGCAAATCCACACTTTACAGGTGCAAATTACTGAGGGAGCGAAGCACCTTAAAGGACAAGAGAAACAAGATTTAACGGCAATGGAAGAAAAGTTAGAGATGCTTCGTGTAACCTATGAGGAAGCCTTTAAAGTATTGCAGCAGATGGAAGGATTTGCGAAAGCTTGCACAGACTTTATCGAAAAAGTAGAGGAAGCGGAGCTGGAAATACGCTTACTTGAAAAAGAAGCGGGACGAGTAAAGGAACTTTATGCAATGTTAAATGGGCAAAATGTGAAAAAGCTGTCCTTTGAGCGTTATATTCAAATCAATTATTTAGATAAAATTACAGAGGCAGCAAATGTCCGGCTTTATCATTTATCCAACGGTCAATTTGAGCTACGACGTTCAGATCGTTTAGAAAAGCATGCTAAGCAAAGTGGACTTGGGCTAGATGTGTATGATGCCTATACAGACCAATTACGTGATGTAAAAACATTATCAGGGGGAGAAAAGTTTAATGCTTCTTTAAGTCTTGCCCTTGGGATGGCAGATGTCATTCAAAGCTTTCAAGGTAATATCCGTATTGAAACAATGTTTATTGATGAGGGCTTTGGTTCTCTTGATGAAGAGGCATTAAATAAGGCGATTGATACGCTTATTGATTTACAAGATTCTGGACGCATGATTGGCGTCATTTCGCACGTTGCAGAGTTAAAAGCTACAATGCCTGCAGTGTTGCACGTTGAAAAAACAATGAATGGTCACAGTCAAACATATTTTGAAGTGAAATAAAAAAGAGGCGTATTTCCGATGTGTGGAAATACGCCTTTTTATTACTTTTTATTTACGTTAGGATATGTTCCTTTTTTTGCAGCGATTACTTTTTTTACAATTGGAATAACGATTGGTGCTAATTTTACGGCGGTTTTGACAACTTTAGATACTTTCAAAAAATAACAGCTCCTTTTAGTACTCTCTGTTCAAGGTTGAAATGAAACTTATCGGATAACGCGAACTGCTTGAATAATATTCCAAATGACAATTCCGATTGAAACAAGAATGTAAATCAAAAATGAAACTAACCAAATGATAAGAAAAGAACTACTACCTGAATCTGGTTCAAAAGTGTTGAATGATAAAGTTGAGAAAATAAAGACTGCAAAAAATATTATTCCAAATACGACTGGGATTAAATGTGATATTAATGCTCGAAGAGAATGACTCTTTACGTCGTTATCTTTTGAAACAAAGTAAACGACTAATGGCACAATAAAGGGTGCAAAAAAGATACTGAGATAACTAAAGGCAGATAAAATTTTTTGGTTCTCCATAGTTGTACCTCCTTTTTAAATATTTACGCATGAAAAACAGTAAAGTTTCAAAAAAAATTAATGTGGAAGAGGTTGTAATCGTTACAGTGTTTGCGTACAATGAGGTTGTTCAACTAAATTAAGATGTAACGACCACAAGGGGAGCTGATGATGTCAGCTGAGACTGGGCACGTAATGCCTTAACTCTTTGAACCTGTAAGTTAACGCTTGCGTAGGGATGTGGATAGAAACCGACACTTTTACGATGTGAGGCTCTGTCCTGGCATCGTTTTTTTATCTTTATTGATGCTAGATAGGGACATATTTGCCAACTGATTTCTATTCCTGCTCTTGTATCCTACATCGGAACAAAGGAGAGAATAATTATGGACAATAAAAAACTATTAATGCTTGTGGAAATTGCGATATTCGCAGCGATTGGCCTTGTGCTTGATCAGGTTTCCTTTAAAGTATGGGCACAAGGAGGCTCTGTTAGTCTCGTAATGGTGCCAATAATGTTAATAGCATTTCGCTGGGGCCTTATTCCAGGCATGGTAACGGGTTTACTTATTGGTGTTATGCAAACAATGTTTGGTGCCTATATTATACATTGGCTTCAAGGAACACTTGATTATGGTGTTGCCTTTACGGTAGTAGGCTTAGCGGCCGTAGTGCGTGGGCCAGTGCTTGAGGCAGCAAAAGATTTAAATAAAAAGAAAATGGCGCTTTATATTATTGTAGGAACGGTATTAGCGGGCTTTTTACGTTATGCAGCACATACCATTGGAGGCGCTGTATTTTTCGCAGAGTATGCTGGCAATCAAAATGCATGGGTTTATTCAATCATCTATAATGGAACATATATGCTACCAGCAACGATTTTAACAGCGATTGTCGGTGTTTTGTTATTTACGGCAGCACCTCAATTAATGCAACGAAAATCATAATGATTATGCCCTTCACATGAGTGAAGGGTTTTTATTTTTAGGCTGTTAAAGATTGTTGCTATCAAAACATAAAGACAGATTAAATTTAGATACTGTGCAGTAATCAAGTTTCCCTTCCTAAGCAATTTCTCCATAGCTTTCAGTTATGACAAAAATTGCATTATTGAATAATCAATGGTAAAAATAGTTGAATGATGGTATATTATATAAATCTTTTGCCGATTTTATGAAGGGGGAGTGCGTTAATGAATAAAACACTTGAAAATTTACAAAAAGAAATTATATTTGAAGCAAAAAAAGGATACCCCATTTTGCTTTCTGGCGCCGTTGTCTTTTTAATTTTCGCCTTTATGCCCTTAGTTTTCCCAATAGAAGCTATACGTTTAATTTGGATATTTGGCTTAGGTGTCATCTTTCCTATTGGGATTGTCATTAGTAAAATTCTGGGTGTTAATTTACTCTCTACTGACAACCCTTTAGGTACTTTAAGTGGAATAGTAGCAGCTCCTCAAGCTTTTTATATACCTGTATTTATAATTGTGTATATGAAAATACCTGAATACCTGCCCTTCACAATTGGCCTACTAGCAGGCTCTCATTTTCTGCCTTACATATGGATTTATAAAAGCAAAGCATATTTATTTGTTACTTTAGGAATCTGTCTTTCTGCTCTAATTTTAGGTGGCTTCTTTGTTGGTCAAGCTTTCACTCTAGTACCTTTAGCAATGTCTATTGTTTATGGAGTTGGTGCTCTTTTAATTCTAAGAGAACTCAAAGTCAGTCATGTTTAAGCACCTATTGTCAGTTGAATAACAGTAAACCACTGAATCTTTTTAAAAAGCATCTGAATAAAGGTGCTTTTTGTCTTTTCTAGTGCTGCAACTGTGAAATAGTTAGATTCAGTTAGCGGAAAATAAAAAAGCAGAGTTAAGCGAAGCGCCAGCAACAAAGCGCCCAGCCGGAACGGAAATCAATCTCACGTTATGGAGATAAGCCTGTTTTCAGCACTTTATAATTTAAGATGGCATATAATATTTAAAGCGTTTAGCGTTTTAAGCATAGAAAGTTATGTTATATTAAATAGTAGATATTAGATGAAAGGGACGTTAAAAATGATTGTAAAAACGCAAGAAGAAATTGAAGCCTTTAAAAAAATCGGCCGTATTTGTGCTGAAATTCGTGAAGCAATGAAGGCTGCTACAAAACCAGGTGTAACAACACTAGAACTAGATGAAATTGCAGGCCGTATGTTTGCTGAGGCCGGAGCAGTTTCTGGACCTAAAGGGGAGTATGATTTCCCAGGATACACATGTATTAGTGTTAATGAGGAAGTCGCACATGGTATTCCAGGTGAACGTGTGATTAAAGAAGGAGATATCGTCAATATAGATGTATCTGGTTCATTAAACGGCTATTTTGCTGATACAGGCATTTCATTTGTAGTTGGTGAAGGTTATGAGGATAAAGAAAAGTTGTGTCGCGTAGCCAAAAGTGCTTTTGATCGTGCGATGACAAAAGTAAAAGCTGGATCAAAATTAAACCAAATCGGAAAAGCTGTTGAGCGTGAAGCATATGCTAATGATTTAACAGTGATTATGAACCTAACAGGACATGGTTTAGGTCGTTCTTTACATGATGAGCCAAACCATATTTTAAACTATTATGATGCATGGGATTCTACAATTATGAAAGAGGGTATGGTTCTTGCAGTTGAGCCATTTATCTCAGCGAAAGCGGAGCATATTGTGGAGTCTGGTGATGGCTGGACATTCGTTACGCCAGACAAATCATTAGTTGCTCAAATCGAGCATTCAATTATCGTTACAAAAGACAAACCAATTATTTTAACTTCACTTGATGAACAATAAAAAAGCTAAAATCCTGCTACCAATTTATTTTTGGTGGGCAGGATTTTTTTTAATAAATAATATACCGACAAGTAGCACCCCACATAAAAACAAGGCTGCCGTTGACACAAGTAGCTCATCAAAACCATTATGTAATACGACCCCTATATAGGACCAGATAAATACACTTGGATAGATAATATCAAAATAATGGAATCGAATATGTAGTGCTATTGCAACCCCAAGTGTCAGTAAAATAACTGCCCACAATGGATCACTAAGTCCAAAACCATTCCATTGGTAGGATGTTAGCGTGAAGCTTACATTTGTCATCAGGCTGAATGTAACCCATGCGAAGTAAATCGAGAAGGGTAAACGACCTGTAAGTGAGTTATTGCTGAAAGGGTACGTTTTGTACAACTTTGATAAATACAGTACTAAAATAAACGTACTGACGATTGACATGATAAATAATTCGTGATGCCAAACAACAATTGCTAGCGCCTGCATGATACATATGCTACTAAAGAGAACAGTCTGTTTAATAGTTGTCTTTTTTAGATTCATGACTAACCAATAACCAAGTAACATGTAAACCACAATCCAAATCACATAACTAACATTAAAAGGTGCAAATATTACTGGAAAACGATTTGAAATCTCTAAGGAAGATTGACCGTTTATTTTCATGAAATAGGATGAAAAGGTTAGGATAAGTGAGACAATGTAAGTGATTGTCATCAAAAAAAATCGAGGCATGTTTTCCTCTCCCTTCGTGTTAAATTGTATAGGGAAAAGACAAATAAGTATAGGACTGTAACGTACTATTTTCATTATAACGGAAATTTCCAACAATGTATCGTGTTGTTTCGCTAAAATTATCTACAATTTACCATTTAAATAGGCGTTCATATATTTCTTTAGTACAATGGAAGTATACAAATGTAAGGAGTGAAGTTTTAATGACTCAAAATTTAAATGATCTAGATCTAACAGTTAATCTAGATAAGAAAATGTATAAAAAGAAATTAAAAGTACTCCAGTATGAAATGTTAAATGCTCAACAGTTTTTATTAAACAATAAAATAGGGTTAATTTTAGTATTTGAAGGTATGGATGCCGCTGGTAAGGGGGGCGCTATTAAGCGTCTAATTGAACGTGTTGATCCACGTGGTTATGTCGTACACCCGATTTCAGCGCCTCAGCCCCATGAACTACGCTACAATTATTTACAACGCTTTTGGAGAAAGCTGCCACAGCATGGACAAATCGCAATTTTTGATCGCTCTTGGTATGGTCGTGTATTAGTTGAGCGTATTGAAGGATTTGCAACAAATGAAGAGTGGTCTCGTGCATACGGAGAAATGAATAATTTTGAAAAGATTTTAACGGCAGGAGATTATATTGTCATTAAGTTTTGGCTTCAAGTATCAGATGAGGAGCAACTTAAACGTTTTAAAGAACGTGAGCAGGATCCATATAAGTCTTGGAAGCTAACAGATGAAGACTGGCGAAATCGTGAAAAAACACCACTGTATGTAGAGGCTGCAAATGAAATGTTTGAGAAGACTGATAAGAAAAATGCTCCATGGGTTCTAATATCAGGAGACGATAAAAAGTATGCTCGTGTACAGGTACTGCAAGAGACACTAGCACATATCGAACGTGAAGCAAAAAAACGTGGCCTTCATTTAACGAATGTCTTAGACAAAACGCATTTAGAAGATGCTGAATCGTCTAGCCTTGAATTGCTAGAAGAGAAGCCTAAAAAACAAAAACAAAAAGTGAAATAATGTTATTGATGCTGTAACAACAAGACGAGATGTTTTAGTTGTAGCAGCATCTTTTTTTACATACAATAAAATAAAACTTCAATTCGGTGGGTGTTTACCCACAAATTGTTAGTGAGCATAATAGTCAGCTAATCGTCGACTATGTTGATTGAAAATCAATTTAAAACAGGGAACGACAGTTATTGACCAGTTATTGACCTTTAAAGTGAGATACAGTGAAACTTCAGGCTATTAGGGTTAGATCCATTGAAAATTGAATGCAGGCTTTAAACAATTATCGGAAGGTTAGTGTGGAGAAATGGTGCTTAAAATTTGGAGACTATTGAGGAAAAAGGGTGAAAATGTGGTATCAATTCAGGGGGATAAATGCTACATTCGCACATTTTACGAAAAAGATGCACAAAGTTTAACTGATCTCGTAAGCCGCAATAAATATTTTTGGTCTACATACGAACCGTTACAACGACCTGAATATTATACAATTAATGCTCAATATAAAAAAATTCAAGAAAGCTTATACTTAATGGACTCAAAGAGGGAGTTTACTTTCGGTATTTTTGAGCCGGGTACAAATAATCTAATAGGACATATTGCTCTTTATGCAGTAAAACGTTTACCGTATTCCAGTGCATTTGTTGGCTATGCGATGGATGAAATTTATGTGGGGAAAGGGATCGTAACAGAAGCGGTTAATATGGTTGTGCAATTTGCGTTCGAGCAAGTAGGCTTACATCGTGTAGAGGCTTATGTTTCAACACAAAATAATCCTTCTATCCGTGTTTTAGAAAAGTCTGGGTTTCAGCAAGAAGGCCTCTTGAGAAAGCTGCTGTACATTAATGGCAAATGGGTGGATCATTACATGTATGCACGTTTAGAGAACGAATAAAAAGAAGCGTCTAACTTTCAAGTCATGAAGGATAGACGCTTCTTATCTTTACTATTGTTTGCTACCGTCTATGATTAAGTCAAGGCGACCTGTATTTGGATCAACTACTAATCCATGAACGGGCACATCTTTCACCATTAACGGGTGATTGCGAATTGTATCTACGCTTTTCTTAACACTTGTTGCTACGTCGCCAAAGCCACGTAAAAACTCTTTTAAATCAAGACCTGAATTTTCTACCGTTTTGATAGTTTCAGGGTTAATTCCTCTAGCAACCATTTTACTTAGCATTGCTTCTGGGTCAACTGCGCTCATACCGCAGTCGTAATGTCCAACAACATACACTTCATCTGCTTGTAGTTCATAAACAGCTACAAGTAAACTACGCATAATTGCACCAAAAGGGTGACTAACTAATGCCCCAGCACTTTTAACGATTTTTACATCGCCATTACGTAAATTCATAGCTTTAGGTAACAGCTCTACAAGTCGAGTATCCATACACGATAACACAACGATGCGTTTATCAGGATACTTTGTTGTAATAAAAGGCTCATACTTTTTTTCTTGAACGAAATCTTCATTAAATTTAAGAATATCTTGTAACATTGTCATGAAAGATTGCTCCCTTCCCTACAGAAATATTTTAGAGCAAAATGATCAATATGCAAATAATAATGACAATATTCACGCAATTTTTTTAAGAAAAAAAGAAGTTTAGTAATCTTTTAGCGAAATGAAATAAGTAAAAAAATAAAAAACAGCTACGTTATGTAGCTGTTTTTTATAGATAGATTAGAATTTTTCACTTGGTTTTGGATCTATAGTTACTGAAGACTTAGTATCTAAACCAACTTGTAGGTAGTGGATGAAGAATCCCGTAGAAATTAGTAAAACGGCTGAAAAGCCTAGTACAGTCGTAATGAACATAATAAAAGCTCCTCTCTACTGAAATAATCTACAATAATATCTAAAGTAATTATACAATAGGTTGCTAGGAAAATCTAAGGAGAATTTATGACATCCATAAGATACCTAGTCTGGACTAAGATTAGTAGGTATAAAATACTTAAAATGCCTAGTTTTTATTACAAAGAACAGATTCTTTTTTACCTATCCGCAGTAATGTTATTTATATTCATTTACCTCAAGATTGATCGTAAAGTCATGCGTCAAGCTTTGATTTAGCTCATTCTTCAATAGCTCTCCAAACGACATTCTCTTTCTACCCTCCATACGAAAATAATAGGCAGCATTCTCTGTAGCAAGACAGTGAAATAGGTAATTCCGTACCTTTAGGTGGTGAAAAAAGTTTTTTGCCCAAGCATAAAGCCGAATCCATACGCAATTATGCCGAGGTATAATTGATTAAATAGAGGAAAAAAATAAATGATTCTTTAGAAGCACTTTAATTGTGAGAGTGAAAAAAAGTATCGTCTGACACACCAATAAACAGTTGTTTTACACTATTTTCTTATAAAATTTTAGTAATTATCTGAAGTGGTTTTTGATTGTCCGTCGAATAGCTTATATAGTGAAATTGATATTTTTAGGTATTTACTCCTTCTTTTACGACTCATTCAGCAAATTTTAATAATTTTGTGTTGAAGGATAATAACAAATTCTTAAGTGATTTCAAATAAAGACAATTTAATGTATTATTCTTAATTCGATATAATCAAATATGGTCGGAAAGTGAATAAAAAGTATTTATTACATCGAAAAAAATGTGAAATACATTTATACTATATTAAAATTATGGAAAAAAAGACGAAATAAAGCTTAATAGGAGATTTGGAGGTTCTAGAATGGATATATCGTCGATTGTAGGGTTAATACTTGCGCTAGTAGCGCTATTAACAGGAATGGTGCTAAAGGGTGTAAGTTTAAGTGCGTTTTATAACCCAGCTGCCATTCTAATTATCATCTTCGGTACAATTTCCGCAGTAACAATTGCCTTCCCAATGAAGGAGTTAAAGCGTGTACCAAAGCTATTTAAAATTCTTTTTAAAGAAACAAAATTAGCGGATGATATTGAGATTATTAAGATGTTTTCACAATGGGCTGATTTAGCTCGCCGTGAAGGTCTACTAGCGCTTGAAAGTAAAGCTTCAGAAATAGAAGACCCATTTTTGAAAAACGGACTTACGTTAGCAATTGATGGTCAAAATGCGGATTATATTCGTGACGTCCTAACAGAAGAAGTCGAAGCAATGGAAGAACGTCATGCTAGTGGTTCTGCAATCTTTACACAAGCTGGTACATATGCCCCGACTTTAGGGGTACTCGGTGCGGTAGTAGGTTTAATCGCCGCGTTAGCAGATATGAATGACATAGAAAAGCTAGGACATGCTATTTCAGCTGCTTTTATGGCTACATTACTAGGTATTTTTACAGGTTATGTTTTATGGCATCCATTTGCGAATAAATTAAAACGTAAATCTGCTATCGAAGTTAAGCAAAAAAGAATGATGATTGAAGGCATCCTTTCTGTCTTAGAAGGGGAGGCGCCACGTGTTATCGAACAAAAATTATCTTCTTACTTAACAATGGAAGAACGTCGTCAAATTTCTGATGAAAGCGGGGCGGGCGGCCTTGGCAAAGAAAGCTAAGAAAAAAAAGCATGATGAGCATATCGATGAGTCTTGGTTAGTTCCGTATGCAGATATTTTAACGCTGCTATTAGCAGTATTTATCATATTATTTGCATCAAGTTCAGTAGACCAAGAAAAACTAGAGAGAATGTCAGCTGTGTTTAATCAAGTATTTGATGGTGGTACAGGCTTTTTAGAGCAGCCTGCACCGATAGAAAGTCCAAATGCAGAAAGTGACAAAACACCACAACAAGCGCAAAACTCCGCGTATTTAAAGGATCAGAAGGAGTTAGCTGAAATTAAAGATAACGTTGATAATTTTATCGCAGTTAATGAGATGGAAGGTCAATTTGCAACAGCGATGACTGATGAGGGTTTACTTGTAACAATTCGTGATAGTATTTTGTTTGATCCAGGGAAAGCAGAGATTAAACCAGAATATAATTCGATAGCTAAAGAACTTTCAGATGTATTAGTATCTAATCCACCGCGTAGTATTGTGATTACGGGCCATACGGATAATGTTCCAGCTGGTCCTAACTTCACTTCTAACTTACAACTCTCAGTATTGCGTGCAGTGAACTTCGCAGAAATTTTAATAAACAGTAACTCGGAGTTAAATCGTCGAAACTTTAGTGCACAAGGTTTCGGTGAGAACCGTGCCATTGCACCAAATGATTCTGCAGAAGGACGTTCTAAAAACCGTCGTGTAGAAGTCTTAATACAACCTCTTGTCACTGAGGATGGTACTGCTGCAAAAAAAGCAAAATAGAAAAAAAGCTATTAGTAACAGGCTTTGATGCCTTATTGCTAATAGCTTTTTATTTACAAAATCCTATTTATTTGCGCAAAGCGCCTAATTCAGCAACGATAGCCTGCATTTCGCTCGGACTAAATGTATCACGCTTCATGACCATTTCGTATAAATAAACAAGATCTTCGTAATCAGCTTCATTGAAATTTTCCGATTTCATTGCATCGACATTCACCATACGAAGCTTTTCTTTCATTTGATCAACCATATAAATAACGTTCTCTTTTGACGGTACTGATAAATCCATTATTTAAACCTACCTTTCATCATCCTCGGAAATATCATTTCATTGAATAAAAAAAATGTCAACACTGATTTGGGCATTGCTTTAAAAATAGACTGTTATTGGGTAGAATAAGGGCAGTAAGAAGTTAAAGCCTCTGGACGGCAAGTATGTCGAGGCGTAATTAATTTATTATTCTAAAACACATTTAAAACAGGGGGTATTTAATATGGGACGAAGTAAATTATTAGCATCCATCGTAGTTGGTGCTGCAGTTGGTGCTGCGTTAAGCATGTTGGACCGTACAACGCGTGAAAAAACAATAGCTACAACGAAACAGATGAAAGAAGCAATCACGTATTATGCAGCCAATCGAGAGGAATTACAAGTGCTAGTTGAGGAAAAAGTATTGGCCGCAAAAGTGCTATGTGAAGGTGTGTCAGAAAATGTAAATTCGATTGCTGATAAAGTGGATGAATTTAAAGAATTACCTTCCACAATCGAAAGCATGATTAATGATACAAAAGCAGCCTTTGCTTTACCTGATAAAGAATAGTTGTTCGTACAGGAGGAAATTTGTATGAAAAAGAAAAAAGCATCGATACGTACAGCTGTTGGTGTGGTGAAATCATTTGTCTCACCAGACGAAGACACTGTAGATGTAATGACATCGAGAGGCTTTATGCAAGATTTAATTCTCCGCTTTCAACGAGTGGAAATATCAGCTCTTGCCGCAGAATTGGCTTATTTCTTTTTACTATCTTTTTTCCCGCTATTAATTTTTTTAGTTACATTACTACCGTATTTGAATTTAGAGACGACGCAAGTGTATTCCTTTCTGGTGAATGTTATGCCGGACGAGGTATATAGGCTTATTGAAAATACATTAAATGAAATTTTAACAAGTCGTAATAGTAGTCTATTATCCATCGGGGTGCTTGGAACAATTTGGTCTGCATCTAAAGGGATTAATGCGTTGATTAGAGCCTTGAATAAGGCCTACGATACAGAAAATAGGGGGAGTATATTAGAACGAGGGTTATCCCTTATTTTCACTATAGCATTTGTCGTTGTTTTTGCTGTCGCACTACTTTTACCGGTTTTTGGGCAACAAGTGGGGCATTTCTTATTTTCGATTGTTGGCATTGAGGAGCAATTTGAAATTATCTGGCATAGAATGCGCTGGTGGATACCACCTTTACTTATTTTTATCGTATTAATAGGGGTCTATAGATTTATTCCGAATACAAATCCACGTTTGAAATTAATGAGTGTTTGGCCGGGTGCATTGTTTTCGACTTTGGGCTGGCTGGCAGTTACGTTCGCTTTCTCCTTTTATATTAATAATTTTGCGAATTATTCCGCTACATATGGCAGTATTGGGGGCGTAGTTATTTTAATGCTTTGGCTATATTTCACGGGAATTATTGTGATTTCTGGTGGCGTTTTAAATGCGACGATGCAGAAAAAAGCATTGCAAAAAGAACTTGTGATGCAGGAGACTTTAACAAATAGTTAGGAATATTAAAAAGGACAGCCTCGAAATCACGTTTTGTGATACGAGGCTGTTTGTTTTAGACGTTTTTATTCAGCATACGTAAGCCGTTTAAAATAACTAAAATGGTGCTACCTTCATGACCGATTACACCTAGGGGTAAATCGACGACTTGTAAAAAGTTTGAGGCAATTAATAAAACGATAACGCCGATTGAGAAGAAGATGTTTTGTTTGACGATCCGTTGCATTTTGCGTGATAAGCGTACGGCATAGGCAATTTTTGATAAGTCATTTTTCATTAAAACGACATCAGCTGTTTCTAAAGCAACATCTGTTCCTTCTCCCATAGCGATTCCGGTAGTGGCGGTTGCTAATGCGGGTGCATCATTAATGCCGTCACCGACCATGCCCACAAATTTATGTTCAGAAAGAAGTCGTTTCATCTCAGTCACTTTTGTTTCAGGGAGACACTCTGCGACGTATTCTGTCACACCTGCTTCCTTGGCAATTACCTTTGCTGTCTTCTCATTGTCACCCGTTAGCATGACAACATTAATACCTAGTTCTTTTAGTAATGAAACTGCTTTTTTTGCTTCGTTTCGCACGGTATCCTTTAAGGCTGCCAATGCAACGATGCCATCTTTGTCACGAATGAAAATAACCGTTTTTCCTTCTGAAGCGAGTTTTTCTGCTACGCCATTTGCAAATTTATTTGCCTCATCTACACCAACAAAATCTGGTTTACCAACAAGGTACTCGACCTCATTAACGTAACCTTTAATACCCCAACCTGGAATATCTTTAATAGTGGTCTGAGGAAATTGTATGATCCCTTCTTTTCTTGCGAATAAAGTAATTGCTTGAGCAAGTGGATGGTTCGATTGAGCTTCAATACCCGCAAGGATGGACATTGTATTTTTACGGTCTGATCCTTCGCGAACAATGAAATCAGTAACGGTTGGTTTACCTTGTGTTAAAGTGCCTGTTTTATCTACTGCAAGTGCACGCAATGCACCTAGGTGCTCTAAGTGTAAGCCTCCTTTGAATAGCACACCATGTTTTGCACCATTTGAAATGGCAGCAAGTGTTGCTGGCATAATAGATGCAACAAGTGCGCACGGAGAAGCAACTACTAGGAGTACCATTGCTCGATAGAATGTTGTCGTCCAGTCCCAACCTAGTACAAAGTGAGGTAGAAACATCATGAGGGCAACGGCAAGTAGCACGAATTTCACATAAGTACCTTCGAATTTTTCTATAAACTGTTGTGATGGAGATTTTTCACTCTGAGCACTTTGTACAAGTTGAATAATTTTTTGGAATAGTGTTTCAGAATTTGGTTTTGTCATTTCCATTGTAATGGCACCATTTAAGTTCACTGTTCCTGCAAATAACTCGTCGCCTTCCTGTTTTGCTACTGGAAGTGGTTCGCCGCTAATTGCAGATTCATCGATAGAAGACTGCCCTTTAAAGATTACACCGTCTGCCGGTACACGTTCACCGGGCTTAATAAGTAGGTGATCACCAATTTGTAGAGTTGATACAGCAACTTTCATTGGTTCAAAACCACCACGAACAAGCCATGCCTCTTCGGGTTGTAAATTCATGAGTGCAGAAATTTCACGGTGACTTTTGTTCATTGCGTATGTTTCAAGAGCACCACTCACAGCAAAGATGAAGATTAGAATAGCACCCTCCGTCCAATAACCTATTGCTGCTGAACCAAGCGCGGCTAATACCATCAATAGTTCAACGTTAAGCGCCTTATTCTCAATGGTTTCTTCAATACCTTCTTTTGCTTTAGCAAATCCACCAACGCAAAATGCAATAATATATAAAAGAATAGAAGCTGTTGTTTGCTCGCTAGTATCTAAACGCCATGCAAGCAAAATAAACAAACCTGCTATAAGGGCGGCGATTAATTCAGCATGTTCTTTTGTTTTCTCAATTAAGCTAATGTTTTCTCGATTAGTATACTCCATTTTTATCCCTCCTGATAATGAAAATCAATATCAAAATCTATATAAATCAATGATTATAAACTTTTTCTAATTGAAAATAGATTTCAATTAACTTCTTTCTAATTTAGAATTATTATAACAAAGGAATTTGGAAAAAGAAAGTGTGAAATTAGAAAGGACTTTAACTTTTTTCAGCAGGCCTAAGCACGAAGTCGATTTTAAACGCAATTATGCCGAGGCATAATTGATAGAAAGTGGAATATAAGTGGAATTAGATGGAGTTTGGGGTGATTGTGAGGCTTTTTGAAATGTTTTTGAACAAATGAAAAGCACAGATATTCATAGGAATATTCTGTGCTTTTCAAATTTGTGTAGTAAAAATGGCTTAACTTCTGAAAGAAATTGCTTCTTTATTAGAATACTCGTTCTGAGTGAAGAGCAAGTTTTTCTAGAGATGATTTATCTACATCTGCGTGTAGTGAGTTACCGTGAGAGTCCATTGTTACAACAGCTGTGAACTTCTCAACGTTTAAGTGCCACATCGCTTCTGGAATACCGAATTCCATTAGGTCAACACCGTCAACACCTTTAATGCAGTCTGCGTAGTATTGTGCAGCACCACCGATTGCATTTAAGTAAACGCCACCGTGTTCTTCTAATGCAGCAAGTGTTTTTGGTCCCATACCGCCTTTACCGATTACAGCGCGGATACCGAATTTTTTCATGATGTCACCTTGATATGGCTCCTCACGAATAGAAGTAGTTGGACCAGCTGCTTTTACTGTCCAGTTACCTTCTTCGTCTTTTGCCATTACAGGGCCACAGTGATAAATAACTTGTCCATTAAGATCAACTGGAGCATCGTGGCTCATTAAATGATGGTGAATTGCGTCACGGCCTGTATACATACGACCAGTGATTGATACAACGTCACCAACTTTTAGAGAGCGAATTTGTTCTTCAGAAATAGGAGCAGTAAGTTCCACTACATCTGTAGTAGTATCTTCTGTTGTTGCTGCAACTTCATCTTCTTTAAATGTAATTTTTTCGCCTTCTTGATAATGCCAGTTAATAATTTCGCCAGTTTGAGGATTGATGTCCACAGCCATACGACGGTATGCCCAGCAGTTATAAGCTACTGATACGTAGAATGAAGCAGGGATACGGTGCATAACACCAATTTTACAACCAAGTAATGTTGCTTCACCACCGAAGCCCATTGTACCGATTCCAAATGTATTAGCAGTTTTCACTACATACTCTTCTAACTTAGCAAGTTCAGCATTTGGATTTGTATCTTCCACATGACGGAATAATTGTTCTTTCGCTAAGTCGTAACCAGAAGAGCGGTCGCCACCGATACCTACACCGATGAAACCAGCTGAACAGCCTTGACCTTGCGCTTGGTATACTGAGTGAAGGATACATTTACGGATACCATCTAAATCACGACCAGCGCGGCCAAGACCTTCAACCTCACAAGGTAGGCTATACTGAATGTTTTTATTTTCACAGCCGCCACCTTTAAGGATTAATTTAATTGTGATATAGTCTTTTTCCCATTGTTCGAATTTCATAACAGGTAGACCGTCACCTAGGTTATTACCGCTGTTAGCACCTGTTAATGAATCAACCGCATTTGGACGCAATTTTGCATCTGCAGAAGTATCGACAATAGCTTTTTTAATAGCTGCTTTAATTTCTAATTGGTTTACACCAATAGGAGTATAGATTTTGAATGTTGGTAGACCAGTATCTTGACAGATTGGTGATACATTATCTTCTGCCATAATAATATTATTTGAGATTGTGTCTAAGCTCATTGCCGCACGAGTACCTGAAGTCTCAGCTTCTTTAGCTTTCTTAATAGCACGACGTACGTCTTTTGGTAGATTCGTAGACGTTTCAGTAATTAAATCATAAAGACTTTTCTCCAAAGTTTGGATATTCATTTAGTATTGCCCCCCATAAAAATTTGATTATTCCCACGTAATATTATACTCTTTTCAACTAATGAAAAAAAGAGTTCAACTCATTGTGGTCGGAATTAAAGGCCTATTCTCAAAAAGAGGAAATATAAATGTGAAATTATGTTAATCAATTTATTGTTAAGGTTGTAATAAGATAATTGCAGCAGGGTAATAAATAATATCTTAAGAGGAATATAGTAGGAATCGAAGTCGTTTTCCCGAGAAGCAGATGGATTTAAGAACTGGTAAGATAAAACTTCCGAGAAGCACTTGATTTATGGACTTATTTGATTATACCTACCGCTGAACGGAAGTTTCTTGCCTTATTCATATGCTATCGATTCATCATAATTAAGATTGTTAAAACGGAACGTTTGTTCTATAATTAATGTGAATTTACTTTAGGAGGTAATAGAATGAAGTTACTTAATTTACCTGAAGCATTTGAACAAAATAGGACTGTAATAGAGGATACGATACAGCCGACTGTATTGATTGAAACGGAAGTACGAAAAACTTCTTTATTTGAAAGTAAGTTTGCTGGCGATCCGTATTTTCCACTGTCAATGGAGTATCCGAAAAGTCCAGAAGGGCAACCATTAAAATTACTAGCTCAAATTAATTTTGCAGATGTTCCGAAGCATTTACCAAACTTCCCTAAAGAGGGAATCTTGCAGTTTTATATTGATGGCTACGATGATGTACTTGGGATGGATTTTGACAATGGTCAAAATCATGAGGGCTTCCGCGTTGTTTTTCACGAACATATTGTTAGTGATGAGTCACAGTTAGTACAAGATTTCTCGTTTGTTGAAGCGAACGAAGAAGAATTATACTTTCCTGTGGAAAAAGAGATGGCATTGTCCTTTGGAACAGGCTATGAACCATTATCAGCAAATGACTTTAGAAGTGAAAAAACATATGCGAAGATCCTTGTTGCTATCGAAGACGATGATCAATTAGTAGACTCATTTTATGAAACATTAAATAGTACAGGTCATAAAATCGGGGGATACCCATTCTTTACTCAAGAAGATCCAAGAGCTTATGGTGACTATACAGATTCAACAATTTTGTTGCTTCAAATTGACAGTGTAGGTGATCATATTCTGTGGGGGGATGTCGGGGTCGGCAACTTTTTCATCACAGAGGATGAACTAAAACGTAAAGATTTTAGTAAAGTTCTATATAATTGGGATTGCTATTAATTTAAATAAAAAGCAAGTGGATGCGTTTCCACTTGCTTTTTATCAGTTATTGTTCACGAGCATTAAATTGCTCCATTTTGTCCTCTAAATCATCCATCATTTGAATTAAACGATCAATATCCTCTAATTCAGTTGTTTCAGGATCGATGGCATCTAAAACTTCTAAAAACATTTCAAGACGCTCTTTTAAGTAATTCATTTGCTGTTTTTTATCAGTGATTGGATTTGACATACGTACACCTCATTTCGTCCCCTCCATCTTAGCTGATTCGGGACTAAATTTCAATGTTTAGGTAAACACCTAGGACTTAGCGATTATTTTAAAAAATTAATAGACAGAATATTTACAATATTGAGGGCGTGTGTTAAATTAATATTAAGAAAAAGCAAAGGAGCTGATTTAAAAAATCTAAAAAGACTCTAACTCGAAAAGGAGGGAGTTTAAACAAGTACTCGGCCAATATAAAAGCCGAAATTCGTGTTTATACAATTAAATGGAGATAAGTGTTAGTTAGGCCTTAGCGTAAAATCACATGTGGTGAGCGCTAAGGCTTTTTGGTATGCTGTTCTTTGGAATAATGATTGGATGTTGGAGGAAAAGATGACGTACTTCTCAGATTACAGCAAAAAAAGATTTGCCGTTCTAGTGTTGATTGTATCTATTTCAGGCTTTTCACAAGGGATGCTTTTACCGTTAATTTCAATTATTTTCGAACGTGATGGGGTATCCTCCGCGTTGAACGGATTGAATGCAACAGGTCTATACATAGGAACTTTATTAATCTCACCATTTATCGAGCAGCCATTACGAAAATGGGGCTATAAACCGATTATATTAATTGGCGGTGCATTTGTGTTTGTTTCACTGCTAATATTTCCTTTATGGAAAAGTGTGACTTTTTGGTTTGTCCTACGCTTACTCATTGGAGTAGGAGACCATGCATTACACTTTGCGACACAAACGTGGATTACAAGCACCACAGATCATAAAAGCTTAGGAAAGGGTATGGCCATTTACGGCCTGTCCTTTAGTACAGGTTTCGCAGTTGGACCTTTAATGGTGAAACTTATACAAGTTGCAGAAGCATTACCGTTTATTGTGTCCTCTGCTATGTGTTTATTTGCATGGGCTTTTGTATTCCTTTTACATAATGAAAAACCAGAGCGTTTAACGGGAGACTTACATGCAAGAGGCTGGCATCGTTATAAAATAGCCATTGCATTTGGATGGATTGCATTTTTAGGGCCATTCACTTATGGATTTTTAGAATCTGCTTTAAATGCTTTGTTCCCGGTCTATGCTTTACGTAAAGATTTTGACGTCAATATGATTCCTATTATGTTATCAGTCTTTACATTTGGCGGAATATTAACGCAGGTGCCGCTTGGTGCAGTAGCGGATAAAATAGGACGACGTTATGTCCTGATGATTGGGTCATTTGGAGGGGCTATTATTTTTGGGATTGCCAGTTTTTTAGAGTATTCTCAAATGGCAGTAGCCGTAGCATTTTTCTTTACAGGTACATTAGTCGGTTCGATGTTTTCATTAGGTATTACTTATATGGCAGACCTAACACCAAAAGAGCTTCTACCAACAGGAAATCTGCTTTGTGGCATTGCCCTTAGTATCGGTAGCTTAACAGGGCCATTTTTAGGCGGCATTTATTTAGAATATGTAAATTATAGCTTCCTTTTATTAGTAGCGATGCTTTTGCTAATTATAGCTATTATTTTGTTAGTATTTGGACGAAATAAAAATAAGCGAATAGTGTCGATGTAATGTCTTTTTGAAATCATCCTTGAAGCGGAAAGAAGAGAGTCAGTCAAATAGTTCGGGTAGAGGAAGTAACAGCTCGAGTAAATTGCTAGCTTGGAAGCTTTTGCGCTATGTATAATTTTGGACAAAATAAAAGAGCGGGGCTCATCTTCCCGCTCATAAAACAAAAAACGCCCAGCAAATCCGTGCTGTTATGGCGTTCTTTGCGTGACAAGGATGTTCCGTCCAAGTCACATAGGTTTGGCACCTAGAATGATATTATACAGACAAGCAAACATAAAATCAAATAAAATTTGCTGACAAGTAATATTGGGACTTTGATGTCTATCGCTATATAATAGAAGAACTTTAACTTAGATGACTAATCCATGCAGCCAGAGCTGTCCATTACATAGTAAAATAAAATACAAAACGGGCGTCTCTTAATTTTAGGAGACGTTTGTTTTGCTTTTATAAGAACTCATTTTTTAGGGTGCATCGAATTAGTATATAAAATGGACGATTTTAAAACGAAAAGGACGCCTAGAGTATACCTCAAGACGTCCTTCTTCACATTATTTATTTTTCAACACAAGCTTCGCAACGCATTCCACCTGTGCCGTTTGTGCAAACATATCCACTGGCTGGATATACTCTACATCATAAAACTTCGATAATTCATTTAAATCCTTCGCTAATGTTGACGGATTACAAGACGTATAGACAAAGCGCTTCGGTTTTAGCTTCAACACCGTGCGGATAAACTCTGGTGCTAGACCTGTGCGTGGTGGATCCACTGTAATAACATCTGGTGTAAATCCTTCCTTGCGCCATTTTGCTAAAACACTTTCTGCTGTCCCGACTGCGTATTTTGTATGCTTGAAGCCATGGTTACGTGCATTTTTACGTGCATCCTGAATGCTTTCTGGAATAACATCCATCCCACGAACTTCTTTTGCTTTGTCAGCTAGCCATAAACCGATTGTTCCAACACCGCAGTAAGCATCAACAACTGTTTCTCTGCCTGTTAATGCTGCTGCTTTTTTGATTTCATCATAGAGATGAACAGTCTGTGTTGGATTCAGTTGGAAAAAGGCACGAGCTGATAAATCAAAGGCTAATTCACCAAGCTCCTCGTGAATCGTTTCCTTACCGTCGAGGACAATCGTTTCGTCGCCAAAGATTAACGATGTTTTCTCACGATTAATATTTTGAGCGATCGACACGATGCTTGGGTCGGTTTTTTTAATACGTGCAATGAGCTCGGCTAGATGTGGAATTTCCTTACGTGTTGTGACAAGCACGACTTGTGTTTCACCTGTACGAATCCCTGTACGAACAACAATCGTACGCACTAAGCCATCAAGCGTACGACCATCGTAAATAGTAATATTCAGTTTTTGTAAAATTTTACGTGTTGCCACCGTGATTTTTGATGTAATCGGATGTTGCACTAGGCAATCATTGATGTTCAGTAACTTGTTGCTACCTTCTGCAAATAGCCCTGCATAGACACGCTTACCCTCTTTACGTACTTGATATTGACTTTTGTTTCGGTAATTCCATGGATTATCCATCCCTAGAGTTTTACGAACTTCGACTGAATTAGCTAATGGTTTAGCATAACGTTCTAATGCTTGAACGACGATATCACGCTTTTCAATCAGTTGTTTTTCATATGTCATATGTTGAAGCTGACAGCCGCCGCATTCGTTGTAAACTGGGCATGGTGCTTCCTGGCGATGTTTTGAAGCTTTGCGAATCGTTACTATTTCTGCTTCAGCAAAATTTCGCTGTGTTTTAGTCACTTGTGCTGTAATTTCTTCACCAGGAATGGCACCCTTTACAAATACGACATTACGCTTATAAAAGCCTACGCCTTCACCATTAATACCTAGTCTTTTTATTATTAGAGGAAATTTTTGTCCTACTTCCATTATTGTTTGTTGCGTCAAGCTTTCCACGTCCCTGTTCTTTTAATATCATCTCCCCATTATAACTAAGGAGTAGACGATTGCAAAGCGACAGGGAAATCTTCATGTTCTAAAACTAAGTCGTTAAGAGATAAAAATGTATAGCCTTGTTTTTTCGCTTCAGCAATAAACCTAGGAAGAGCTTCAGCGTTATCCTGCGCAACAGTATGCATTAATATTACGGCACCAGGATGAAGCTGTTCCATTAATGCGTTATACGCATAATCTGCGCCACGTCGTACATCCCTTTCCCAATCCTTAAAGGCAACAGACCAGAAAATATGACGATAGCCTTCAGCATTGCCTACCTCTAATAATTTCGCATTAAATGTACCTTCAGGAGGGCGAGCATATGTTGTACGTTCAATACCTGTCAATTCACGCAGTTTATCGTCAAGCTTTTTCCATTCTGTACGCATACCATCGGGAGTTAGTCTCGCCATATTTGGGTGACCATATGAATGGTTGCCGATCATATGGCCATCTTTAACCATGCGTTTCACTAAATCAGGGGCACTTTCTAAATAATGACCAGTTAAAAAGAAGGTAGCTGGTGCGTTTTCTTTCTTCAACGTATCCAAAATGCTTTCCGTAAACCCATTTTCATATCCGTTATCAAAGGTTAAATAAGCAACTTTATTATCAGGCTTTCCTTTATAAATGGCACCATATTTCTCAACTATCTGATCAAGCTGTGCCCCAGCTTCAGCTGGTTCACCGTTTTTCGCTCGTTTAATGCCCCAGTTGTATTCATCAGAGCCGGAGGCCGAAAATGGATTAAAGCTAATTGCCGCGGCAATAATAAAAGTAGCAATTACCGATCCCACTATATGCTGTTTCCACATAAAAACGCATCCTTTCTTTTTTATTAGAATGTGTTATTTTTTTAAAAATTATCCTACTTGATTTCATTAAAAAAGTTCCTTTTAAATAGGGAAATTTAACTTTTTTTAGCGGGAGTCTCCCACTTCTATAGGAAGAGAGGTGAATACTCGCGGAAGAGAAGTGAATACCCGCGGAAGAGAAGCGAATACCCGCTAACCAAGAAAGTACCTAAAAAGCAATACTCACGAAAAATGTTATAATGGTTATAGTGAGGTGTTACGAATGCGTGTTATTACGAAGATTGCACGTCAAAAAAACAATCCAGAACGTTATAATATATATTTGAACGAAGAATACGCTTTTCCTGTAGATGAGGCAATTCTCATTCAATTTGGGTTAACGAAGGGCAAAGTGCTTGAGGAATTTGATATTCAGGAAATTGCCTATGAGGATGAGATTCGAAAAGCTTTTAATAAAGGGTTAAATTTTTTATCTTATCAAATTCGCAGTGAGCATGAGGTTAAGAAAAAGCTGCTCTCGTTAGAATTTGGGGAAGCGGTTATTTTAGAGGCTATACAAAAGCTTAAATCGTATGGCTTTTTAAATGATGAGACTTACTCCAAGGCGTTGCTCGATACGAAAAAGGCTACGATGAAAAAAGGACCCAAAGCAATTAGGCAAGACCTTATGAAAAAAGGGATTGATAAAAGCTTACAGGATGAGGTATTGGCTACATATAGTCATGGGGAACAGGTAAAGCTTGCGACACAATTGGCTGAAAAGGTCATTCGATCGGAAAAAAAGAAAACGCCAACACAAATAAAAGTTAAAATTCAAGATTTTTTAATGAGAAAAGGTTATTCTTTTAGTGTTGTAGATGAGGTGCTTAGTCAAATAGAGATTGAGCAAGAGGAAGATGAATGGCAACAGCTACTTGATGTGCAAGGGGAAAAAGTTTGGAAAAAGTATTCATCGAAGTATACTGGTTTTGAATTGAAAATGAAAATAAAGCAGGCGCTCTATCAAAAGGGTTTTCCTATAGAAGTTATAGATCGTTTTATAGAAGAGAAGGAGAATGAGGAATGAACGAAAAAAATTATGCTGCGATGTCAGAGCATGAATTACGTGAAGAAATAGCTAGGATAAAGGAAAAAGCACGTAAGGCGGAACAGCTAGGCATCATTAATGAATTCGCAGTATACGAGCGCAAGGCTTTAATGGCTGCAGCTTATTTAGTGGATTTAGATACAATAATTCCTGGAGAAATGTATCGTATTGACGGTTCTGAAAATGAATTTTTCCAAGTGGATTATTTAAAAGGACGTTTCGCATGGGGCCATCGCTTAGGGGGCGAAAAATACCAAGAGGCATTACCTGTTTCAATGCTATCACCTGTAAAGGTGGGCAAATAAATGGATGAAAAAATTGAAAAGCTAACAGCTGAGTTGCTTGCAAAAAATCCAGAAATGTCAGTAGGGCGTGCACGAGTATGGATCGAGCTTTTATGGAGTGATTTTGAATCGACTTCTGCGAAAGCTGGTTACGCTTATCGCGGTACGGAATACACTGAAAATTTGGTGCGTCAATTAATTGCCAGCTATGGCGATAAACTGCATGCATTTGCGGGACGTAATCCCAAGTACGCACATTTACTTGATGCTAGTGATGATATGGTACAATAACAAAACCCTGGCCAAATTATGGCCAGGGTTTACTGATGTTTAATTACTTGCGCCAACTTGTAATTTTTTCTGGAGTTTATCTTCTGTAAAAATCCAGCCTGTGTATGAAGTGATAATCTCATTGTCCTCGTTTAAATGAGCGACAGCTACGAAAGGATAGCGATTATCACTACGGTAACGCAGATCAATTAATCTAACTTCTGTTAAGCCATTATCGAGTTCTGAAATTTCCCAACGATACAATGGTGAGAATGACACGAATGCAGCGAGATTGGGATCTTTCAATGCTATTTCAATAAGAGGCGTTTTCGGTAAAGGTTTTATTTCGAATTTATCGTAAATATTAACAGCTCGCCCATAAGCACGGCCAACATAATAATGCGTTTTAGATTTTGCTGCAATTCGCCAGTGGAAGAACCGCATTGTAGGGGCTACAATAACATACTCTTCATCCTGAATGGTATTATGCACAGCTTTCTTTACAGCCTTTTGGACTGCGAATCGTAAAATGTAGTAAACGATAATAATGAGATACATGATACTAAATGTCCAAACAGGATTAACACCAAATGCCCAAAGCAAAATGCCGATGCAATGTAGGGTGAAAATAATAGGATCAAATGTATTAATGACACCAAGTGCAACCCATCTTCTAGAAAACGGTCGAAGTGCTTGTGTACCATAAGCATTGAAAATATCAACAAAGACGTGAAGTGCTACAGCTAAAAATGTCCAAAGCCATAAATGAAACACATTTGCGTCTTGAATAAGAAGTGCTAAAACCGCTGTAATTAAGATGGGCCAAATAGCTACTGCTGGTAGTGAATGTGTAATGCCACGATGATGTCGAATATAAATTGCGTTGTTGCGCAGTTTTAAAACTGTATCGACATCAGGTGCCTGCGAGCCAATAATTGTACCTGCCATTACTGCGGTAAAGGTCATCGAATGACTTGCTACAACGGGATCAGCTAACGCAAGACCACCGAGGGCTATACCCATAACGAAATGTGTGCCTGAATCCAAAAATATCCACTCCTTGTATGCATCTAAATAGAGTACAATTTGCATACATGTATATTTCAATAATCCGTAATACTTATTAAGACTGTCGTGTTAAATCTTGAAGCTAGAAAATAATGGCGCTTTTTGTCGTTTTATACAGATGGTCTTTTTTTAATTGTATACTCTTTTTACTATAAATAAAATCGTAAAAACACTGGAGGTCACTGTGAATTATCCATATGTAACAGAATTTCGACAATCTTTAGTCGAATGGTTTAATGTTGAGAAACGTGATTTACCTTGGAGGCATACGACGGACCCTTATAAAATCTGGGTATCGGAAGTGATGCTACAGCAAACACGTGTCGACACAGTTATTCCTTATTACAATCGTTTCATGGAAAGTTTTCCAACATTAGAATTACTCGCGGAAGCTCCACAAGAATACTTATTAAAGCATTGGGAAGGCCTCGGCTATTATTCCCGTGCACGTAACTTACAAGCGGGTGTTCGTGAGGTATTAGAAAACTACGGTGGGGTAGTACCCGATAATCGCCATGAGATTTCAAAATTAAAAGGCGTAGGTCCGTATACTGCTGGAGCTATTTTAAGTATTGCCTATAATAAACCCGAACATGCAGTGGATGGGAATGTTATGCGTGTTTTAAGTCGTGTGCTTACTATTCATGATGATATAGCCGTTCCAAAGACTAAAAAGATATTTGAAGAGGCTGTTGAAGAACTAATTGATCCTAAAAATGCATCGTCCTTCAATCAAGGCTTAATGGAGCTGGGTGCACTTATTTGTACGCCAACTTCACCAAAGTGTTTATTATGTCCAGTTCGGGAATACTGTACTGCTTTTAATGAAGGCGAGCCTGAAAAATTACCTATCAAATCTAAAAAAATAAAGATGAAGCATCTCACATACGATGTGCTTGTATGTCAAGATGACAAAGGGCGAATTTTATTAGAGCAGCGTCCAGCAGAGGGTTTACTAGCTGATCTATGGCAGTTCCCAATGCTAGAGCATGGTAAAGATTCAATAGATACTTTTATTAATGATTATGCTATGAATGTTCAATCGCAACAGGATTTGCTGACATTTAAACATATTTTTTCACATTTAACATGGCATATAAATAGCTATTTTATGAAATGTAACTCAGCAGAAAAGGGCGAATGGCTGACTCGTGAACAAATAGAATTGTTACCAATGTCCGTTCCAATGCTAAAAATTTGGCAGGAAATAAAGGATTAATCTAGAAAATTATTTATATAAAATTTTTAGGCATAAAAGCATTCACCTCGGTACACAATAATGAGCGTGGAGGTGAATGAAAATGAAAAAGCAAAACAACCAGAATTTCCAACCGAATAAAAACATGCAACGTCAAAGTCAAGAATTTGGTTATGAAACAGACGTTAATGAAGTGCAAAAGCAAAATGCTAAAGCAGAGCAGAAAAAAGCTCAAGCTTCAGGTAACTTCAATAAAACTAACCAAGATCTTGGTGAATAACACTTTGTAATTGCATAATTGCATTTACCTCTGAGGAGCTGTCTAAAATCGAAAAGATTAAAAAAGGCAGCTCCTTTTGAATTTTTTTATAGCAAGATAGAAAACGGTTCAGGTGATAAGGAACTGCTCGGGTAGCTGATAAAACCATGCTCCGATACATGAATTTAAACAAAAAATTCCAATTAGGTTAGTGTTATGATAGCTTTAAATTAACGAAATTTAGTACAAATTTAAAAGAGCGCAGGGAAATTTGTGGTTTTCTAACTACACCTTTCGCCTACACATTGCTATAATATACTAGAGACTGCTAGATTTAGGTAGCATAGACGAAAAGGTGGGCTTCAAAGATGGCAATACCGGTAGAAGGAGAAACGATACAAATACATAGTTATAAACACAATGGCCGTATCCACCGTGTTTGGCAAGAAACAACGGTTTTAAAAGGAACAAAAAATATCATTATCGGTGCGAATGAGCGGACACTTGTGACAGAATCCGATGGTCGAACGTGGCTAACGAGAGAGCCTTCTATTTGTTATTTCCATGCGGAGTACTGGTTTAATATCATTTGCATGCTACGTGAAGATGGTGTGTATTATTATTGTAATCTAAGCTCACCATTTGTTTTCGATAATAATGCCATTAAATATATTGACTATGATTTAGATATTAAAGTTTTCCCAGATCTGTCTTATTCACTCTTAGATGAGGATGAATATGAGCTGCATCGTAAGGAAATGTCTTATCCAGATGTCATAGATAAAATTTTAAAGCGCAATGTCGATAAATTAATTAGCTGGATTCAACAAAAAAGAGGACCCTTTGCACCTGATTTTATCGATGCCTGGACAAGTCGATATAAGTTTCAGCTCGATATGCAAGCAGATGATTGTTAGTAGCACCTATTAGTTTTACTAATAGGTGTTTTTTTATCGGAAAAATAAGTAATTCTCTACCAGTGTTTTTGTTATAGTAATATTGTAAAGTATTACAAATATTTGGAGGGAAACTATGAATACAGGTTATATTATAGGTACATTATTTTTTTTGACTGGTAGTTTTATGTTGTTCATGCACAGACTTGTAGCTGAGGCGGTCCGATATTTGGGTCACTTTGTGAATGATTCTATACATATGAATAAGGAATTATACGTACCTTCTTTCGGGTTCATACTAGTAGGTTTAATCTTTATATTACTAGAATTTGTATATAAAAGATTAAAGGAAAAAATGTAAAAAGGAATGTTACATAAGCTGTTTGTAAAATAGTTCGTGACAAAGCTAAATTAACTGTATTTAAAACAAAATATTGCTATAATACGTTTGGGCATTCATTTTGTGGATGTCTGTTTCTTTTTATGTACGAAGTGATACAAGGAGTTCCCCTTGCATTTGCTAAAGGTTTTTTGATAAGGATGTGATAATGAATTGGGTAGTATAAAGCGTTATATGAGATTTGTAAAACCATATACATGGGAAATAATTTTAACGATTTTAATTGGTATAGTGAAATTTGCAATTCCGTTATTTATTCCATTACTCATAAAAATTGTGTTAGATGATATTATTGCTGCAGATCATTTAACGGATGCAGAGAAGACTAAAGAACTGTTTTATTGGTTAGGTGGCACGATCATTGTATTCTTTATTATTCGACCACCGATTGAGTATTACCGTCAATATTTTGCTCAAAATGTCAGTAACAAAGTGCTTTTCGATATTCGAAAACAAATATATGCACATTTACAGCGACTAAGTTTAAGATATTATGCCAATACAAGAGCTGGCGACGTGATTTCAAGAGTGATTAATGATGTGGAACAAACAAAAAACTTTATTATGACAGGCTTGATGAACGTTTGGCTGGACCTTGCGACAATTGTTATTGCAATCGGTATTATGTTTGCTATGGATGTAAAGTTAACGCTAGTAGCATTGATTGCGTTCCCATTCTATGCGTTTAGCGTAAAGTTCTTCTTTGGCAAGCTTCGGTCTTTAACACGTAAACGTTCACAAGCACTAGCTGGAGTGCAAAGCTATTTACATGAACGTGTAGCTGGAATGAGTATTATTAAAAGCTTTACGCTCGAAAAACATGAGCAAAAATTATTCGATGAAGCAAATGGAGAATTTTTAGAGAAAGCGCTGGATCATACGAGATGGAATGCTAAATCGTTTGCAGTGGTGAATACAATCACGGATGTAGCACCACTCCTAGTCATTGCTTATGCAGGCTATCAGGTTATTAATGGATCTCTTTCAATCGGGACGATGGTTGCCTTTATTGCCTATATCGAACGACTTTATGGTCCACTTCGTCGCCTTGTAAGTTCATCAACAATGTTAACACAGTCCATTGCATCAATGGATCGAATGTTTGAATTAATAGATGAACCTTATGAAATAAAAAACAAGGCTAATGCGTTAGAGCTACCTCGGGTAAAAGGTGAAGTTCGTTTTGACAATGTGAACTTTCAATACGAAGAAGAGGGCTCACAAATTTTAAACAATATCAATTTTACAATTAAACCTGGCGAGACAGTTGCGTTTGTAGGAATGAGTGGTGGAGGAAAATCAACGATCATTAGTTTAATTCCTCGTTTTTATGACACAACGAGTGGCACCGTATGTATTGATGACTATAATGTGCGTGACGTATCTCTACATTCTTTACGCTCACAAATTGGAATAGTCCTACAAGATAATATTTTGTTTAGTGATTCCGTAAAAGAAAATATTTTAATGGGTAAGCCAGATGCTTCTGATGAAGAGGTTATTGCTGCGGCAAAAGCAGCCAATGCACATGATTTTATTATGAGCTTACCAGATGGTTATGACACAAAGGTCGGGGAGCGCGGTGTGAAGTTATCAGGTGGACAAAAGCAGCGGGTAGCGATCGCTCGTGTGTTTTTAAAAAATCCTCCTATTTTAATACTGGATGAAGCAACCTCTGCATTGGATTTAGAAAGTGAGGCACTTATTCAAGAATCATTGGATGTACTTGCACATGAACGTACGACAATAATAATTGCTCACCGACTATCTACGATTACACATGCAGATAAAATTATTGTTATAGATCATGGACAATTAATTGAAAGTGGTACGCACGAGCAATTAATGCAAAAAGAGGGCACCTACTTTAGTTTATTCCAGGTGCAACATTTAGATTGATACACCACGTTATAATAGAAAAAATCTATAACATGGGATTAATTTCCATGACCTATGGTTTTTAGCAAAAATATCATCCCAATATTTTATTAATGAGTCAATAATTTAAAAATAGCCTTCCGTTTAAGTATAAATGGAAGGCTATTTTTTTGTCTTATTTATAAATTAGTATCAATTAATAAGACATTATTAATATGAAACTCGAACGATGTAGAAAATCTATGTTTATTGCAGAACAATTATGATTGAAAGAGCGATGTTTTTTGGTTAGAATTATCTGAAAATAGGGAATTGAGTGATAGTTAGAGTGATTAAGTAAAAATATAGGACGATGGGAGATTGATCATGAGAAAAAAGCTGCTAGAAATAAAAGGCTTAAAGACAACCTTTTTTACAGATGATGGACAAATTCCTGCCGTAGATGATATTGATTTTTCTGTTCATGAGGGAGAAATATTAGGGATAGTAGGGGAATCAGGAAGTGGAAAAAGTGTTACATCCCTGTCCATTATGGGCTTAATACCGTCACCACCTGGAAAAATAACAGGAGGGGAAATAAGGTTAGATGGCAAAAACCTCGTAACATTATCTGATAAACAAATGCAGAAAGTTCGTGGGAAAGATGTGGCGATGATTTTCCAAGAACCTATGACATCCTTGAATCCTTTGTTTACAATTGGGGATCAGCTAAAAGAAGCGATTTTAATCCATAATCCAAAATGGTCGAAAAAAGAAGCCTTCGCAAGGGCAGTTGAAATTATGAAGCTTGTAGGTTTACCTCGTGCTGAGGAATTATTAAAAGATTATCCACATCAGCTATCTGGGGGAATGCGACAACGGGTCATGATTGCGATGGCGCTTGTCTGTGATCCGAAGGTGCTGATTGCTGATGAGCCGACTACCGCGCTAGATGTTACGATTCAAGCTCAAATCTTGCAGCTGATGAAAGATTTAAATAAACGTTTAAATACAGCTGTTTTATTAATTACGCATGATTTAGGCGTTGTGGCAGAAACATGCGAGCGAGTGATTGTGATGTATGCAGGTCAGATCGTAGAGGAGGCGCCTATTCAGGAGATATTCGTTAATCCAAAGCACCCTTATACACAAGGACTTATTAAGTCTGTACCAGATATGCGTTATAAGAAGGACAACCTTTACTCTATACCAGGCAGTGTACCAAAACCCGGAAGTATTCAGGTAGGCTGCCGTTTTGCAGCACGTTGCGAATTTGCGATGGAACGCTGTGTACAAGAAACGCCACCTTTATATGAAGCAGGAGAGCAGCATAAATCAAGATGCTTTTTACTAGAGAAACAGGAGGTGGAGCAACATGTCGAAAACTTTATTGAAAGTTGATGGTTTGAAAAAGTACTTCCCCATTCGGAAGGGGGTCCTTAATAAACAAGTTGGGGACGTAAAGGCAGTAGATGATGTTTCCTTTGAAGTTTTTGAAGGAGAAACATTAGGTATTGTAGGTGAGTCCGGGTGCGGTAAATCAACGACTGGTCGACTTTTAATGCGATTGCTTGAGCCAACTGAGGGCAAAATTGAATTTGCAGGAAAGATAATTTCTGAATTATCCAATAATGAGATGCGCAAAGCCCGTAGAGATATTCAAATGATTTTCCAAGATCCTTATGCTTCTCTTAATCCTAGACATAATATTGGGAAGATATTGGAGGAGCCCCTTATTGTTCATGGGATGGGCAATGCAAAAGAACGGAAGAAGAAAGTGTTAGAGCTTCTCGAAATTGTTGGGTTAAATGAATATCATGTGAAACGGTATCCACACCAATTTAGTGGTGGTCAAAGACAGCGTATCGGCATTGCCCGTGCGCTGATGACGAATCCGCGCTTGATTATTGCGGACGAGCCTGTCTCAGCTCTCGATGTATCTATACAGGCTCAAGTATTGAATTTATTGCAAAACCTACAAAAGGATTTAAAGCTAACTTATATTTTTATCTCCCATGATTTAGGGGTTGTACGCCATATTAGTAATCGTGTAGGTGTGATGTATTTAGGGAAATTAGTGGAGTTGACAGCAAGTGAAGATTTATATGCTGAGCCACTTCACCCGTATACACAGGCGTTGCTATCCTCGGTACCTGTTCCAGATCCTATGTTTGAACGTGAACAGCTTGTTATTTCTGGAGATATTCCGAGTGCTTCGAATCCACCAAGTGGGTGCACTTTTCATACGAGATGTCCATTTAAAAAAGAAGAGTGTTCTCAAGTAGTTCCGAAAATGCAAGAGGTGAAACCGGGTCATTTTGTTGCTTGTCATCTTTATCCAGCATTAACGGGGCAGTAATTTATCTAAAGCTTAGCGATAGGTACAAGACTCCTTCCTAAAAATTCAATGAAAGTAAAGAAGCTAGGTGGGAGAGTAACCTGCCCGTAAATGCCCGATTGGTGAAAACTAATACAGTGGGGATGAAAAAACACTTATTAAACTTTCACTTTACGATGCAATCCAACATTCAATGATATAAAAAAACTTAGGGGGAAATTGAATGAAGAAAAAAAAGCTTTGGACTTTGGGTGTAATGCTTATCCTTGTTCTCTCGACAATCTTAGCTGCTTGTGGCGGTTCAGATTCTAAGGATACGGGTAGTAAAGATACATCAAGTGGTGGTGACTCAACTAGCAGTAGTGGACCAAAAACATTAGTATATGGTCGTGGTGGCGATTCTACTGCTCTCGATCCAGCGACAGTAACAGAAGGTGAATCGTTTAAAGTTACCGTAAATATCTATGAGACTCTAATTAACTTTGGAGAGAACGATGTAACGTTGCACCCAGGGCTAGCAAAATCTTGGGAATCTTCAGAAGATGGGTTAACGTATACTATGCAACTTGAAGAAGGGGTTAAGTTCCATGACGGTACTGACTTTAATGCTGAAGCAGTCGTGAAAAATTTTGAGCGCTGGAAAGCTGGTGGTGCTGATAAATTCCCATACTACGCTTCTCAATTCACGGTAAATGAAAAGTCAGTAATTGAGTCGATCACTGCTGATGGGGATTATAAAGTTATATTTAAACTAGCTCAGCCACAAGCACCATTCTTGAAAAACTTAGCGATGTCACCATTTGCTATTGCCTCACCAACAGCATTTGAAAAGAATGATGAGGCACTTAAAGATCATCCAGTAGGTACAGGTCCATTTAAATTTGTAGAGTGGAAACGAAATGATTCTATCACTATTGAGAAAAACCCTGATTACCGTATTGCAGATTTGCCGAAATTAGATAAAGTTATTTTCCGTTCTATTCCAGATAACTCCGCACGATTCAATGCATTAACTAACGCTGAGGTTGATGTAGTTGATGGCTTAAGTCCATCTGATAAAGCTTCAATCGAATCAAATGCAGATTTACAATTAATCGAACGTCCTTCTATGAATGTTGGTTATCTTGGATTAACAGTAACTCGTCCACCGTTCGATAATGTAAAGGTTCGTCAAGCAGTAAATCATGCAATCGATAAGCAAGCATTAGTAGATGCATTTTATGAAGGCTTAGGCGAGACAGCAAAAAATCCGATGCCTTCAATAATTGCAGGCTACAACGATGAGGTTGAAGGCTATGACTATGATCCAGAAAAAGCAAAAGCATTATTAGCTGAAGCTGGCTATGATGGTAAAGAAATCGAGCTATGGGCAATGCCTGTACCACGTCCGTACATGCCTGACGGTCAAAAAATTGCAGAAGCCATTCAGAAGAATTTAGCAGATGTTGGTATGAAATCTAAGATTGTAACGTTTGAATGGGCTACGTATTTAGAAAAGGCGGAAAATGGAGAGGCAGATGCGTTCTTACTTGGTTGGACAGGTGATAACGGGGATGCAGATAACTTCCTTTACACTTTATTAGACGGAGATAATATCCATTCTAACAACTATACATTCTATGACAACAAAGAAGTGCACGAATTATTTGTTGCAGCACAAACTGAAATGGATGAGGACAAGCGTAATGACCTTTACAAGCAAGCACAAGTGATTATCTCTAAAGATGCACCATGGGTTCCGCTTGCTCACTCTACGCCAATTTTAGCTGCTAATACTAAAGTTACAAACTATGTTGCACATCCGACAGGTTCTGACCGTTTAGATACAGTAGATGTGAAGTAGGTTTAAACGGCTATCCCAACAGGTTTTAATTTAAGAAGAGAAGAAATTTTAAAGAATCTGCTTGCTTTCTGCGGGTAAGCCGTAGAAATCTAGCGGATTCTTTTGTTGGTGAAAGCTGACCCTTTCTACAGTATGTGTAAAGACCTCAATGCTTTTAGTGCAAAAGTATATTATGAAAATAACAGAGGGGTGAAAAAAATGGTTCACTATATGGGGAAACGATTATCCCAACTAATCCCAGTTTTGCTTGGAATGACTTTCATCGTCTTCATGTTAATTCGTGCAATTCCTGGTAATCCAGCACAAGTAATTTTAGGGCAGCAGGCAACGAAAGAAGCGGTCGAAGCGTTAAACGCAAGTTTAGGATTAAATAAGCCGTGGTATACACAATATTTTAGTTATTTAGGTGGCATTTTTCAGGGGGATTTAGGAGTATCATTACGTACTAAATTACCCGTATCAGAGGAAATTTTCCCGTATTTAGCGGCAACAGCTGAGCTAGCGCTGTTTGCCATGATTATTGCAGTGATTATTGGCGTAAATGCAGGCATTATTTCTGCATGGTTCCAAAATTCTTGGTTCGATTATGTGGCAATGGTAGTTGCTTTAGTCGGGGTGTCTGTACCGGTTTTCTGGCTCGGTTTAATGGAACAATGGGCTTTCAGTAATCAGCTTGGCTGGTTCCCGACATCCGGGCGAGAAGATGTGCGAGACCCAATAACCGCCATTACTCATTTTTATTTACTAGATACGCTCATCCAAGGCCGCTTTGATCAATTTACCGAGGTAGTAAAACGATTAGTATTACCGGGCATGGCTCTTGCGACAATTCCAATGGCGATTATTGCAAGAATGACTAGGTCTTCTATGCTTGAAGTAATGCGTTCTGACTATGTACGCACCGCTAGAGCAAAAGGGCAAAAAATGTTTATTGTTGTTTATAAGCATGCATTGAAAAATGCAGTTATCCCAGTGTTAACTGTCATAGGGTTGCAAACAGGATTGCTACTAGGTGGTGCTATTTTAACAGAGACAATTTTCAGCTGGCCTGGAATTGGTCGTTATATATATGATGCCATTGGCTTCCGAGACTACCCTGTTATTCAATCAGGTATTTTAGTAATTGCTTTTATTTTTATCGTGATTAACTTAATTGTGGATTTACTGTATACAGTGATTGATCCGCGGATTAAATACAAATAGAGGGGAGAAGCACTAATGACTGGAGCCATGGATGTAAAAACAGAAGTAGCACCAAGACGTGAACGAGCGGCAGGTCCTTGGAGAGAAGGCTGGCGTAGCTTTAAAAAGAGTAAAATCTCCCTGGTAGGTGCAGGTATTGTACTATTTTTTATTTTTCTTGCTATATTTGGTCCACAGATTGCTCCTGAAGGAATGAATGAACAAAACCTTTCGATGCGTTTATTAGCACCATCAAGTGAGCATTGGTTTGGAACGGATGACTTCGGACGGGATATTTTCTCTAGAGTTATTCATGGAGCTCAAATTTCTTTGAAAGTAGGCTTTTTATCGGTTATTCTTTCTGTTATTGTAGGTAGTTTCCTTGGCATTATTGCGGGGTATTATGGAAGATGGGTTGATACGATAATCTCGCGAATTTTCGATATTTTGTTAGCATTTCCTAGTATTTTACTAGCGATTGCGGTAGTAGCAGTACTTGGACCATCATTACAAAATGCACTGATTGCCATTGCCATTATTAACGTACCGAATTTTGGGCGCTTAATTCGTTCGAAAGTATTGAGTGTTAAAGAAGAGGAGTATATCGTAGCAGCAAAGGCGATTGGAATGCGTGACTCGCGAATTTTGTTTTCGCATATTTTGCCAAACTCGATGACACCAATCATCGTACAAGGAACACTAGCGATAGCGACAGCGATTATTGAAGCGGCAGCACTAGGCTTCCTTGGATTAGGAGCTCAAGCACCCGCACCAGAATGGGGGAAAATGCTGGCGGATGCCCGCGTATATTTATTAAAGGCTCCGTGGACGATGATTTTCCCAGGCTTAGCTATTATGTTAACGGTTCTCGGGTTTAATCTAATGGGTGACGGCCTACGTGATGCGCTTGATCCGAAAATGAAAAGCTAATAAAAAAGGGCGAAGAGATGGACATCATGCCAACTCTTCGCTCTCTTTAAATTGTTAAACAAATTCCTCTTCAAATTCCACATTGATTTCATGGCCGTGATGAGTTTGATACGACACAATGAGCGTATCCAAATGCTCTAGGTTTTCTTCGTAATCTAAAATACGCGATAAAATATAAAGCAAGTGATAGCTCGAAAATTCTGTATCGCCTTCCTCATGCGCATAACTGATCTGCTTGATGAATATTTCCATTAACTCGTTACGCTGAACATAATCGATGTTTTTACTCCACTCCGAATGTTCGGGCTTTAACTTCCCTGTGTATTTTAACAGTAGCTGTTCATGGTAAGTTAGCAGAAAATCAAGCCGCTCTTGAATCATTAAATGAAATTGTGTCGGAAGCTGGGCTAATTCGTTTTCATGATTATGAAGACGATGAAGAAGCTCTAAACTTTTCTTTGACGTTGTGATCATTTGACGATACACAACTAATTTACGTGCTTTTACAAATTTTTTATTTTTAAAGTAATTACGCTCTTCCTTATAAAAATCATATAGTGTATCAACGCGTTGCATACGCGACTTAAATTTGCTTAATGCTTCTTTAGTAGAAGTATGCTCAGATGCTTGACGAACAGCAAGTCGCGTCCATCGAATAATATCATCCTGTAAAAAGTAAATCTTACGGAATAGCTTTACTTCATACTTTGGCGGTAGGAAGAACAGGTTGACAACAAATGCTGCTAACACCCCAACTAATATGGTAAGAAAGCGAATAAGACCAAATGTAAGAAAGTCATCTCCTTGAATCTCCATAATAGCTACAACAGTAACAAGTGCTAGAGACAACGATTTTTCAAGTTTAAATTTCAACATAATACCGATAGCAACTATGACTGCAATGCCGATTGCTACTACATGGTGACTAAAAAGTAAGCCAAAAATGACCGCGATGGTAGCTCCTATAATATTGGCTTGTATTTGCTCCACAATTGTTTGATAGGAGCGATAAATAGATGGCTGAATCGCAAAGATTGCTGCAATTCCTGCAAAAACAGGTGAAGGAAGCTCTAGCAACTCAGCAATAAATAGTGCAAACACGATGGCAACACCAGTTTTAAATACACGGGCACCTAATTTCATAGAAAATGGATGTCCTTTCTGTCTAAAATTTTTAACTTCAAGTCTCCCGATGCAGACTTAGTTACTATTCAGCAGGTGTTCAAACATCCGCTGAAATAGAGGGACTCAGGCTGCATAAATAATGCTTCTTTACATTATAGAAGGAAGTGCTCATAAAATACATAGATTTGTATGTCATTTAAAGAAAAAGACGACTCGCATGGGAGTCGTCTTTAAAAGTTAGATAATCTAGATGCTATTATAAATTGCGTTTCTCACTAGGCGTTTAGCCTTTAAAATTACAAATTACAATTGTGAAAATGCAAGATCTACTGCTTTGATTGTTTCAAGAATATCAGCTTCTGTATGCTCTGTTGTTAAGAACCATGCTTCATATTTTGATGGTGCTAAATTAATGCCTTGTTCAAGCATTAATTTAAAGAAGCGTCCAAAGATTTCACCATTTGAGTTTTCAGCCTGCTCATAGTTTTCTACTTTCACATCTGTAAAGTAAATAGTAAGAGCACCTTTAAGGCGATTAACAGTAATTGTTACATCGTGTTTTTTTGCTGCAGCTAGGATACCTTCCTCTAAAATAGCTCCAAGACGATCCATTTCATCATAAATACCTGGAGTTTGTAATACTTCTAGGCAGGCAATACCAGCTTGCATAGAGGCGGGGTTTCCTGCCATTGTACCCGCTTGATAGGCTGGTCCAAGTGGAGCAACTGTATCCATAATTTCTTTGCGGCCGCCGTATGCACCGATTGGTAAACCACCACCGATTACTTTGCCTAGCGCTGTTAGGTCAGGTGTTAAACCTAACAAGTTTTGGGCACCGCCGTAGTGGAAGCGGAAAGCAGTAATAACTTCATCGTAAATAGTTAATGCACCTTTTTCCTTCGCTGTAGCATGCACTAATTCTAGGAAGCCAGGGTTAGGCTCTACAATACCGAAGTTCCCAACAATAGGCTCTATTAAAATGGCAGCGATTTGATCGCCCCATTTATCCATCGCTTCTGTAAATGCTTCAGGGTTGTTGAATGGTACTGTGATTACTTCTTCGGCTGTTGAAGTTGTAACACCCGCTGAGTCTGGAGTACCTAATGTCGCAGGACCAGAACCAGCAGCCACTAATACTAAGTCAAAGTGACCATGGTAGCATCCAGCAAATTTCATAACTTTTGTACGGCCAGTATAAGCACGTGCTACACGAATTGTTGTCATGACAGCTTCTGTACCAGAGTTATTAAAGCGTACTTTATCCATAGATGGCATTGCTTCTTTAAGCATCTTAGCAAAAGTAACCTCGTATTCAGTTGGAGTCCCAAATAAAGTGCCATTTTCAGCAGCGTGTGTAATAGCCTTTGCGATATGTGGGTGACCGTGACCAGTAACGATTGGACCGTAAGCTGCTAGATAGTCGATATAACGGTTACCATCGACATCCCAAAAATAAGCACCTTTCCCACGAGTCATAGCAACAGGTGAACCTCCACCGACTGCTTTATAAGAACGAGAAGGGCTATTTACACCACCAACGATATGCTGTAGCGCTTCTGCGTGTACTGCTTCAGATTTTGTGTGATTCATATATATTGCCTCCTAAATCTTTATACTTCATCTATTGTAGACCTATCAGTGCAAGAAATCCAAAGAAATTAAGGGATATGATTTGTTTTGCTATTTAGAGTAAAATAAAGCGTACAGAGGAGGAGATTGATATGGCTTTAATAGAAGGTAAAAAAGCACCGGATTTTTCCCTTATGAATGAAAAAGAAGAAGTAGTAAAGTTAGCGGATTTTAAAGGACGAAACGTTATTTTATATTTTTATCCTAAAGATATGACACCAGGCTGTACTACGGAGGCTTGTGACTTCCGTGATAAGCATGAGGATTTTAGTAAATTAAATGCAGTTGTGCTTGGTATTAGCCCTGACGAAGCTAAAAGGCATATTAAATTTATAGATAAACATGGATTACCATTCTCACTATTAGTGGATGAGGATCATGCCGTGGCAGAGGCCTATGGAGTTTGGGTGCTGAAGAAGATGTATGGACGTGAATATATGGGGATTGAACGTTCAACATTTTTAATTGATACCGAAGGAAATTTGATAAAGGCTTGGCGTAAAGTACGTGTGAAAAATCATATTGAAGAAGTATATACATATTTAGCAGAATGGGAGGCGAAGCAATGAGAATTTATTTTACGTTTGAACCAAGACCAGATTTACGTGAACCACTAATAGCAGAATTTCCACAAGTGGATTTTGTTTTTGAAAATGGTTTATCAAAAAATGAGCTACAAGAAGCAGATGTGCTTGTGACATATGGTGAAGATTTAAATGATGAAAATATTCAGTATGCGACAAAGGTTAAATGGATTTTTGTAGCCTCAGCAGGGATCGAAAAAATGCCAGCTCAAGCCATTATTGACCGAGAAATAGTAGTTTCGAATGTGCGTGGCATTCATAAAACGCCAATGGCAGAGTCAATGCTTGCTCATATTTTAGCGATTAAGCGTGCACTACCATGGGTGTATGAACAGCAGAAGAAAAGCGAGTGGTCAAAAAAAGCGAAACAAACCGAGTTGCGAGATAGCACAGCACTTATTTTGGGACCTGGAGCTATTGGCTCGGAAGTAGGTCGCTTATTGCAAGCTTTTGGTGTTGCAACAATTGGCTGTAACCGTTCAGGGAACGAAGCGGCATATATGAATGAATTGGTGAGTTTTGAGCAATTAGCCGAAGCTTTACCTAAGGCTGATATTGTCATTTCAGTTTTACCTAAAACAGAAGAGACGACACATTTATTGAAAGCAGACCATTTTAAAGCGATGAAAAATGACGCCATTTTTATGAATTTTGGTCGTGGGAATTTAGTAGAAGAGACTGTTTTGATGCATGCCATTCAAACAGGTGAAATTGGTTACGCTGTTTTAGATGTATTTGAACAAGAGCCTTTAGCTGCGGATCATCCAATATGGACTTTGCCGAATGTCATTGTGTCTCCGCATATTTCAAGTCACTCTTCTCGCTATGTTGAACGTAGCTTAGAGATTTTTAAGCCGAATTTAGAGAAGTGGTTACGTGGTGAAACAGATGTAGAAAATAGGCTAGATTTATCAAGAGGTTATTGAAGCGGCGGTCCTAAATCAATTATACCTCGGCATTATTCCGTGACACCCGTTGACTGAAGTTAAAGTGAAATGTGTATGAATGTTGACAGAAGTAAGTTAAATTGGATACACTAATTATAACTATTATCAATTAATAATCTTTATGGAAGAGGTGCATGACGATGTCTGAAATGCATTTACAGGATGCACTTGACACGTTGAAAACAACTGGTGTTCGTATTACTCCTCAGCGTCATGCTATTTTGGAATATTTAATTCAAACAATGGCACATCCAACTGCCGATGAAATTTATAAAGCACTTGAAGGGAAATTCCCGAATATGAGTGTAGCGACTGTCTATAATAACCTTCGCGTATTTCGTGAAGTTGGTCTAGTAAAAGAGCTAACTTTCGGTGATGCTTCAAGCCGCTTTGATTTCGTTACAAACGATCATTATCATATGATTTGTGAATGCTGTGGAAAAATAGTCGACTTCCATTATCCTGGTCTCGACGAAATTGAACATTTTGCATCACAGGTAACAGGCTTTGATGTGCATGCGCATCGTTTAGAAATTTACGGCACTTGTCCATCGTGTAAAGATGTATCTGCAAAAGTACAATAAAAAATTCCTAGCTCTTCTATGAGGGCTAGGAATTTTTTGTCTTATTATAAGATTGATCGAACTCTTTTCCTTCTAGAGTTGGATCCAGAGTTAATGGTTCATTGCAGTACATACACATATCTACACGGCCTAATACTTTTGTATGCTTATGGCAATTAGGGCATTCGACTTGAACAGCTTTTGTTGAGAGCAGTCCAATCCATGCATAAACAACTGTACTACCAATAATACAAAGTACACCAAGGGTCATGAAAATTAAGACTAGAATAGGATAGTTTTTAAAGAAAATTCCCCCATACATAACTACAAAGCCGATAAAAATAAGTGCTAATGCGAATGAACGGATTTTATTAATTTTACTTTTGTAAGGTTTCATTTATCATCTTGCCTCCCAACCTAAAATCTACTATAACATATAAGAACAAAGTATTTTAGCTTTGAAAACGTGGAAAGAAGGATTACTTTTAGAGTATGTCGAAATTTTAACGAAATCAATTTCGCCTTGGCGTAATTGAGCACAGTGTAAATCCGTGACATCCACTGAATGAAGATAAAAGGTTACAAACAAATAGAGGGGGACTGAACATGGAACAAGTTTTGCGTCCAATATATCAAGAACGTGCAAGTCAGTCGAATACACTAGGCGTTATTTTAGTGGAAAAACGAGAGGAACAAAGTAATGTTACAGATACATTTGATACAATCTTACTTATTATCGTAAAAGAAGCAGAACAGCCAGTCTTTACGAAACATTACCTATATGAAGGAAATAAAGTAGCTTTACATACGGTTACCGAGAAAATAATACGAAAATGGTTGCTTATTGGCTCGAATAAAAAAGTGGTCGATTGGATTTTCTTTGGAAGAGTATTATTTGATCGTAATGAATTTCTTCATAAATTAAAAATTGAATTACAGGAGTTTCCGTTTAGTGGTCGTAAAATCAAAACAGGCATTCAATTTTCAAAATTAATTCGTCGCTACTTAGAAGGAAAAGAATACTTTGATAAAGGTAGCTATCTTGATGCTTATAATCATGTAGTAGATTCGTTACATCACTTAGGACGTTTATCCATTATTGATAGTGGACTTTATCCTGAAGTAACTGTTTGGGCACAGGTGAAAAAAATAGAACCAGCGATTTATAAATTGTACGAGGAGCTCGTTACAAGTACTGAGCCAATAGAGAAACGATTAGAGCTATTGTTTTTAGCGAGTGAGTTTTTAATACATTCACGTACTCGAGACGGCGCCCAACATATTTTAGAAGTCATGCAAACAAAGGATACTTGGACTATTCAGGAATTGCATGATCATGGTGAGCTCATGAATTACTCAGTAGATTTAGAAGTATTTGTAGAATATCTAGTGGACAAAGGTTATATTCAAATTGAACCGATCGTTGCGAAAAGTGAAATGATATTCCACCGTCATTATAAGGTAAATAAAGAAGCTCTAGAAATGGAGCAAGGACTGTAGTATGCTAGTTATCGAGGTATGAAAAATACCTCGATATTTTTTATAAAAAAGTTATTGACTTTTAATTAATTGATATTGTATTATATTAATTGTCGCTAAGACATAATAAAAAACTCAACGAACGGAAAAAAACTTTTTAAAAAAGTTGTTGACATGAATTGAGTTAAATGTTAATATAAAGAAGTCGCTGAAAAAACAACGACAACGAAATGAACCTTGAAAACTGAACAAGCAAAACGTAATCAATAAAGTTTTTAGTAACTAACCTTGAGTTAGTGAACGAAACAAAATTTTGGACATCAAACATGATGCCAGCAAAACAATTTGAGCTTATCAAATTTCTTTTTATGGAGAGTTTGATCCTGGCTCAGGACGAACGCTGGCGGCGTGCCTAATACATGCAAGTCGAGCGAACAGAGAAGGAGCT
>NZ_JBNNUW010000017.1:0-106675 GCF_050280125.1 Lysinibacillus sp. NPDC093692
GTATATTTAGTATAACGAGATTTTTTTGTGAAATGAACAAAAAACCCCGAATAGGGTCACTTTTTAAAGTGTCCACTATTCGGGGTTCAGTTCATTTAATTGAGTTTCTGGGCTATCTAAAGTGTTCTTAGCAATCAAATTTCTATCGCTGATTTTCTATTGGTATGGTTACATACACTAACTGGTTTCGTAGCATGTCCATGGTCATCAGTACACCAAGACTGAGATTGGAAAGCAAGGAATATACCAACCCATCTGTTTTCCTCCTCAAAATGAATGAGGACACCACCATCTTGCCATATCCCATCGTCTTTCCTAAAATCACTACTATTCCCTTGATTCATATGAATATCATGAATGCCTCTGCCTGGAGAAAAGCCGAAATATTTATCTACTTTATCTTCATTTTTAAACTTTTCACCGTAAGCGTAAACGGTAGCTTTTTTAGTCATAGCCTCTTGCATATACTTATTCACTTTTTCATTTAAGTCATTGTCTGGTCCATTTTCTTTTGCAGGGAGAGGTATCATTTTTGACGGATCAAATAAGCTACCACGAATATAATCCAATGCAATTTCATGATTTTCACTAGTAACCTCTGTAAATCCTTCTTCAAAATCAGGAATAATTGTTATTTGACTCGAGTTAAAATCTTCACTCACAAAATACAGGACTTCTGATGGCTTTACCTTTGAGGCGACATTGATCGCAATCCTATAATTCTCCTCGTTTTTGTCCTTCTTTGTTGCCCGAACATGCACTTGGTAATGAGGGGTTTTGTCAAATGAATCCACAGGTCTCACGTCAACAACTTTACCTTTTAACACTCCGTACTTGAATAAGGGCATAGAACTAACCTCCAATTTAATAGATTTTTTCCATTCTTAGCTCACTTAGTATCTGGTTATTTTGTCAAAATAAAAGATAGTGACTGTCTGATGAACCTAGTCTCTTTAGACAATTTTATGGTTACGTTACTAAACTCATTTGTATTATTCTCTCTATAACACTTATTCTATCATTCCTAAAAATGGAACTTCAATCATTTATTCACGTCAAATTTCGACGTCCACGCCGCCACTTTGTTGAAGTTACATTGTTCTTGTGATTGTTGACTGCTATACATTGTTGACGCAATGACTGACATTTTTACTGGTAAGAATATTCATCTCCAGTCATGCTTTGCAAATCAATTAACAGAGGCAAAAAAAAGCTAAAAAATTTGTTGATTTTTCCTGTTTTTTGTTTTATATTTACAATATCCATGTGCTGTTTAACAGGTAACTGTTAGGCAGCCTTTTTATTGCTATAAAGATTAACTCATATCTCGGCTAACCTCTGGATCCATCACTTATACCACTCATTAACGATCACTCGTTCCATCACCTTTTACTGTTGCAGGCCATTAATGACCCTATCCACTTCCATGTCATCAATTTTCTAACTAACATGCTTCTAAACTACGAATCCTGTCATATAATCGTTCAATCGCTACTATAATCTTCTATGATCCATTATTTTAATGAAATACATCATATAAAATCTCCATTCCATACATCTTTGCAACCGCTACCGTGGTTAGCAATTTTGCATGTAGCTACGCCCCTTTCTTAGTCCAGAGAAAATAAAACAGATGCATATTTTAGGCTTTCATCATTTTGATAAATGGCTTTGAATTGTTGTGAATACAGTCGTTTGACGTTTAATTTGTAAAAGGAGCTGTTATGAATGTCTTCAAAAAAAGTATCTATCGGTCTTACACAATTTACAGACTTTACTTTCAAAGGCGTTACTGGTAAAACCTCAATGGTTAGACAAATAAAATATCAAGATGAATACAATCCAGCTTTTGATTACTGGAAGCCTTTACGGGATGGTATCCGAAAATTTCACGAGAAAAAATTTAGTAACGATTACTTGCTTGATCTTGCTGAAAAGGCTTCTCAAACAAAACAAAAAAATTACCTAGAAGCAGTGAAAGCACATTTAAAATTTATTAAAAATAAAGAAATTGAATGGTTTGAACCAGGCAAATCCAATTGGTATAGCGAATATTTAACTGTTCGCTCATCACCAGAACTCGGATTAAAGATTGATGGTGTTCCACACTTAATCAAGTTATATTTCAAAGGGAAGGACGAACGAATTGATAAAAATAAATGCCGTTCATCTTTGACATTATTAAATCAATCTGAATTCACCATTGAACATTCACCAGATATAAAACCGGCAATTTTAAACGTCCAAAAAGGACGATTAATTTCAGAAGAACCTTCTACTGAAGATCATCTAATTGCGCTCGAATCTGAAGCAGCACAATTTATGGTCATTTGGAAAAAAATTTAACACGAGTATTAGGGATATCACTAAGAGGGTCACTCATAAATGAGTGGCCATTTTTGTACCATCCTTTCGATTCTTTTATCTATGGAAAAACGCTGTATCTTCTTTTATGTTAATATTTACATATACAGAGGTGGCTTAAATGCCGTTTGCAAGAAAATACATATATATCTTTTGTTTTGTAACAATGTTTTTATTTAAAACGATTTGGAATTATTTCAGACATGGTAATTGGGCTTTACTTGAAAATTCCCTCTATGCCTTATTCTTTGTATTCTTTTATGCTTTCATAAATTGGGCGTGGGATAGTAAAAAGTATGAAAAGAAATAGTTAGGTGTTCCGATAATCAATTCAATATCTCCAACATCTTTGATGCTGCTCTCTATTTTACACTTTGCGTGGTATAATTCGTTGATACATATGCAATTAATACTGAAGAACTTAGTATTCGTTCATTTCGGCTGTTAGAAAAAACCCTTCACAGTTGTGTGAAAGGCTTACTCTTAAAAAGCTATTTGAACTATACCTAATATTATGGACTTGCAATATTTCACTAATAAAAGGGAGAAAGCCCCCCTCCCCTTTATTAGTGCACAGCCTTATTTTTGATTAGCTTAACACTACCAAAAGCAATGACCAACGCGATTAAAGATATAACAAGTGGCGCAATTGAGCTAGTATTTCCAAACATCACTTGCGATGGTAAAGCCGAGGCCTCTACCCATTGGTTGCTAGGCGTATAAAACATTGTTAATAGCATCCCTGATAATACTTGCAATACTAAAAATGCTACCGCGAAAAACAATGTGAATAATAGGTATTTTTTCAAGTTGCTCCCTCCTTTCTTTATTAGTACTACGGCTTGAGTTTAAATAAGTTTCACAAAATCCTATTTCCGCCAAAGATGCTTTATTAAGAAATTATTCTGTTCCCCATTTTTCCCTAGCTGGTTGTTTATAAAACACTATCCTTTTTTATGTTATAATTTACACATATTACATACTGAGGTGATATTATGGACAACAACAAATTGATTTGTAAAGCTTGTGGTAATGATTCATTTTCTGAAGGGAAACTTGATGGCTATGCTGCTTTAAGACCAGTTGACAAATTTTTTTCAAATGGTTCTTCACTTATTTTTACGCTGTGTCAAAAGTGCGGCGAAGTAGCCTCAATTAAAGCTGAAAAACCCTATAAGTTCACTAGTTCCATATAGTTTTGTTCAGGGTCACTTGAATAGTGACCCTTTCATGTGCTCGGCTTCAAATACTATTGCGCGCACATGAAAAAACGGCGTTTAATCGAGATGATTATAGCCGTTTTGTTTTTAATCTACTTCTTTTAAATTTTTTTCGATATCACTTAGTCGATTGTTCATTCCATCCATTTGTCTTGTCTCTACAATAGGATGGAATTTTGTTTTCCGATTTCTAGCAATTCATCTTTTCGTTTCTCATTCCTTATAACGGAGAGGCTAATCATTTTCAATCCGCCTACTCCAAAAGACCAGGCTTGATTTAATTAAGTACTCATCATCGCTTAACCTTTAAACCTAGCAATTCAGCAAAGCCAATTGCTTGTTCAGTAGAAATCACACAGCCACTTAAATTTTTTATCGTTACATTTAAGCGTTCAAATGTACACGTACTAATATCCACATCATTAAGCGGTGTATCGCTAAAATCAACTTCATCTATGTTACAATGTTCAAATTTCACTTTTTTAAATTGGCAGTCGTAAAAGTTTGTACTACGTAATGATGACTGATCGAAACAAATTTGTTTCAATCTTGCTAAGCCAAAGTTACATAAATTCATGATACATCCTTCAAAAGAAACGTTTCCTAAATGGGCCTCTGAGAAATCAACACCTAACAGTTTGCAGTTTTTAAACGTAACTCGATGGATAATCCCTTCGTGAAATGTTGAGTTAGATAAGTCACAGTTTTCAAAGATTACATCCATCATATCAATTTTATTGAAATTCGAGTGAATCAGAGATACTTTTTGAAACCGTACTTTGGAAACAATTAAACGGTCAATACGATCATTCTCTCTACTTGTATTCGTGATCAATTGATGCGATAGATAAGGTTCTTCATCATAAAAAACGTCTTCAAAAGTTCCTTGAGGCAATTCATTTGGAATAAGCGGGCGTTCAATTTTAAATTTAGTTGGCATACTATTTGTCCTTTCTTCCTTTTATTGTGTTTTATCCCCTCTTAAATTTTCCCCAGCTATGTATATGAATGAATACAAAATTACCACAACCAAAAGATTGTGGTAGAAAATTATATGCGTCTTCTTTATTTTTTATTACTTCTTTGGGAAGTGTTTTCTTGTTGTTGTTTTTCATGATTTGCATTGTTCATTTGCTCTTTAGTTAGTTCATTTTCTTCACGCACATCTAAATCGTCAGGGCTTAAATCTGCTCCAAATTCTACTTCTTCTTCACTTGTATTGCGCTTTTTGTTAGTCAAAATTATCACCTCCGATATATAAATTATCCATTTCGTCGCAAATTATACTTGTGCGAATGAAAGCTAAATGTTACGCTATTTCTTCAGTAATAAGCAATTTTGGTATCATTTAGCAATAACTGATTGATAGAGCAGCTTCAATAAAAGGAGAAGTACTTTATGGTTGAAAAATATGTGCATCACATTTGCATCCAAACGAATACATATGTAGAATCTTTAAATTTTTACACAGAAGTAATAGGTTTTGAACTAGTACAGGAATCGCCGGATTTCCACGATAGACATTTTAATACATGGTTAAAGCTTGGAACCTTTTATATAGAACTCCAAACTGGGAAATTTGATGAAGATCTTGAAGCATGCAATTCAAATGCTCAAGGTATTGTACATTTTTGTTTATGGGTTGATAATCTTCTTCAAGAAGTAGCACGATTAAAGGAAATGAACGTTCGTTTTATTCGTAAAAATGGTGAAATTATTTATAAAGTTGAAAATGGTCAGCTTTGTAAATTAAAAGCACCTGAAGGAACCATTATAGAAATTCGCGATAATAAAGGAATATAACCTTCCGCTTTACTTTTTTACATTATTGCGGGATATAATATTTTGCACACACGCCCAGGTCTCATTATAGAAATGAGTCCTGGTCTTTTATTTTAAAGGCTAATTGCAGCTATCCTAAGTTTTTCATTACTTATAATCCTCTAATTTTTTGTCCAAACTATAAACAAAACTTCTTAAGTCCTCAAAATTACACAGGAATTTCTAAAAGTAGGGATCAAAAAATGAAAAAAAAAATTACGTTAATCGTAAGCTTAGCAACTGTACTATTGCTTTCTGGATGTTGGGATGTTAAAGAACCGCAAAGAATGTATTATGTTGATGGAATTGGTATCGATTATAAAGATGGTCAATATGAAGTATATATGCAAATTGTCAATTTTGCGAATGTAGCTAAATCGGAAGGACCTACTCCTCAAGCTGCACCTACAGAGATTGGCTTTGCTAAAGGTAAAACGATGGAAGAAGCCTTTTTCAAATTATATCGCTCTATCGACCAAAAAGTATTCTGGGGACATATGACTTTTATTCTGTTCTCAGAGGACGCCTTAAAAGATGCGAATTCTATTCCTGTTGTTGACAGCTTTTTACGTCATCGGGAAACACGATATCAAATATTAGCTTTTAGTACAAAGGAACCTATTAAAGATATTCTTTTAATCACACCGGTTTTAAATAAAGCACCAACAGCTTCGAAACTAAGTAATCCACTGCATACAAAAGAACTACAAACTTATGTAGAGCCTGTTGATTTACGAAGATTAATTATCCAATTAAATGAACCGGGTCATGAAGTGAATATTCCATTAGTTACAATTAACAAAAACTGGGAGACGGCCAATGAGCCAACAACGGAAACTGCATTATCAGGTTTCGCGGTAGTTTCAAAGGATGGTTTTAAAGGTTTTCTAAATGATGGGGATGCGAGAGGGATCCAATGGATGTTTCCTAAAACAACTCGAGGAGATGTAACCTTTAAATTAGACAATAAAGAAAAAGAGTACTTAACAGTTGATTTAGAAAAGTTAAGTACGGAAATTAAACCAATTGTAAAAAACAATGAAGTAACATTTGAAGTCGATATAAAATTAAATGCAATCATTAATGGTTTCAAAGGAAAGATAAATACTGAAGAAATAAGAAAAGGTATTATTAGTTCGGTAAAAACAGATATAAAAAAATCATATGCAGAGGGCTTAAAATTAAATGTAGATGTTTTCCGTTTATCAGAGCATGTATATCGAAAAGACGTGAAAATGTGGAAAAAAATACAGAAAGATGGAAAGATTCCTTTAACAGAAAATACAATCAGTAAATTAAATGTTACTGTAAATAAAGTGAATCCTGGTCGAAAAAATTTTACTGAAACAATAATAGAGTAGCTATTTAAAACTCAATTGTGTCAGCTATCCAACGTTGTATTCAATTCATTGAAATAAATTCTCATTAGAACTTTGATTTATCGTACGTTGTGTTATAATGCTGTTAATGGCTCAGCCATTATCAGGGCAAGACCAATTCTGTGCTGTAGCGTTGTCATACGCTACAGCTTTTTATGTTGTAAAGTAAATTAATTGGCGAAGAATAACGATGCATGCCTTAAATTATTATGCAGACTGCTGAAGATTGGATAGCTTTTTAATAATTGGACTCAACATTCAATAGTGTATATTTAAAAATATCGATATGGTCGCCTTGTTCATCTAACACTGTTTCAATACGCTCCCAGCCCCTTTTTTCATAATAGACTGCGGCATTTTCTGTTTTTAAAAATACTTTTGTATAACCTATTTTTTTCATATATTCTAGCAAAGCTTTGATTAAATAAAAACCTATTTTTTGACTTCGATATGAAGGTTCTACAAATAAAGATGCTAACCAAGGTTTAAATTGAGGTCTTTCTTTCCAATCATTTTCAAATACAGAGACTGTTCCTACACATTGACCATCTACACTTGCTATAAAAGTAATTGGAAATTCATCTACATATGTTCTTTTAAAAAATTCGACAACTTCTTCATATGTCTTTTTACTGCTAGTTGGTACAACAAATTCCTTGTAGACCATTTCTGCAACATCTTCTATATGCTGTGGCTTACTTACTAATAAATCAATTTCCATAAATCGCTCCCCTTTTTTCCTTAAAATTCGTTCTTTACAACATTGAACCCTAACATTTCAGCTTCTTGACGGTCAAAGCCCTCATCTAAATGCATACACCAAAATGTTGGACGTAAATCGGAACGAACTAACTCGCTAAGTTTTCGTAATGATAAATGTACATTGCCTTCATAATCAGCTTTACAAGTATCAACGTAAACATAATCGTAGATCTTATCCGATTTATGTGGAGTTCGTAAAGATGCTTTTAGGCTATTTGTATCTCCCGAATAATAGATAAGTTTGTCATCTATACATAATTCAATGGAATAAGAAGGGATCTCTTTCACATGACTAGATCTTTCAAAAAGTACGTTACAGAAATTCAGTGAGTACTTTGTGTCTGATTGAAATTTTTTTGTGAAACAATGAACTTCTGGGCTAATACCATTCATGGTCAACAATTCTTCAATTTTCACATCATGAACGGCATAAACAGAAACATTCGGTTTTGCCATTTCGCCATGGCAATAATAGCTATAAAATATTAAATCAGCAAGGCTACCAACATGGTCTGCATGAGTATGCGTGATCAATACATGGATGTGTTCTATACCTTCCAGTAAATTATTTTCCTTAATGCGGTGAAAAATATTGCTACCACAATCAATCAGCAACATCTGATTCCCTGCTTTAAAATAAGCTGAATTATTACCTAATTTCGTATTAAACGCACTTCCAGAGCCGATAAATTTCAGCATAACGTGCACCCCATTTCCATTAAGATTAAAGCTAAATTTTAACCTCAAGTAAGTAGTCCATACTTGAGGTTAAATGTAAAAACAATATTAAATCAACAGGGCTATAAATTACAGATAGTCCCTTTTCAAAATGGAAAAATTAATTAAATCTACATACTTTCCTTTTTCAAATTCATGCTCTCTTAAAATACCTTCTTGATAAAAATTTAATTTTTCCAATAATTTAATGGATGATTTATTTTCAGGATCGACTTTTGCTTCTATTTTATTCATGTTCATCTTAGTAAAAGCAAAATGGATGATACTACTTAACGTCTCTTTCATTATACCCTTCCCCCAGTAAGAAGGAATTAAATCATACCCAATCTCTATACGATTATGAGCCTTTTCATAATTTAAAAAACCACATGTTCCGATTACTTTTTTAGTTGTAGGTTCTTCTATAAGCCATCGTAAGCCACTCTTGTCTTCGTAAATTTTTTCATACCAATTCATTTCATTTTTTGAATCCTCCACTGAATTAAAAGGTTCCAATGGTATGTATTTCACAACACTTTCATTTGAATAAAGCTCCAAAAGATCAAAACAATCACTTTCCTGTGCTTTTCGCAATATAAAACGTCCCGTTGCTAATACGGGGAAATCCGTAAAATTAAAATGTGCGTTCATAAGTATGCCCCTTTGCATATAGTAAACTTCCATTTCATAGTACCATATGACGCAAAATCAGATATTCATCTATATATGAAAGGACCTGCTCAAACGATATAAGTCAGGTCCCTCTTTTTGAGTTGTCCTCATTTCTCGCTTGAAAAATTGGATTTAACTCCTATTAAATTTCTCTTTAATATTTTTTGGCAACTCATTCCCATGCATTACTTGGGGTTCCCCCGTGTATCCTTCTAAGCTTCTTGGGACACGTAAGATAGTTCCTTTTGCAAAAGGTTTTTCAGCAAAAAAACTTACCACTTTTTCATTTCCATCCTTATCATATCCTTCTATTGTATATACGTATTGTCCATTACTATTAGGCGTTTTTTGTTCCTCGTTAATTTGGACATAGTATTCTTTTTCTATCAAAGCTCCCTTTTCACCACAACCAACTAAGAAAGTAGCGAATAATATTGTCATCACCATGAATTTCATCTTCTTCATTTCTTCTGCCTCCTCTTTTCTAACGAAATCGTATCGTTACAAAAGAGTATAGATCACCACTTCACTACCTTAAATCTCGGGACATGACAGTTAGCTGACAAAATTGTCATCTTACAGCGATGAACTTGATTTACATTATTTACTTTGCACTCGCTGTTAAGTTCTTTAATGTTTCTAAGATTTTTTGACGCTCAGCTTCAAAATCAATAGCTTGATCATCTTCTAGATCACTGTCATTTTGACGTCGTTGATGGAACCATTCAGGGACAATTTCTTTATATTTTTGATGGGTAGATCGATTAGTAGGCTTTTGTCGTTGTTGTTTTTGAGCTGCAAATTGCAGATTGTCCGCTTCTACTTCCTCAATGGATGTAACGTTCTTATTATTCCAATCTTGTAGAATCTTTTCTACGTAATTCCAACGAAGCACATTGTTTTCTACTGCTAACTTCATGGCATGTATAACAAGGTCTTCTGACAGATCATTAATCCAATGATCGATTTTATTTGTGACATGAACGACTAGAGAACCAAACCCATTTTGCTCATAAAACTCGAATGCCGTTTGTGTTTTTACAAGGTTTTCACCTTTGGAATGACCCCTTTTATCATTATCATTATTATTTAGTACATTATTATTTAATGAATTATTATTACTTAGTAGTGGCGATTTTTCCGTCATCGGTTTTTCCGGTGACGGATTAACCGTTATTGGCTTTTTACTATACGGTTCAGCTCTTGGTGTTTCGAACACGGACAGCTCCAATTTCCCGAATTTTCCGTGGTTTGTTCTGATCTGCATCTTATGAATATAGCCCGCTTTCGTTAACTCCTTTATAGTGTTAGCCGTGGATTCACGACTGCATTTGCTCTTAGTAGCTAAATTAGAAATACTAAATGACCAATCATCTGGCAATGACAACATATAAGCAAGCAAACCCTTTGCTTTCCAGCTTAAACGGATGTCATTCAAAAATCCTTTGTCTAACACAACAAAATTCTCCTTTTTACGAACCCTGAATATAGCCATGATGCCCCTCCTGTTCTTTGAATTTTTTAAAAAATGAGATACCTCTCTCATTTATATACAGGTTTTTCACATAATAAGGGACAAATATTTTCTTTATAATCACTTTAGAAAGCAAAAAAATAGGACACGCAACAATTGCATGTCCTGTAGTTTTACTTTTTATAGTCTGTAAACGTTTTATTTATATAATTCTTTATAGACGATTACTTTTAGTGCCAAAATTTCTTCGTCTGTTAATTTCCCTTCCATCTCTTGAATAATCTGTTCTTTCGTCATTGAACCATTTTGTACTTTTGTTCTTATATTATTAAGCTCCGAAATGCCAACTTTTTGAATGATTACTTTTGTCGCCTCTTCTTTTGTTGAAAACGGTAACTTGCTACTATCTGCAGTTTTAGCCTCTTCCATAAATGATTTTAATTGAGGGTCGCTTTCAATCGTATTTTTAATTTCATCCATTTGACCACTTTCCTCTAATTCTGAAGAAATTGTATCAGCGACTTTTTCGGAAGCAAACTTCACACCATAATGATAAACCCCATAGCCAATAGCACCGAGGACAATGACAATAACCAGAAGGAATTTAATGAATCTCATATTCTCACGCTCCTTAATTCTACACTTTATCATACTATATAGTGTGGAGAGATGAGAAATGATATCCTTTCGACCTTTTTACAAACCTAAGAGGCTGTGCATGTTCAAAGTCGAGATACCTACCTGTCGTTCAAGAGAATCAACAACCAAATAAAATCTCCCGGGTTAATTTTTATGACCGGGAGATTTTGATTTATTTAACATACTTCAAATACTTTTTCACAAAATCTACGATATAAACAACTTCTTCTTCTGAAATAGAAAATCGACTGCTCACTATTCGTAGCTTCGCTGTTGATTTTAATTGTTCACGCACTTGATCAATCCTCATATATCTACATTTACGAGGATTTACACTGTCTCGAATTTGCTTGTATCGAAGGTAGGCATAACGTGCAAAAGCATTTACCATCTCTCGCTCCTGCTCATCTCGTTGTATTTTGTTCGCAATTTCATCGATCACCTCAGAATCAAAAATCCATTTACCATCTGTTATTTGCATAGTACCACCTCTTTCGTTGCGTATAGTTGATGTCAAATATCGCTGCACCCTAGTGCTCTGGCATTAAGTTGACTTCCATTGTTTCTTTTTATAGCTATTAGATGCATAAGAAAAAGCCACACCTAGTTAAATGTGACTCTTTTTGTATTTTGTTTAGTAGATGAACCCCCATCATCACTCGCCGGCTTTTGTGCTTTATTTCCAGATTGACCCTGGCCCTTAAAACTTCTATTTTTCTTTATTAAAGGATGATACATATATATTTTTATTAACTAGAATGGAAATATAATGATTTCCTACATAAAAAGGAGGCAACATATGAACAACCAACCTTATGTGGACTGGGGCGGACATTATCTTAAACTGACGTGGTTACCAAATAAAAATATTCATGATTATAGCAAAGTAACAAGTGTACATGGAGTTTGTTTTTATAATGGGAATGTTTTGTTAGTTCATGTAGACGGGCGAGGATTTAACTTTCCTGGCGGTCATATAGAAAATGGATAAACACCTGAAGAAGCATTTCATAGAAAGGCATTTGAAGAAGGCTATGTAAAAGGGTCCTATCAACTATATAGGAGCAATTGAAGTTAGCCACGAAGAGAATCCTTTATTCAAAGCTGATGGAAAGTACCCGTTAATTGGTTATCAAATGTTTTATTGTATGGAAGTTCAAGACTGTCTCCCGTTTCTTCGAGAACATGAAACGATTTCGCGCATTTGGGTTGAGCCGGACGAAGTACTTTATGTTATCAATGATCATGAGTTTGCAAATGTAGTATTACAAGCGGCTTTAAGTAACAAACTTTCTTAATTGTTTTTAGTAGATATACCTCTATGCTTTTTACATATATGTCCATAAAAAGTACATGTAGAAAAAGTGACAGAGATACAATTTTGAAACATCACCCATAGATTTTATTTTTTAATCTAATTCACGGCATTTCACTATACAAACATAGCTACCAAATCATATTAATAGTAGTGTAAAGCTAACTTAGCTTTGCCCTCCTAGTTTGTGGTTTAGGGTCACTTTGGTTCGAGTGACCCTTTTTTACTTCTCTTTCATTGTTATTTTAATTCCCCTAATATTTTTATACTTAGTGAGAGTCATTACAGTTTAATATGATGAAATACCTTCGAAATAGATTACCTTCAGTAATAATTTGGAAAACTCATTTTTGTTTTATTCGTATATTTATTAGTCTTAAAATAAGCGAGGTGGCGAAAATGATTGCTGGATATATTATATGTATAGTTCTTGCTTTAATCTTTGTTATTATGGGTTACCTTACCCATATAAAAAAGAAACTGTGGCTTATTGCGGGTTACCAAGAAGAAAGTTTTTTGGGTGATAAAGATAAACTAGCGAAGCTATTTGGACTATTCTCATACATAGTAGGTATTGCTACTTTTCTTTTACCTTTTGGTTTAGATTTTTTTGGTATCATTAGCGGTATTATTTATGCAGTTTGTATATGTATAGGCACAGTAGCAACTTTGGTCTTGAAACAAATAATGAATAAACCACTTTAGAAAGAGTCTTTCTTAGGCTCCTTTTATGTTAACCTTAGAATATAGTTTATTAACATAAAAAGGAGGAAATGAAATGTTTCGTAAATTACACCTTTATTCCCCCATTGTTTCTGCTATTTTATTTGTCATCCTTGTATTTATGAATTATTTAGGCTATTGGACAGCAGATAGGTTCATTCAAATTCTATTTTTCTTTATTATGATAGTGTCTGTTTTCAACGCGGGTATTAGAACAGAAACAATTTTAAAAAGCAGAGGTAAAATCGAATCCTCTAGATAGCGAAGAACTTTCAAGATTTTTTAAATATCCCCTTGAATTTGTCTACATTCAAGGGAATACTTTTTTGTGTACTGTAGCAATATTTTTTTCAAACGTTTCGCTAATCATTCCATCGCTTTTCTTTTATCTTGCCGAACGATGAAGAACATGTATAAGCTCGATAATAAAATGATAATGACTATTACTGCCAAGAAATATGTATCTTTCATCTTAAACAAAAATAAATTCAATGGATTTAATAATCCAGCTATCATTAAAAATAACCAATAGTTATTTTTTCTTTTTGATTGATCACCATTTCTAAGATAACTAGCAGAAAGCCATATAAAAAAAGGTAAGTAACATACAATTGAAAAAGTTAGTATAGCCCATCCGATAAATGTCATAGTACAAACACCTCCGAAAATCTTCCTTAATATATACGGTTGAAATTTGTAACGGTTTCAATTTTATTATTCTATAAAAATGTTTTTTATTTAAATATCATATGTAATGTGCAAAAAACGTCAAAAATCCGAGGAACCTTTAGCGTTGGTGGCCCTTTTTCTGGAGTAATTCCTCATGATAAATTTTCCTATTTTTAAAACGAATTTGAGTAAAATCTAGATGAATACCTCCCCTCCTTTCTACACATGAACATATTATAGGTTGTAGAAGGGAGGGATATTTTATGGGATACTACCAAGGTGGAAATTATGGTAACTGTGGCTGTTACGGAGGATATGGCGGTGGTTACGGCGGATACGGCTGCGGTGGCGGCGGTGGTTACGGCGGCGGCTCAGCATTCGCACTAATTGTTGTCCTCTTTATTCTTTTAATTATTGTCGGAGCAACATTCATGAATTATTAATGAAGTTTTCTACTACTAATCTGATTTTTAATAATAAAAGTTAATGCTAATTATCATTGTTACATTCAATCATTCCATACTCTCTATTGCTAAATAACATCAATAGTAATAGTAGGATAACTTACCAGCCTAACATACTACAGTTTAAACAAAAAGGTCACTTTTGTCCGAGTGACCTTTTATTTTTGATTTACAACTTCATTAGAGGCTTTTTTCATATTACTAAAGGTTCCAAAAATCTTGATCATTAATTTAAATAATAAAATAAAACCGCAACAATAATATTTGGTAAAGCCATGTATAAGGAATTTATCGTGATTTTATGACGTTCGTCTCGATGTTCTGTAGTTTCGGTAGCAAAATTTGCCCTCATCCGATCCCCACTGGCCATGGAGCCTGAAAAAACCATTGAAATTACAATGAAAATACAGCCAACTATACCTGGAACTAAATACATTTTTTCCATTCCCCACAAAATCATCTATATGAAAACACCGCACAATGTTAAGAAAACACCGATTAATACATATTTCATTCAAATCCCCCCTCTTCTTATTTTACGTTTGATTACCCTATTTTGTTTCGAATAAAAATTTGAATTTCAGAAAAGTAAGAATAATATCTTCGAAAAATAGGCTTATTCTTTGAAATGATCTTTGAAAGTATTATACTATTTATCTAAATTTCCTAGATATTCTACATTTAACTCTTCCTCATTGATACCCTTATCCAACGAGACCTTATATGCTTTACCATTTGGTTTTGAACTAACGATTTTATGAATTTCTCGATCGATAAAATGAACGGCTACTCCATCATCAACGGCAATTCCAGATGAGAGTTTATTCGCTTTCACCAAATTATGATAAGCTGGTCTTCGATTGATTTCTCCATCATAATGAGGACAATTACTACCTGGAAGAAACCCTAAACATTTTATCGGCTCTAACTCTCCACCGAATGAATCTGTTATTCCTTCCTCAAACCAACAAATTGAGCCAGCACTAATACCTGTTAAAAGAATTCCCTCATGCCAAGCAGTTTTAAAAATGCTAGCTAACGACCATTCCTTCCATAAAGCTAAAAGATTTTTAGTATTTCCTCCCCCAACATAAATGATATCCTTTTCCATAATAAAACTTTCTAAATCTCGCGTAGGTGGAGAAAAAAGTGATAGGTGCGTCGGAATACATGGTTGTGAGTCAAAAAAAGAATAAAAACTTGCAATATAGTTTTCCGAGTCTCCGCTTGCAGTAGGGACAAAGCAAATTTTAGGATTAGCTTTGTTAGACTGCCGTAAAATATATGTATCTAATAAAGGATTTTGAGGCTCCATTGAAAAGCCTCCTCCTCCTAATGCAATAATTTGTTTCATTTCTTCCCACTTCCGCTCTGTTTAGTTTTTACTTAATTATACAACGCCACAAATATTTTAACCATTTTTTTACAATAAATTTATTTGTTGAGGCTAAAACTAATGCTTTAATTTTTGCCCTTTTAGCAGTATACAAAACTAATAACAATCCAAAATGTATGTAAATAACGCTGCACATTCCATGCCATAATGTTATATTATTTGGAAGGAGTGTGATTATTTTGATAATAAAGGTAAAGGAAGAGGATTTTGATTTCAATTGCTCCACTTTATGTGAAAGGTGCTTCGAGCCACTTATTAATAATTTTAAGGTAAGAATGTCCGACGAAGCGAATATCGGTGTGAAAGAACATTTTTATGAGGGACTCACAGAAGGCCAACGAGCATTATTTATGTTTAATGTTTATTATACTCATATTAGTGAATCTCTTATCGAATTTTATTGGTGGAGTGCTTATTTCATGGCTCAACCTAAAAGTTGGACAGCTATCAAAGCATGTTTTAAGTATTTTGATGATGAACCCTTTATTTTACTCCTTGAGAGAATAGAACAAGAACTAAAACGACATAATCACCCTATTACATTAGAGAATTTTTCTATTACTCGTGATGAATTAAATCATAACAAAGAGCTCCATGCATCATTTGAATTGCTTTATGTAATATTCGAAAATATTTATCCAACTACTATAGAAAAAATAAATAATTTCATCGAAAAGAATTTACAAGAATTTATACAAATTGAAAATTAAATAAAGGAGTATTTTTTATGGCCACTATAGAAGACTTTATGAATCTTGATATTAGAATTGGTACTGTGATCCAAGCTGAGGAACTCCCGAAAGCAAGGGTACCTGCCATTAAAATGAAAATTGATTTTGGGGAAGAAATCGGCATCAAGCAATCTTCTGCACAAATTACTAAACACTATACACCAGAAGGAATTATTCATAAGCAAGTAGTAGCAATCGTTAATTTTCCTCCACGTCGTGTAGCAGGTTTTAAATCTGAAGTTTTAGTAATTGGTGGCGTTCCGGTAGAAGGAGATGTGATTTTATTAACGCCTGACCAATCTGTACCAAACGGAACTAAAATTAGTTAAGTCTAGGATTTTGTGATAGTGGTATCCTATCAATTATGCCTCACCCAATTGCGTCCGGAATCAGCTTTGTGCTAAGCCGACACGATTTCGATAATGCCACAGGACGTGTCGCTTTTTGACTGAGTTCCTCTATTTCAACGGGTGTTTGGACATCTGCTGAAATAAGTTTAAAAATAAATCTAGCTTGCAGGCACAAAACTAACTTTAATTTCTTCTACATCATATAAATAGTAGTGTAAAGCTAATTTAGCCTTACACCTCCTGACTTGATACTAAGGGTCACTACTATTGTGGTGGCCCTTTTATATTTTTTGTTTCTCCTATTTCCATATGTTACAATTTTCGTTACATAAAATCATAAGAATAAACCCCATAATTTAGGAGGAGATTAAAAATGAAATTTTATATAGATTGGTGCTATATCGCTAAAATCTTCAAAAAAAAAAGAGAAAGGAGCGTGGTACTTGAAGAGAAAAAGGAGAGAACATTATGAAAAACAGACAAGCAACAACTAATGACTATGAAACTATTATAAATCTTTGGGATAGATCCGTTATCAAAACCCATGATTTTTTAAGTTTAAAAGATAAGGAAGACATTAAAAAGGAAATCCCTATGTATTTCCCACATCTTGATGTAAGACTTTGGTTTGTGGAAAATGAATTGATAGGTTTTTCAGGTACCAATCATCAGCATTTAGAAATGCTATTTTTAGAACCTGCTGAAATTGGAAAAGGCTATGGAAAACAAATAATACAACAACTTATTAGAGATTTTAATGTAAGGTCTGTTGATGTTAATAAAGACAATGAAAATGCAAAGATGTTTTATTTCAAAAATGGTTTCACAATTGTCAGTGAAGATCCAACAGATAGTTCAGGTCGCCCTTATCCTATAGTACATTTAAGATTGAATTAAATAAGAGAGGCCCCCCTCTGCTTTAAGCATACTATCAAATACGTTAATTTCATATTATACTGCAATCAAGCTTAAGTTTGATTGCAGTCTTTTTTTATTGAAACCCTAACTTATCGTGGCTCCCCTTTTTTATACACTATTGATAATATCCAAATTAAATCATGTATTTTCAATAAAACATTCCAATAAAATGTATATATACATAACACGAAAAGAGGAATGTGTATGGACACTGAAAAGAACTATAAATCCCTACTCATACTAATTGGTTGGTTAAACGCTTCGTTTGCACTTGTCTTTTTTCAATTGTTTTGTGGTATTATGGCCATTTGTATGGGCGTTGTTTTAAGAAGTGATTATCATGAGAAAAAGCATGGGCTTATTTTAATTATAGTTGGAATTATTACTGGGATTGCCGGGTGGATACTCAATTATTTATACTTGTAGACTAGTAAAATTATAAAACAATAAAAGCACTAACATGTAGTACGTCAGTGCCTTCGAAACAAAATGGTGCTTACTTCTTCACTTTTGAAAGTGTCATACCATCACCGATTGGAATAATAATCGACTCTAATTGAGGGTGGTTTGCTACTGCAATATTGAATTTCTTCATTAATTCCGTATAACGTTTTGGTTGGGCATTTGGGTCTGCCACACTTCCATTAGCAAGGACATTATCCGAAACGATAATCGCATCCGGTTTTGCTAACTTCACACAGTAATTTAAATAATTTTCATAATTATCCTTATCAGCATCGATGAAGAAAAAATCGAATCGCTCATTGCCCTGCTCTAGCTTTTCGAGGCTTTGCAATGCAGGTCCCGTCATATAGGTCACTTGTTCAGCAAAACCTGCTTTCGATAAATTACTGTAAGCTAACTGCGCGTATTTTTCCTCTAGTTCTAGCGAAGTTAATTTCCCATCACTGCCGAACCCTCTAGCAAGACAAATACCACTATAGCCCCCGAGAGCCCCTACTTCAAGAATGTTTTTAGCGCCAGTCATCGAGACAAGCATTGTTAAAAGTTTTCCAGAAGAAGCAGAGACAGAAATGGCGGGCATCCCGTTTTCTTCAATGGATGTAATAACCTCCTCTAAAATAGAGTCCTGCGTTTGAAACACTGAATCAATGTAAGTATTAATTGTTTTCATTTAGGTTATTCCCTTCTTCATCATGGTTTATAGATTTTTCATCCTGTTGATTGTCGGGTGTATCCAGCGTTTCACTTTCATGTATTTCAAATAATTGACTGAATTCATTGATGACCATATCAATGGCTTTTAATTCCCCCACTAATATTGGCTGAATCGATTGAAACTCTGGTTGCTCTAATTGTTGCTTAATCGTTGCACGCTTTAAATTCATCATCTCTAAAAAGGCAATAGCTCTTCCACGACGGAAAGTTTTAGGACCATGGTGATGAGAGCCATCTCTTCCTCTGTGACGTCCCCCTCGATGACGTCCCTCTTCTCTAAACTCCTTCATTTTTTCACTTCTCAAATTTATCCTCCTCTCTTTGTATACATTTGTATACAATCTCGACTACATTTAAAGTGTATACAAATGTATACAACATGTCAATTAACCTTCTCTATTCATTTCCCGTTTCCTAATTTCATACTTTAACAACAGAAACATTTAACGTTTTAAGGAATTATGTAATATGTACTTCCCTTTGTTCTTCCATTAAACTGTAAATAATAGCCATCACCATAAAACGGTAATTAATAGTTGTGTGACTTCTAGGAGTTAAGGATTCATTGGTATTGATGTAGAGAACTTCATGTTCAAAAGAAGGAGCGATAAAATGAAAAGGCCATTTTTAAAAATTGGTCTATTACTTGTTTTTGGCGTAGTGTTTTTAACTGGGGTGCAATCATATTTTAATCAACAGGAAATTAATTTGGCTAGTGAAAGGTGTCTAAAAGCAGGTGGAGAACCCATTGTAGAAAGAGATCTTCTTTCATTAAATTACACCATTGCATGCCATATCAAATAATTGTTCGTATGAGTAATTTTGAATAAAGTTGTGGATTTCCTCCGACTGAATGAAGTGGGTGATATATCGAAGAAGAAAGACTCTTTATTAATTGTAGTATTGTTTAGTTTATTTTTAGTTGCTTGTAATGAAACAGGCACAGAAGATACTTCTACTTCTGAAAAACCTGACGCAGCTGAAGCTTTAAGATTGAACAACCAAGCAGATATTTTTCAATGGGAAGGTAATATTTTTCAGACTGAAATAGAATGGATCGATGAACTTGAAATGAATGAAGATCAATATATTGGTGACATACAATTTAGTGCCACTAAAGCTGAGGATTTTAAAAATGGTACAGCTAACCATTTACCGATTGGCGCAAAGCAAAAGAACGTGATGATATTTTAATTGTGAAATATGACAATGTGGTAAAACATTATTTAGTTCTATCTGAGGGCTGATTTACTGGAAAGGAGATGAATCATGTTCATTCATGATACAGTTACCGATTTCACCGAAAACTATCTACCTACTATTGATCATTTAAAGAAATACCTTTTTAGGTCACCTTTCTATTATTAAAGGTGACCTTAATTCATAACTTGAAACCATAGAGTTCGTTGACGTTTAGTTTTCATTTCATAGATAATTAACGGAAAAATACGATATTTGTTTTTTTACTCATATAACCAGAAAAATAGTATTATTGCTTATTTAGAGTTATGATCGTTTCTCTTCATTTATTTTTACCATTCATCTCATTTATTAGTTGAACAGCTTCATCGATATGAGACACATGCAAAATTTTTACGTTGATTTTTTGCTCCTCTTGAATTTGTGCTGCCTCTTCTGCATTTTTAGTGGGAATAATCAGATAAGGTAAACCGTATTTTTCTGCGATTAGAATTTTTTCTTTTAGTACCTCTATCGGTAATACGTCACCGTTCTCGCTTATTGCGCCTGTCACTGCAATTGCTACGTTGTTTTGGAAATCGCCTCGCAAAATGAGTCCTGTTAGTGCTAGCCCCAAGCCAGCACTATTTCCACCAATATTATCCTGATTAATAAAATCATTAATATGTTCATCTTCTTTACCTAGATAATGAATCACGTTTTCTTTCATTTCATCTCCTTCATTTTTCTGAAGATGAAGCCACTTTAATATTTGTTTATTTTTGCTCGCGTATATTTCTAAATTCGTAATTTCAGCAACATCTAAAAAAGGAACTTGTTGTTTAATTAACAGATTTTCAACAGATTGAATGCTCTCCATATATTGAAAATCTACTCTCTCTACCCCTATTAAATAGATTTCAGTATCCCTGGCATGTAATGGCTCTTTGTATATGTATGCAACATGCGAAGTTCCTTCATAAAATATAAGTGGTAATTCGAAACAAAACAGCAAGAACATCATGGAAATTGCAAGCGTGATGTTTCTTTTATATATTTTTTTCTAAGTAAAATGCGAACAATTAATAAGATGATAAAATTAATCAATAGTATAGCAACAAAAGAAATTCCACCAATTACACCTTGAAGATACAATAATAAAAACACACCATAATAGAGAAAAATTAAAAAGATAGTCACAATATTAGGCAATCTTCTTTTTTGATTAGAAATATTTTTCACTCCTTATTGTCTTCCATACATCGCATTTCTAAGTGTACATATTCCAGAAACATCCTAAAAATCCTTCTTAATCGATTATCTTATATGTGCAATTGTTTTCAACAGATTTCAAGTTCATACCAAAAACATTACCTTAACAACAAAAAAGCGTTAATCCTACTTCGATTAACGCATATCCACACCTATTGACTTTTTAAAACTCTTTTTATCTACTTCTTACAATAATCAGTACGCAATACCTACACGTGATTTTACATATTCCTTACTCAGAATTTGTTGATAGGCAAACTCTGCCGTATCTGCTACAGATATTTCTCCCCCACCATCCGGTAAAAAGTCCTGTTCAATGCGATAGGTACCCGTGTATTCACCGTCTGGTAAGTATGTAGGACAGACGATTGTCCAATCAGTGTCTGATTTCTTCAATAACTGATAGACCTTATGGTGCTCCTCTGCTGCAAAGGTCGTTTTTCTTCTTGACTCACTCGATTGGTAACGTAATACACTAGGTGTCAGACGACTTTGTAGAATTCCCGCCGTTCCAATCGTTATAATTCTTTTTACATGCAGCTCTTCCATTGCTTCAAGAACTAGCGGCATACTTTTGGTTAATGTATGGGTGCCATCCGTGTTTAATGCACTGATCACAATATCAACATTCGCCATGACATTTTCGATATCTTGTTTTTCTAATACATTTCCTTGTACAATCTGTAAATTTTCATCATTTAGGTTTAGCTTATTCGGGGTACGAACTAAAGCTGTAACGCTATGTTCATCACGTAAAGCTAGGGAAACAATGTGGCTACCAACGCGTCCAGTGGCGCCTAAAACTAAAATTCTCAGAATAATCACCTCTTTTCTTGATTATAGCACACAATTTTTCTGTAACTTGTTAGAGGTCTTTAACCATTCTTACTTGTTGTTAATGAATTATCAATCAGTCTGACATTAACGATAAACAGCTGAAGATCATTTGTTTCCGCAATACTATTGACGATATGTTGGATTTCGCTTTCTGTACTCTTTTCTAATTTATCTAAATTATGTAATGGTATAGTGATTACTTGATTGTTTGGTGATTCAATTAAATAGCCAATCGTACTATCTGGATAATAGCCTGCTGCTCGTAACGCTACTATAATTTTTTTTGTAAAATTCGTATTTTGTAATTTTTCACCAACTTCTTCATTATAATTTGTATTGGGATATTTTTGAATGGGTCTTTCAATTGAAGGTTGATTATACTTAATCAAGGCAGCAGCTATTACGATCACGGAAAATAAAATAAAAAGACTTTTTATGAACCCTCTCATATATTGTCTCCATTTCACCTTTTTAATAGAATACGCTTCTCTTTTTAAATCATGAATTTATCCCATTTTCCTGTTATGCACAGCACTTATCGAAATGATATTTATCAATTTGCCAGGCTACCATTTAATTTACCTGGCAAATTTGTTGTAAAGGATAAAAATCACCTAAAAATTTATTTATTAACGATAACTTTCACAACTGGTTCTAGTTTTCCTACATATGCATCTCCTAGATAATCTACATCTATAACGATAACTTGTGGCACAAAACGTTGAATGCTTTCTAAAAGACGTGCAGTATTTCGTCTTATGGCAAGCTGGAAAGGTGGAAGAGTGTCTAGTCTAAAACCAAAATCTCTGTACAAAGGGCAAGAAATTACGAAAGTAGATAATATATACGCTACATTTTGTAATATTTCATCAACGCCAGAAGCATTAAAATCAAAATTGCTTTTGGCGGTTACTTGATGTGTCATCCTATCAACCTTTCTTCTACGATACATGGAAAGATGTTAGTAATCTTTCTGAATATGAGCTTTTCATCAAAAAAAGAGCACTTAGTTATTTATGCTAAATGCTCCAAAGTTATGAACGAGGTACACATTCGTTATTGTATGTATACAATGCAATGTATCGATAAACAATTGCACAGTGTCAGGTTCCGTATTTGCGCTTCTTTGATTGGATTCTATCTAAATATCGCGTAATAAATGACATATAGCCAGCTTAAACAACCATGTATGATGGCCCAAATGATCGAATGATTGACACTCCAAGAAATAGTAATCGCCAATACCGAGCCAAAACTAATACCACTCTTAATGACTGTTTTGTTTTCCATTTTTCTCACCTTCTTTACTTTTCTAACTTCTGAAGTATGTCTCCTCATCTTCATTCCTCCTCATCATGCCAGCACTGTAGCATTGCTGTTTGTACGTGAAAATAATTTTACCGCTAATAAAAATCGCAATGTACACGCCATTCATTTAACTCACGATTAAAAAAGAAATAGAAATTCCCATTATCGACGATATTAAAATACGCCTTTTCGTCTGAGGCAATTTGGAGTACAAACGGAAATTCCTCACCGTAATCACGACCACTTTGGCAAAAAGCTGGATAGCCACCAATTTTATGGACGGCGTATATTTCTTCAACGATATCATCGAAGTACTCAACATCCTCCTCGTGTTCTAGCCTCAAAATTTCATCCTCCACATCAGACGGAATCCCTCCCCCATCCCATGTCGGATAATCATTGATAATCCATTTCGGAATAAGTGGGAAAGCTCGAATTCGGTCATGCTGCCAATTTTGCTGGACTAAACCTTCTAGAGAAGTATATGCTCTTATTTCAAAAAAACAGCTAAGATCATCTTCTATCAGGTGATCAAATATTTCTTCATTCATAAATAACGTTAGCAGCTCAATATGTTGAAGCGATGTCGGTACATAAGGAAGCTCCTTTAAAAATAATGTAGCAAGTGGCTGAAACCCTTGTGGACACTCCTCTGCAGGCAATGACCATCCCACAAAGCCAATCCAACTTTCTAGCAGGTCATGTGTAGGTCTAATACCACCCGTTTCAAAGATCGTTGCTTGCCTTACTAATTGAGCCTTAATATCCTCAACTTTCATCAGTTATCACCTTCACTGCGACAAAAACAATCGACGACATGGTCATTTACCATTCCTGTTGCCTGCATAAATGAATAGCAAATCGTACTACCAACAAATTTAAAACCATCTTTTTTTAATTGCTTGCTCATACGTTCGCTAATTTCTGTTGTAGCAGGTACGTCTGCAATGGACGACCATTCATTGATAATCGGCTGATGGTCTACAAAGTCCCAAATATATTGAGAGAAGGAACCATACTGCTCCTGTATACGTAGAAAGGCTTGAGCATTCGTTACAACACTAGCAATTTTAAGCTTATTTCGTACAATGCGAGAATCCTGTCTAAGCTCCTGTAGCTTGTCCTCCGTATAGAGAATGATTTTCGATGCATCAAATTGGTCGAAAGCTGCCCGGTAGCCCTCTCTCTTTTGTAAAATCGTCCACCAGCTAAGACCCGCCTGTGCCCCTTCTAGACAGAGCATCTCAAATAAATGCTGATCATCATGGACAGGGATACCCCATTCCTTATCATGGTATTCAACATATAAAGGCTCATCTTGCTTGACCCATTCACATCTTTTCATTGATATATCCTCCATTTACTACGATTCATTTAATTCCTGTAATACAAAGCCAACCTTTTTGCGTGTTTTCTCGTATAGTAACAGTTTGAAACCCAACACTTTCAAACAACTGCTTGATTTCAGGCTTAGTTTTATAAGCTTTCATATGATAATTAATTTTATAGAGCTCCGAAATGATGATAAACTTCCCATCGTCATTCAACACTCTAAATACTTCCTTCACATCATTTGCTAAATCCGGCCAAAAATAATGCGTTTGGAACGCTGTAATCGTATCGAAAAACTTATCCTTGTGCGGAATGCTTGAAACACTTGCTTGCGTTACGATCACTTTTCCATTGGCCACATCCATTTGATTGGATTTCGTAGAATCTTTAACCGCCTACGCGGAAAAGTCTATACCATAGATTTTACCACTTGGATTCATTTTCGATAAGGATTGAAGTGTTTTTCCACCTCCACATCCAATATCTAGCACAATATCACCATCATTTACAGCTTCCTGTTTCATGAGCCAAGTATTCATACCGCTATGTGCCTTATTCATAATTCGTAACATCAATGAGCCTATGAATCCTCGTGGTTGTTTAGCTTGTTCGATTAATCGTTACAGCAAAATTTCTAGCTAGAGCCCCTTTCACCGTTGCTGTGACACAGCCTTCTATCAATTTCGCCTTGGCGTAATTGCGTCCGGATTTTGAATTGTGTACGCACAATTCACTCCTTTCAAAATCCGTGACATCCGCTGGAGGCTTTATCTTTATTTAGTAGGTGTTTGAACACCTACTGAATAAAGATAAAATCCCCGTTCCTATACATTCGTTTATTTCATTATTTTTTTAATAAGTTACTAAGCTGGGATTATTAAATGCATCCGCTTTATTTTTTGAAAAGTACATACCCTCAACTCTTAATAATCGTTCATCCAATTCAGCACCCTTACTTCCTTTTAAAGCTGTGAATTTTCTTAAAAGATTCGAAAGTACATGCGTTCGCTCAAACTCATTACTAATATAGATAACTGGAACATTTGATTTTTCAGCATCTTTTATTAGGCCATTTATGCTATTTAAAGTTGGCTCAATTTGATGCTTTGCTACAGGTATTCTCGCTTGGTCACTAAAGTAATCATTTTGAATATCAAGTATCATTAACGCTTGCTTCAAACTACTCCCCTCCCCGTTCTTTTCTATCTAATCTCTTTACGTTCTGAAAAATAAAAAAGTTTCAAATTTTACCATTCATAACGGAGATTAATGTTAAAAAAAATCACAAGTGCTTTTATGAAATAGCACTTGTGATTTTATTCATCTATAAGTAGGATAATATAATTGTATTAAAGGTTTATTATTTTTCACACAGCTTGTCATTCGATTACAAACTATATGGTTTATGTAAAAAAGATAGCTACTTATCCTACAACATTTTCTAATTTAAATATGTATTGTTAGCAATACTTCTTTCGCGCTCGTCCATTACTAAATGGATAATAAATGCAAGTTGTTGCTCGATTCGCAAATTGTTAAGATGCAGGATGTCCGCAATTGCATTTTTTTGTATCTCCTCTAATCCTGCCTTCTCAAGCATTAACATAATCTCTTCTTTTGTCAGCCCAAACATTCCTTTTCCACCTCTACTTCATCCAATTATTATTTTACAATCATTATTCATATTTCTAAAACAACGAACTAGTAAAGCATTCCATGAACTTTTTCCCCTGATTATAAGATAACATATACAAATTAAACAATCCAAAATCTACTTAAATATAATAAAATTTTAACCTCTGCAAAAAAACATTGTTATTTAATAATAATTTCAATACAATACCTAGATCGATACTTGTTATTCACTAATTCTATTATAAAAATAACAAGTGCTTTTGTCGAATTTTATAATTCGGCGCTACAGTGTAAAAAACATTATAAAGAAACCGTTTACATGCAAATATAAATGGCTCTGAACAATGAAGAAGTGTCTTTATACGTATCCATCATATTTAATTACCTCATTATTACAGTACTTTTACCCCAGAAAAAAAAGTAATTTCAAAATAATTGAAACTACTTATCCTACTTTTTTATTCGGTTACTATACTGTTTTATTAACATTATTCGTCGAGGTAATAATGTTAAGTTTTTGTAAATTTTCAACTTGTATTCGTAATCTTTCGTCCAGTATTTGCATGTCGGTTGCTTCTGCTTGATTTATTACACTGTGCTTTGTTTTAGTATTGGCTGCCAAATAAACTATTCTCGACGATGAATCACTCTTCCACAATGTCTTGTTCGTATACCCTTCGATAAATAATTGACTTTTCCCCTGTACAATAGAGGGAATTTTTACAGTGACTAGATCTGTATACACCATCTCAAGTAAAGATTGATTGGACACCGCTAAAAATGGACGATCTGCTTCATCAATCGTACAATGCTTAAAACGGCCCATTGACTGATCAGACCAAACGATTGCATACGGACCTTCATAACAATTTTTAAATTTACTATTTGCAATTTCAAAAATAGCATCAATACAAGTAATCGCATTCGCACGAATATGTTCAAAAGTACAATTATCAGTAAATAGCCGAGCATTGTTAATATAAATATGGTGACTTTCGAGCTCTCGAATTATGGTATTCTGGAGCGTAATCTTAGCGTGATCATTGCCATAAATACCACCTGCCTGCCCAATTTGTATTATACACTGATTGAGCATTAGCCCGCTGGCGTCAACAATCATTTGAAATTGCGGGTGTTCTTGGATATTACATTCTATCATCGATACATCTGCTTCATTAACAACCGTTACTCCCGTTGCCTCTCCTTTTTCTATTCTACATGTACGAAACTCCACTTTACTATTTTCAATTAACAACTGAGATTTCACATGCCGATGAATCTTACAATCGTACAATATCGCCTTTGATTTCTCGCCAAGAAAAAGGCCATTTCCCACTCCATCAGAAAAGATAGAATCCGTCACGAATAACTCACTTTGATGAACAACTAGATGCGTGTCTTGATGTTGCTTGATTTCACAGCCATCCATCGATAGCGTCGTGTTCTCAAAAACCTGGACCCCTATACTTTCCCCTTGGTGAATAAGCGTATTCATCATTGAAATTGAACTGGAGGCTGCAACAATTTGGGCCTTTTGATGTCCATGAATTTCACAATCCACCAACTCCATTTTCACATTTCGTATTGCATAAATGCCATTCGCTCGCCCTTCCAACAGCATGCAATTCGTCAAAGTGATTTCACTATTTTGCACCATAATTTGAGCCTTCTTATGATGCTGGATAGTCGTATCCACAAGAATAACACTCGAACCATTATCAATACGTAAGCCAACATGATTGATAGGACTCGCTAAAACATCAACATTTTTCATCATTAAACTTCCGAAGCTCACAGTTACTTGTGTTTGCACCATTTGCTGCTCAATGACACAGTTTTCTAGCTGTAAATCTCCCTTTACATAAATACCCTGCCCTTGCGTAAAACGCAAATTTCGCATATTCACAAGTGTTTGATAACGTATAAACACGCCACCTTTAATGATTACATTTCCTACTCCATACAATGTAAGCCTTTGGGAAATTTCAAAGCTTTCTTCATAAATCCCCTCCCGGATTTCAATAAAATCTCCCGGCTTTGCTTCTTGAATCGCCTGCCCAATGCTTTGGTATTTGTACATAATACCTCTCTTTACAACAAGTGTCGCCATCTCCACACTCCTTATCGAAGCTTATTCATGAACACATGAAATTAATTGTCGGTTTTATATTATTTATAGCCTCATTGAACTTCCTGTTATTCAATTTTTGGATAAATAATTTATGATCAACTTTTATTTATTGCGACAATACTATATTTGATAAAGGTATTTACTCTTAAATTTCACCCTTCTTCCTAAACCACATAATAAAATAAAACCAGCAATCACACGATTTTCTCGTCGATTGCTGGTTTAACCGATTTACATAATTCAATTGCTACAAAATACAATACATTTAATTACAATTTAAACTTCCTAACAAGGTCATTTAAATTTTCTGCCATACCCGCTAAATTGGCTGAACTATTTTTGATTTCGTCCATAGAGCTTGATGCTTGTTCGATTGTTGCTGAAGTTTCTTGGATGCCTGCAGCAGATTGTTCTGATACAGCGGCAATTTCGTCCACTGATTTATTAATCGTAACGGTATTTTGTACTACCTCTTCTAGCTTCGTCATCACGCCATCAATATTCGTTGACATGGCGTAAACGGCCTCTGCAATCTGGTTGAATGTTTCATTTGTAGTTGCGATTTGCGCCGTGCCTTTTTCGACCTCATGATAGCCAGTTTCTAGTGAGGATGTTACCGTGTTAGAATCTTGTTGGATTTTTTGAACAATGCCTGTTATATCATCTACGGAGACGGCTACTTGTTCTGCAAGTTTACGCACCTCGTCTGCAACGACCGCAAACCCTTTACCATGCTCCCCTGCGCGAGCCGCTTCGATTGCTGCATTTAGTGCTAGTAAATTCGTTTGTGCAGCAATATCCTGTATGACAGCTACGATTTTTGAAATTTCCTGTGTTTGTTTACTCAGTTCATCCACTTTATAAACAGAATCTTTCACAATATGATGAATGGAACTCATTTGTGCAGTTGAGGCGTCCATTAAACTTTGGCCCTCTTTTGTTAAGGCCATAACATGTTGGGAATATTGCTGAACATCTGTACTACTATTGTTGACATCTGTCACCTTTAAGGTGAATTCTGTCATTGTTGTCGCTACATCTGATGCATTGCTCGCCTGCACTTCTGTGCCACTTGCAATTTCAGTAACTGTATCAACAATTTGTTCCGTACCTGTTTTCACTTCTGTCGACGATTGCATAAGCTCTTCACTATGCGCAGCTACGTCATTAGAAACGGTTTGAATTTGCTTTAATAATCGATTCAAAATATCGGACATCTTATTAGTCGCTTCTGTAAGCAGTCCTACCTCATCTTTGGATTTCACAACAAGTGCAGGCTCACTTAAGTCACCTTCAGTAATTCGTTGCATACGATTTGTCACAGCGATGATTGGTCTAGAAATCAGTCGAGCACTTAACAATGCAATCAGGATAGAAACGATAACAATCATAACACCAACGATGATACCAATCAGCTGCTTAGTGTTTCCTGCACTGATAATGTCTGCGCCAGTCGCATTAATCGATTGCTTACGATGCTCGGCTAATCCTTCATAGCCTTCACGTATTTCCGTCACTTTTTCATTCATAGAAGCTAAATTTTTCGTTGCTAGTTCCTTCTGACCTCGATCATAAACATCAAATACCTCTTTTTCAACATAGCTATTCCATTCCTTCGCCATTTCCGCAATTTTGCCGAAATCTCCTGACTTTGTAATTTCTAAACGCTTTTGTTCGTTCTCAACAGCATGCTTTACAGTATCTTCAAAAATCTTCTTATACTTTTCTTCGCCAGAAAGTACATACCCTCTAGCTGCAGCAATTCTGAGCGAAATCGTTTGAGCTTGTTCATAATCTGCAATTAGTAATTGCAATTCTTCATCAACGATTTCTTCCGTCGCGCTGTTGCTTTGTTTTATTGCATAGTAATTGTAGCCAATGTATAAAACGACGATTGCTATAACAATGCTGAAGGAAAAAACAATTCTTTTACTAATAGACTTAAAATTCATTTCAAATTCTCCTTATTTTCCAATGCAAATATGTGCTTTATCATAATTTGAATACCAATAGTAATCTACCACTTTAAAGACGAACTTGGATGAATCAGGAATTTTTTATATATTAATTGAAATAACTAGTTAATTTTTATGTAATTTATAGCAGATTATAGAATTGAAAAATAAAGCAGATGGACTACTAGAACGATAAAAGTAGTACTTTTAACACACATAAAAAGAACAGCATTAAAAATCAAGCTGTTCCTTCTAATAAAAAATTAATCCCAACAGTTAAAAATAACATCCCCTATAGTTTTGCTGTCAAAGTGTGAAATATAGTTCCATTCCACCTCAGATAAACTGTGCAAATCCTTATCTTGCGTCAATAATGTGTTTAATGTATCAGCTGTTAGGCATTTACGCATCGGAAAATATTTGTGTAAGTGAGTTTTTGTTAAAAATTGAAAGCTTAGCTCTTCATCAAACTTAGCAAATGCAATATAAGGCATCAGCCTATGATGGAGAATGGTCAAACGCTCATCCTCCAGTTGAATCACCGCTTGCATATAAACAACATGAGGCTGATCGATAAATTGCACAGCTTTTGCTCGTTGTTCGCTTGTCACTAAATGATAAACCATCGACTGGAAAGTACGCATATCTTGTTCGATTAGATGATCTGCATCAAAACCAGAAATCCCTTTCGTTAATCGCAACGAATCACCCCTTTATGATTGTGTATATATGACCTTCTAGTAAAGGTAGGTAGATTCCTTCTATATCTATCTATTTTCTTGTTGCTAAACAGAGCAGATCGAAAATACGCATCTTATGTACAGCAATTTTTATCACCTTGTACCTTTATCTAAAATGCTTCTAGCTAGTTATTTTTCGTTTTTCTTTTTAAAACTCCATCCCTTCCACCTATTAATGGTATTATAGCGAAATTAGAACAAAACCAAAATTTAGGGAATCGTTGATTAAAACTTATGCTATGTATATAAGTGATCTTCGTTCAAGACTTGGAGATTAGCATTAGAGGAATGGAAATCAACCCTAAGTTATGGTGATAATCCACTAAATTTCCAATAAAATAAAAAAACTTGAATCGAAATGATGATTTGCCAAGTCTAATAGTCGGAAGGAGGCGATTTTCATTACTACAAAGCAACAATCTTTAGTACAGTTAGCACAAAACGGAGATGAGCAAGCTTTCTATCAACTCATTGAACAAGAGCAACATAAGCTATATCGAATGGCTTATGTTTATGTCCAAAATGAAAATGACGCCGTAGAAGTTTTTCAACAGACCATTATCCGTGCGTATGAGGGCCTACCTCAATTAAAGGATCCTCAATATTTTTCTACCTGGCTAACGCGCATTATTATTAATTGCTGTAAAACCTATCTTGCCAAGAAAAACTCTGTACAACTTGTCGAACCACATACATTAGAAGATCTCAATAGTACATCACCTACATATATCGAAGAAGAACTAGATTTATGGCATGCACTCTGCAAGCTAGAGGAAAAATATAAAACGGTTTTACTATTACGCTTTTATCAAGACTACTCGGTAAAGGATATTGCTGTGATTTTACAATGTCCTGAGGGCACAGTGAAAACTCATATTCGCCGAGGTTTACAAGCTTTACGACAACAATTAAAGGGGGCATATATAGATGAATGGGTTCAATCCGTTGAAAGGAGTTATTAATACGATTCCAATCCCTGAAGGACGTTTAACCGAAGTGTTACGTATTGAGGGAATGTCAAAAATCTTTCAACAAAAGCATCATACGGTTAATGCATTGAAAAATATCCATTGTACGATTTATCAAGGTGAAATGGTGGCCATTATGGGGACAAGCGGTTCTGGTAAAAGTACACTACTAAATATGATTAGTGCCATCGATGAACCGACTGAAGGTGCATTATTCTTATTTGGACAGGAAGCGCATGATATTTATAAAGAGCCAAAAGCATCGAAATTCCGTAAAGAGAATATCGGCTTTATCTTTCAATCATTCCATCTGTTGAAGGATTTATCAGTTGAAGATAATATTGCGCTCCCCCTTATCCTTAATGATGTGCCAAGTAAAGAGATTAAAGTGCGTGTACAGCAAATAATGGAAAAGCTCAATATTGCCGCATGGGCAAAGCATCGACCTAATGAGCTTTCTGGTGGTCAAAAGCAACGAGTAGCTATAGCACGCGCCATTATTGCAAATCCGCCAATTTTATTGGCCGATGAACCGACTGGTGCATTAGATGTGAATACGACAGATGAAATTTTAGGGCTGTTAGTAAACTTGCAAAACAATATGAATCAAACTATTTTACTCGTGACACATGACCCTTATGTCGCTACTTATGCAAACCGTGTATTATTTTTCCATGATGGTGCCATTGTGGATTCCTATCAAAATAAGCAAACAGCAGAGGATTTAGATTGCATTTTATCAAAGTTCAAGCTGATTACTAGAGGTGATGTGTAATGTTTACGATGCGTACCATTGCTCTGAAGCTATTTCGTGCAGCGTGGGCCAATGTATTAACGAGTATAAGTATTATTACCATTTCTATTTGCCTTGTCATGACAATGAGTGTTTACATATGGAATGCTAATAGTCAAATGAAGGAAGAAATACAAGCATTATATGGCGAAATGGATTTGCTGGCCGGTTATAATCCTGATCAGCATAAGCTGTTAACTTCACAGCTTATCGAAAATTTCGAATCAATGCCTGGAATAACAAAAGTTTCTAGTGTGTCATTAGCTCATACAAATATTGAAAATGAAAAAAACACATCATTTTATACTGTTGGTGTTGAAAACGATGACTTAGTGAAAAGCCGCTATCATTTTAATGTGAATCTTGAACCGGAAGATGTTGTGATTACCGAAAATATGGCCCGTCTCTTCCACAAGGATGTCGGAGATACATTAAACGTTACGTTCAATAAAACAGTCGGAAACTCCACTGAAGCAGAAACAGGTACCTTTACGATCCAAGAAATCCTTCCACCTCTAAAAGGCACAGATAGTCCTAATTTAATCCTGATTCAAAATGATGTGTTGAAAACGTGGATGGATAATAGTGATGCACAAACTGCAGGGATGTTTGCCCTCATTAAAACGGAAAACGACAATATTACAACCGCAGTTGGTGCGGATTTGAAACAGTTAGATGACACATTACGTGTCGATATCATGAGCGACTACGATGAAATTAAGAAAAATTTACAAGCATTAATAATTTTTATAATTGTATTGTCATTCTTTATCTTACTTATTTCTAGTGTCTTACTACTATCAACGTTCCAGCTATTATTTTACAAAATTAAAGAACAGCTTATGGTATTACGTGCACTTGGCGCATCCACTAAGCAAGTAAGACGCATAGTACAATTGCAATTATCTAGCATCATTGGCTTTGGCGTATTGCTAGGGATATCTGTCAGTTTATTAGTGATAAAAAGTTGGCTACCACAGCTAATTACCCTGATGAAAATGCCAGACGCAAAAACTGACTTACCGATGATCTTTGTTATCGTGATTGCAGTTGCCAGTTTTTTATTGCTGCAACTAATCACACAATGGCAAGTTCATAAAAGCGCTAGTCTATTACCTTTACAAATCGCCATAGAAAATGAAAATTTAAGTTTACGCTGGACAAAATGGAAAACGATTGTTGTGGGCATCGTTGCATTCATATCCCTATTCTTATTTGCGAATGCTTATCAAGTAGGGACAAGTAATGGCAAAGGGGCACTCATGATTTTAATCGGCACATTACTCGTCTGTGGGATTTTACTTTATATCATGCCGTATCTCTTTACAGTACTATTCAAAATTTCCTTGAAGCCCGTTCGTGCTGTACTTGGCAAAGAAGCATACTTAGCGTGTCAGCAGCTCATGCCACAGGTGCGAAAAAATATGCCCATTGTGCTTAGTATTGTTGGATTAATGGTCATTTTAATATTCGGTAGCTCTTTATTTAAAACGAATCAGCAAAACTCATATCGATATATAAACTCTCAATATGAAACATCTATTAAAATTGATAATGAATTAGAAGATCCAACTATTACACCAGCTTTGATTAAAGAAATTGAGGCATTGCCTAGCGTGTCCTATGCCTATGAACGAAGTAACGCACCTTATATAGTGCTTGAAGGTGACAATGGCTGGGAAGGTAGTAATTTCGAGGCCATTGATGTTGAAAAATACGTCCAATTAGAAAAGCTTGATGCTTTTGAAGGAGATTTAAAAAATGGGGTGATCATTACAGAACGACTTGCCAAAAAACATCAATTAGCTGTTGGTGATCATATAATGGCAGGGACATTTAATGAAACACTTCAACAGGAAGCGCCAATTGGTGAATTAATAGTCGTTGATATAGCCCTTGATTCTTATAAAGAATATATAGATTTATTTGTCGATTGGTCCTCTTTTATAGTATCAGATTCAACTAAAATTACAGACATCATGGTGGAAGCAGATGATACAGAGCAGGCATTAGCAGACCTTGCTTTCTTACAGGAGCGCTGGCCTGCGTTAAAAATTACTGATAAAGAGACATTTATCGAGCAAAACGATGAAATGATCTTCCAGCGCTGGAGCCTTTTTGTTGGCGTCTTCGTTATTTTAATTACCGCTACTTGCCTTGGCGTATTGCAAACATTGCTTCACTCCATTTATTCTAAACGTGGCGATTATGCGATTCAACGACTAATTGGTCTTTCCCCGAGCGGATTAGTCAAGCTGATTTTAACGCAAGTGTTATCATTTGTGTTATACGGGCTAGTAGTTGGAACAATTCTTGGATTAGCGTTAACGAGAATGTTGAGCTTTATTGACGAAGGAGCTCCGACGTACTATGACTTCTTCACATTAAGTGTGACGAGCATCGTTTTTTTAGCCGCGACGCTCATTGTCTTTACGCTGCAAGGATACTGGATTAGTCGGAAGAAATTAGCAAATGAAATGATTGATATTTGAATGACAACAGACCCTCTAAAATAGTAGAGGGTCTGTTGTCATTTATCGCATTATATTTTTGTTGTATCGCCTAACTTTTTAGATTTATCGCCCAACTATTTCAGTTTATCGGACGCTTTTTCAAATTTATCGACATCTGCCAACAATTACGCTCCTACAAACAACACGGCCTGTCCAATCGCAATAAAAAAGGCTTCATGCTGTATAGGGCTGTTATCTTCTATTTGCAGCGTAATCTCAAAATGTGTCTCACAAAAAACTGCCTGCCAACGAGCAATCGGTTGATCATCAAGAGTAAATACTGACCAATCCTCCATTTCCTTGTTCAGTTTTATTTGTTGAGCTCCATCCGTGATGATTAAATCAGGAATCATTATTTGCCAGCCATCATAGGCAACCATATAATCTTTGCCTGTAACAAAATCCTTCCCTCGAAAATGCACTCGCCCACGTCGCGACATCTTCTTACATGTAAAAATAGCCTGACCAGCGACATCGCTCACATCAAAACGTACAAAATAACGAAAGTCCATCGTGCGGTCAAACGCCTTTTTCAATCCGTTTGAATAAACACGTTGCACAGTAGACGATACTTCCCCCGCTTCATTAACGATTGCTACTAACTCTGTTGATTCGATTGCCGCTGGTTGCTTGTATGTAAAAATCTTCAATATATTCGCTCCTTCATTACACTTGCTCCCTATAACCTAACATAAAATAAACGCCAAATACAAAGGTTGTATTTGGCGCTTGACTGTTTATTTAGTTTGCTTTGGTACTTCTACGGTAAATGGTTGGAACTTCACTTCTTTTAGTGATGACGGATCAAATGGTATTTCAGTTTCTACACCATCCTTATCAATTTCAACACCACCTCCGCCTGAAGGAAGTGATAAATAAGGGGTAATCGTTAATTTTTGAACACCGTCTGAAATCGGGTCAAAGGACTTGGTGCTACTAAAGTTCCATACTCCATTATCGAAATGACCTTCTCCCCCACCTGAATGCGATGTAATTTCCTTGCCATTCTGATCGGTAATACGGAATTCTATAAACGATGCGCCTACTTGAGCATTATTAATTGTTCCCTTTTCGGTAGCTTTATAGTCAAGGGCTATACCTGATGGGCTGAATGAAATTTTAGACACATCTAGTTGAATGTCCTCTGCTTGTTGCTGATGATTAATCGGAACATAAATAATATCCGCAATCTTTTTGACAGGAACTGTGAATTCAAATTTTTCCCCCTCTTCCCCTTCTAGCATTAAGCCCATTTCAAATGAATCCGGCATGTCATCCTTTACTTCAAATCTTGCGATGCCTGTACGGACGGTTGAACTTAAAGCTTTTTCACCATAGCCACCAGAAGTCACTTCTGGGTTTTCTCCATTTATAGTAAAGTCTGGTCCTGCTCCGAAGTAATAATCAATTAATTTCTTTTCAGAATCAATTGTAAGTCCGACCGTAATATTCGACGCGTCATAAAGGACTTCATCTATTGTTACGGATATACCGTTAATTGTATGTTTTTCTCCAATAGAGCTTGTTAACCCTTGTTCATTTGCCTGTTCTAGCCCAAGGAAGCCAGAGTTACTGAATACCGACCCGACGATTGGTAGCTGTGATAATGTACTTGCGAATGTTGGTGATACATAAGCGGCTGAACCTACCATAATACAAAATGCTGCTGCCGCACTTGCTACATATAATAACGGTTTACGTATACTTCTTCTTTTCATTTGAATAGGGGCTTGACTCATATTTATTTGCTCCTCTGCTTGTTGGATTCCTTTTGTAATCGCTGATCGTACCTCATCTCTTGGGAATTCTGGAGGGGTACCGTTTTCATTAAATAGCTTTTTCATTCAACGTTGCACTCCTTTCTAATTCTCGCTTTAACTGTTTTTTTCCACGATGCAAATACGTTTTAATAGTGCTAACTGGCTTTTCCATTACTTCTGCTATCTCTTTAATCGGTAAATCGTGATAATAAAATAAAATGATGGCCATTTGCTGAGAATGATTTAATTGCTGTATGGATTCCGATAAATCGATTGGATTCGCAATAACATTTTCTTGCTCCTGCAAACGATTTAATAATTCACTTTCTTCATAGGGGATGATTTTATTCCCTTTTTTTAGTAATCGGTAGCACTCATGTATTAAAATTCGAAACAGCCATGTAGAAAAAAATTCTGGATGCTTTAGCTGATGAACGGTTAGAAAGGCTTTACACGCTGCTTCTTGAATCGCATCCAAAGCATCCTCTTTTTGACCAACATAAGAAAGCGCAGTATAAAATAATTTTTCTTCCTCTAGAATAAGTAGTTGCTCAAACGCTTCCTTATTCCTTGCAATAGCCTGTTTGACGATCGATAAGTCATGTTCCACGCTGTTCCCTCCTTTCAATACTTAGAGTCAATATCTCTATGAAAAGGTTTCACTTTGATAAAATTCTTTTTATAAATAAAATAAGTGACTCCGGGCGGGCGCCGTCACTTCGGTTCTTCTATCGTGCATTTTATTCGTTCTATCCACGATTTTACCTCTTCTATCCACGACTTTGACTGTTCTATCCACTAGTGATCGCTCTATCCACGACTTTGATTGTTCTATCCACGACTTTGCCTCTTCTATCCACGATTTTGATCGCTCTATCCACGACTTTGACTGTTCTAACCACGACTTTGCCCTTACATCTCGCTCTTTTATCTTACTATCCGTCCCTATGTATCTACGAAAAAAATAGACTACTTCATATAAAGTAGCCTACTAAAATTTTCTTTATTTATCCAATTTAAAAGTAATGTCGCCAACTCCGATTTCCGAGTTGACCTCTATTTTTACATCTGCTTTATCATACGCTTCGTTTACATAAACCCCTTTGCCTTTTGAAATGAAACCTTCTATATTTGAACTGCCGATGCCAGCTTCCGTAGTAAGCTTTACCCCAACTTTTGATGGTAATATGACAGTAGTGTCCCCAACACCTGTTTCAATATCCGCTTCGAAGCTTTTTTTCCAATCGCCTCCTAAATTCACATCAAGATCGCCTACGCCTGTTTCAATATTTAATTTTTCCAGCTGCAACCCTTGTAAATCTAGCTCTGCATCCGACGCGCCCGTTTCGATTGAGAGATCCATTGGAATATCATCATTCAGTTCGATATCCCATATATTTTTTATTTTCCCTAAACGCACGTTTGTAGAATCTTTATGTTCAATCGTTACTTTTCCTGTCTGGCCGCGTAAATCATATTTTACTTTTGGTGCAAATTTATCAATATTGTATTGAGCATTACCTTCAACCCAATCCTTGGCACCCTTTTTAACTGTTATTTCTCCAATACCAAGTTGTAATTCAACATCCAACTTTTCTGCTTTATCCTTTTCAACTAGGATCGTTTCATCTTTGGTTTTACCCGGTATGACTGAGTTACACCCCGATAACGCAATTATTGAGGCGCTTATAACCAAACCAAGTCCCATAAATTTTTTCAATGTAATTTCCTCCTACTATATAATATTCCAATAAATTCATTATATAGGAACTGTCATATTTAAAAACGACCCTCCGCTTTATATTCGTCTAAGACCTAAGACGTAGTGAGAATTTATATAATGAATATGTCACCTTTCAAAAAAAGTGAACTAGTATTTTGAATATGGATAGGTAAAAATTTGTGAAGCATTATAAAGAATATACGTATTTCCTTCATGGTCCAATGCATGTATCACCAATTGCGAAATAGCTATTTCTGATTTAAGAGGGACTGATACTAATTGCGCATCATTCGAATCAACAGCTTTCTCAAAACGCTCGTCTCCTGTGTCTATTATTAATTTTTCGACGTTATGATTGTTAAGTAATGGAATAACAAGATGATGGATCTTTTTAAAATAAATAGGACTCATTGTATCCACTTCACTCTGGATATAGTGATCCAGTGCATAGCCTTTTCCATCATGTTTGAAAATGGAAATACCTTGAAAGCCATTTTCCGAAAAATAGCCCATTCTATACTGATGAATCGTTAATGTATCATTCATTTTTACCGTATTAGGATAAAATGGACCCCATTTTATAGCATTTTGAATGTCAGCTTCATTCTGTACATAAACACGATAACCGATTCGTTCAGACATATTTCCTAAAATGGCAATAATAATAATGGTACATAATAATACACGCCAAAACCAATTTTTCATGAAAGCAAATATGGCAATAATAAATAAGAAGACAGCACTTACTAATCCTACTACCATCCATGGTCGTGCTAATGAGCTATAGTCTTTCACCCTTCCAGACTTTTCTGGATAAAGATTTGTATCTGTAAGCACCGTCGTCATTGGTTGGCTATCATGTTGGAAGATCATCATTTTTAAACCAATGATCAGACAAGCTGATACGACAACTGTTAGGATAATTGGGATGAATGGTGTTCGCTTCTTCGTTATTTGATTAATTTTTTGAAACGTTTTTACATGGCTTTCGCCAGAGAATTTACCTTCCTTATACATTTTATTGATGGCATTACGAATCTGATCCATATTCGAATCCCTCCTCCAATAGCGTGAAGCCAACCATTTGACGCGCTCGCCTTAACCGTTTTTTCACCGTATTTACTGGTAGCTTTAGCAGCTCTGCAACGTCCTTTAAGGAAAACTCTGCGAAATGAAATAGTAGTAGTACGTCTTTGTATTTCGTCGGAAGTTTTTCAATCGATGCTACTAGCAGTGCATCCGTCTCTCCCATCAATACTTCCTCTTCAGGATTATCGGATAGGCTCTTTAATTTGCTCCAATAATCAATAACTTGTATTTTTTTATAGCGCCAGCTTGAAAGATAACTATGACACTTGTTAATGGCAATGCGATATAAGTAGGTTTTGACGGAAGCTTCTTCACGAAATTGCTCCATTTTCTCATCTAAATCAATTATGCCTCGGCATAATTGCGTCCGAAATCGGCTTTGTGCTTGCACAAAGAACTCCTCTCCGATTCCGTGACATCCGCCGGAGGCTTTAACTTCTTTCAGCGGGTGTTTTAAACACCCGCTGAAAGAAGTTAACAAATGTGTCTTGAGCCAAATCCTCTGCCACTGCCCAATCTTGAACATATGTATAGCATACTCGCAGTAAATAATCTCCGTACATTGTCATAGCTCTAGATAAGTGAGCGTCCTTCTGTTCTTTTAACACGTTGCTCGCCCCCATAAAAGCATTTACTGTTAGTCTGCTGAACAATAAAAAAGTTTCATAAAAAAATCAAATTCTTCATGAAACTTATATGTTAAAGGATATCACTCTCCACTAAAGCTTTTAAGTTAGCGAGAGATGCACCGTAACCGCTCGTATTAAAAGTGACCGTGGTGCCATTTTGTTTTTCCTCTAATAAAATAGAGATCAGTGATTCTTCTATACCTAAGTAAAACGAAAATTCTCGATTTGGCGTTACCTGTTTGATTGTCAACACCATCGGTAATTTCTCTGCAAGCTGATTCTGTTCATTTGGCTGTAACGTGAAAACAATCTCTTCTCCAGGCTCTAGTTTTGGGATTTCCCAAGTTGAATCTGGAGCGTACCATTGCGACAATTGCTCCTCCTCTGTAACAGCCCGCCAAACTGTAGCAATACTTGCGTCAATCCAAATTGAACTTTTTTCATTATCCATCATTGCATTCCTCCGTTTGTTGAACTTATGCCTTTTCTCTTCATTTTATCCTATTATTGGAATAATAGCTTTAGCTCCTAAGAAATAAAAAAGTGTGTTTTGACAATTAATTGCTCAAAACACACTCATTAAAGATTTTATGTTCTACGCATATACGCTTTCACTGTTAGTGGTGCAAAGATGGCGACAACTACAGCAGCACCAATAAGTGAGGTCGATAAATCCCAGCCTATTGTTCCTGAATTCGTCAGCTCTCTGACAGCCGTCACGAGATGTGAAATAGGATTAATTTTCACAAACCACTGTAGGAAATCGGGCAAAGTTTCTGCTGGGACAAAAGCATTTGAAAGAAATGTTAATGGAAACAAGACAAGCATCGAAATTCCCTGTACACTCGAAGCTGTTCGAGCAATTACACCAAAGAAGGCAAAGATCCAGCTTATGGCCCAGGCACACACAATGACTAAAAGCCCCGCAAGTACAACGTGTTCCAATCCACCTTCTGGTCGATACCCCATAATATATCCCATAGTAAAAGTAAGTACCGTTGCAATTGAATAACGAATGGTATCGGCCAATAAGGCCCCTGCCAATGGCGCAATGCGGGCGATCGGTAATGATTTAAATCGGTCGAACACTCCTTTATCCATATCTTCCCGTAATTGAACGCCTGTGACGATTGAGGTCGTGATGACAGTCTGCACGAGAATTCCTGGAATAATGACTGGCAAATAGTTTTGTACATTCCCCGAAATGGCTCCCCCAAAAATGTAGGTGAACATCAGCGTGAAAATAATCGGCTGAAGTGTTACATCAAACAACTGCTCAGGCGTACGTCGAATTTTTAAGACACCTCGGTAGGCCATTGTGAGAGAATTTTTTATCGATTGATTGATACTCGGCTTGCGTAACAATCCGCGTCCAACTAGTGGTTTTATCGTATTACTTTTCATACTCTTTCCTCCTCTAGTTGTGGACCATTTTCATTCACACTGTTACCTGTGATTGTTAAAAATACTTCATCTAAGGTCGGTTTTTGTACACTGAACTCGTCAAGCTGAATTCCTTTTTGGCGAAGGGCAATCAGTAAATCCGTAACTAGGTCAACATCTGCCATTGGGGCAGTGATTTTCCCGATATCCTGTGAAATGGTTGTTTTCACTTGAAGTATGTGTTCTACTGTTTCACGAGCAGCCAACATTTCCTGTGTATTTTGAATGCTCAAATGTAAGGATGAAGTACCGACAGATGCTTTTAGCTCATCGACTGTACCTTCTGCTACAACGCGCCCATGATCTATAACCGCAAGCCGATCTGCCAGCTCATCTACCTCTTGCAAATACTGTGTCGTTAACAGAACAGTTGACCCCGTATCTACTAAACGACGAATCGTATCCCACATTTGATTACGTGTACGTGGATCTAGCCCCGTCGTCGGCTCATCTAAGAAAATTAACGGTGGCTGTGCGATCAGACTGGCTGCCAAATCCAGACGACGACGCATACCTCCAGAGAAATTTTTCAAAGGACGTTTTGCAGCTTCTGATAATCCGAACTCTTCCAGTAATTCAGCAGCCTTATTTCGGGCATCTGTACGTCCCAATCCTAGCAAACGAGAAAAAATAATTAAATTTTCCGTTGCACTAAGTGACTCGTCAACTGAAGCATACTGACCAGTGACGCCAATTAATTGACGTATAATATGTGGTTCTTTCACTATGTCATACCCGAATATTTGTGCCGACCCAGCATCTGCTCTTAGAAGAGTCGCTAGCATTCTAATAGTAGTTGTTTTACCCGCTCCATTAGGACCAAGTACACCATAGATAGTGCCAGCGCGGACGTTTAGATTGACACCATCCACAGCCCGATTTTCTCCAAAATGTTTAACTAGGCCACGTGCTTCAATAGCCCACTCACTATTCTCTAACGGGCTTTTCATTCTATTCACATTCCCCAATACTATTCCTCCCTCATTCATTACCATCAGTTTTATAGAAATTTGTCTATAAACGGATAATACAACAAGTTTATGAACTGAATGTGAACCGAATAATATACGTTACTCATTTTATTTGTTACAGGATTTCTGAACTGATCTTTGTAGTTTTAGTTGACCTATGTAAATTAATTGCACCTAGCGCTACAAACGCTGCGACAATATCCAAGGCCAATTGATAGCTTGAAAAAATAGTGACCATGAATCCAAATAAAGTAGGAGCAATGACGATAAAAAATTGATTTAGCGTCAAAGCAGCACTTACAGTTAGACCCACATATTGTGGATTCGATTGCTCGGTCACACAAGCGATAAATAATGAATACCAGCCAAGTGCTATGAACCCTAATATGAAACTAAATAATAGCATCAACAATTTCGCATGTATCATATACGGCAATATGACTGTAAGAATAACTGCACTAACCATTACAATCATTAAAAAATATTCCCGTTTTTGCGCAAAAAATTGATCACTAATCCAAGCAATAGCTACCCTGCCAATCATCCCACCAATTAATATAAGGCTTAAATATTGCCCCGCTTCCGTTAAGGAATAACCACCCTCTTGATGTAAATAACTCATAAAATGAGCAACGAGGATCATTTGTAAAGTCATCATTACGATTCCTACAATATAAATTGGATATAAACCTTTATTATTTTTAATGGCCATGAGCTTCTCTTTAAAAGTGACAGACGTTGCAGCTACTGCTACACGTTCTTTAGGCTCCTGATAAATTAGTAAAAAGAGTAGACCACCAGCAATTGCTACTAATCCTTGCACAAGATGCACCGATGACAGGCTATAATGATGGTACATATATGTGAGAATGACTGATGCAAGCGCTCCACCAATTGGAATGCCTGTTTGCCGAATGCCAATCGCCAACCCGCGGTGTTTGTCTGGAAACCATTTCACGATGGCCGTGCTCCCCCCGGTTTGCGCACTGCCGTACCATACCCCTACGATTAATAATAAAAATAATAACACCACATAATTATTGACCAACATTAGTAGTAAAGCCGAGAGTCCTAATAATATCGAACCCCAAGCGATGATTTGTTTTTCCCCTTTTTTATCCATAAAATAGCCGAACAGAATCATCGAGAAGATTGGCCCGATATTAACCGCAGAAACAATAAAACCTGTTTGTAGCGAAGATAAATTCCATTCAATTTGATAAAATGTGGCGATTGGCCCCATGCCATACGTCACAAAAGTTGCCGCAGTTTGAGACAGCGTAGCTACTAATACGATGACCCATTTAAAATATGTATTCATTAAAATTCCTCCAATGCTCTTACGCTGATTACATATTTGAGTTTACGCTTCGCCTATGAATGCGTAAAATGGAGGAAAGTGATAGTGGCTATCAAAAAATTTTATAGGTGTGTGACAAACAAACATGAACATAGAAGAAATAGCATTAAAAATCGAGATATTGGAGAGGCAAAACCTTAGTAAATCCGCTGAAATAACGAATTATACGCAATCCGCCTTAACCTCTAAAGTGAAGAAAATGGAGACAGAAATTGGTCAGGCAGTGTTTAAGCGTACACCGCAAGGCTTGAAGATTACAAATGTAGGGACACAATATTTAAAATTTTTAAAGCTAATGACACAGGAATACGATGAATTTTTACAAGAAATCGGTTCGGCACAAACAAATTCAAAAATTAACTTCGGCACTTCTCATACAACGATTAAAATTTATGGCGCATCCATTATGAATACTTTACAGATCAATAATATTCCGTTAGATGTCGATTTCACTGTGGAATCAAGCACTTCCTTAAATGAAAAAATACATAATGCTGAAGTGGATTGTGCACTGACGAGTAATCCTATTAAACACTACCCTGATTTAAATTATGACAGGATTGCATCAGAAACATTCGAAGTCATTTCGAACAACTCACATATTATTAGTTTTGAGGAAGGTTCACCTATTACATTACTTGTGTTGAGCAGAGGCTGTATGTATACTCGTACAATGGTGGAATGGTTAAATAAGAATCAAGTGCCATTTACAATGAAAGAAATAAGATCGGTAAGTAGTATCCTTGATTTCCTACAAATAGACAATACGATTGCTGTGCTAAATACAAAACTGATTGACCTTTATAACTACTCCAACATTCACTATTATGATTTACCACAGCTAAACAAAATCATCGAAACTGTCTTTATATACAAGAAGAACGAAAGTCAACAATCTTCTATTTTTCAATTAAAACATGTTATTGAATCCTTGCTAGAAGACCCTATCGAACGAAGCTAGTTCGTTTGATAGGGTCTAAAACAATTTATCGGAATCATTTCGAGATTTATCGGAATAACTTCAAGATTTACTTTTTTATTTTAAAAAGGCAAAAATCTTTTCTTTTTATATCACCTGGCTGTCAATCCGAAGTCTTACATATCGCTTCTAATGTTGAAAAACGAACCGCTTTCGCTTTCCCATTTTTCAAAATAGAAAGATTCCCCATAGTAATTCCAACCCTTTTCAAAAGCTCCGTTACGTTTTGCTAACATCACATCAATAGTAACATTAATTGCCATATCATCCATCTCAAACCGTCAAATCATTTTCTGATTTTATATTAATCGCTTCTTGTAGAAGCCGTTGGAGGGTAGCAGCAAAAACAGCGATAATCAACGAAGCAAAAATGATGATGAATCCCAATATTCCAATAGGAGGGTCAATTTTCCTTGCTATCAAATGGAAGATTGGCATACCTAATACATATAAACCACTGATTATGATTGCACAGCACTTTATGTTCTTTAACGCCTTTACAGATAATTCCGCGAACACTGTCTTCTCGTCAATGTACTGTAAAAGATTAAAAGCCTGATAGAGTGCAAAGTAAAAAGACACAGACGATCCATACATCACCATGAAAATGAGATATTTCATCGAGGAAATATTTGGATACAATTTTGATGCGAAATTCGCTATATGGGGTACTAAAAATATACATAAAGCAAGAACTGCCATTCCAGCCAGAAAAATAATACCCTTTAAGAAAGTTGTTGAACCTCGTTTAACCTTCATATTATGCACCTCACTTATTTAATAACATTATAAATTTAACATATAATTTATCGTTTTGCGATAAATATCTATTGTTTTTAATTATATTTTCATTGTTATTTATATATCCTTTTAATTTTAATATTCATTAGAATAAAAAAACTCGACCCATAACTAATGGATCGAGTTATAAATTTATTTCTATTTATTCGACTTTCATTTATATAGTTGAAAAGCAAAAATCTATTAGAAAATAGCCTTATTTATTGATCACCTAACTATTAAGATTTATCGCCAACCGCTCAATAAAATCAAAGAATCAAGAGATTTTTTGAGTCAAACAAAATTCGGTCCCTTCTTCGTTCGAGCAAAGTGAATAGTTGACTTGTAGAATTCTAGCGATGTCATCAATGATCTTCAATCCCAGGCCTTCGCTTATACGGCTTTGGTCAAAGCCAGTACCATTGTCTGTCATGAAAACCTTTTGATCTTTAATGGTGATCTCTAGCTTTGTAGCTTTTGAATGTTTCAATGTGTTCTGGAACACATTATCAAACATTCGTTGCAGCCATAGTGCATTACTCGTCCATGTTGCATCGCTATCCTCTAGATGGTAGATTAATTCGATGTTTTGCATTCGATATAAATAGCTCCACTTTTTGATCATCGTTTCAAACAATAGCGTGAGTTGCACTTCTTCCTGGACGATATAAGAATTCTCCATTGTATCTAATGACTGCCAATTCAATTCATTTGTTAAGCTAGCGATATATTGAATTTGCTCATTCAAAGATTCCACTAATTTCGGTTGTTCCTTATAGGTATCCTCTAAATAAAATAATTGTAAACGCATCGCTGTTAATGGTGTATTAATGTCGTGTCTTAGCTTTTGTAGTAGCTCTTTTTGCAGCTCCTGCTGTTGTTGAAGCTCTAATTCCCGGTAAGTAGTTCGCTCAATAAGTATATTAACAGACTGAATTAGCTGTCCGATTTCATCCCCACTGCCAACAGCTAATGTACTCGGTGTTCGTTCATTGCTCGCTAAGTCACGAATCGTTTTGTTGAGCATATTAACTTTCGTTAGTAATGAATTGATCGATTTCGAAAATAAAAACGCTAGTAAACATAATGATAGGAAGAACACAATCAGCATCGTTGGATAGGCGAAAGATTCGTGGAACGGCGTGCCTTTATTTCTAGTTTTAAACGCTAAGTTATACATAATAGACATCGACACACTAATCCCTAACAAGACAATTGGAACACTAACGATGGCGGTAAATAATAAAAATCGATATTTTGTTTTTAATGTCATTTCTTTATGTAGGTATTTAATCGATACCCTTCTCCGTAAATATTTTGTAGGATGGTACCCGACGTATCATTCATTTTCGTTCTAATCTTTTTAATATGGACATTGATAATATTTTGATTGCGATCTTCAAGCGGCCATAAATAGTCAAAAAAATGATCCTTCGTTAACACCCTATCCTTGTTTTCATATAAATAAAAGAAGATTTTACGTTCAATCGCAGTTAATGAAATTTCATCATGTATATTATTTTTAAATAATTTACGATGCTCGCTATCAATTAATAAGTGTTGGATCTGTGTAAATGTACCATACTGCTGCTCTAGCATTTTCTGCATTCTTAAAAGAAGCTCTCTCGGATCAAATGGTTTTGTCATATAATCTTCCCCAACGGTTAAGCCTTGCAGCTTGCTCTCAATATCATTGCGAGCAGATAAAAAAATAATGGGGATATTCAAGCCTAGGCTTTTAATGTTCTTTGTCAGCTGATAGCCATCTTCCCCTGGGAGCATAATGTCCATTATGACTAAATCGATTTGATGAACCATGTTCATCATTTCTCGACCATCTGTTTTCCATACAACGTCATAGCCTTCACGTTGTAGTATTTTTTGCATCAAATCGCCAATCATTGGGTCGTCTTCTACTATTAAAATCGTAAATCCTTTCATTCCCTCGACCTTTCTTTATTGTCAACTTTAGTCTTCATAAATTGTAAAGCAAGCTTATAAATCTCATCCGGTTTATATAAATAGATACTATGAGCGCCACTTAGTACTTTCACATCCGCTTCGTTAATTTGCTCGGCAAATTCCGCATATTTCTGGCTATGGTACTTCGTATATTGCGAACCTTTATTTTGTTCAGCAATCGCATCTATTAATAATATCGGTGTGTCTTTTGGTTTCGGAAGCTCTTCTGATTTCAAACTATTTTCGTACACTTGTAGTAACTCATTTCTCATATCATCATTAAAAGTTTTTTTATAGGATAGAGCTTTATAAATTTCTTTTTCTTTCTCAGTTAAAAACGATTGCTTCATTACTTCTGGATTATACACTTTCGAAGGGGTTAATCGATGTATGCCCAATTTCGTTAGCAAATTCATTCCTTTAACAGTCCAGTAGTCGACTGCCCCCATTTCATGCTCCACATATTGACTTGGCAAACCAATATCAAGCGCAATGATTCCTTTAATTTCTTCAGGATATTTTTGTGCCCAATAAATAGCTTCAATCCCCGACATAGAATGCGGTACTAATATATAAGGAGGCTTATTTCCACTTTTCAAGAGCGCTTCTCTCGTTTGTGCTAAAATTGTATCAATATCTCGTTCGTCCTTCGAGACATCGCTATACCCATACCCCGCTCTTTCTATAACAGCAATCTTATGTTGTTGTGAAAATTTACTGTACAGCCCTTTCATTTCATAAATTGGGGCCGCAACCCCTGAACCTGCCATAAATACGTAAGTGTCTTGTCCATCACCCTCCGTGTAAACATTGAGTTTTTGATGATCGACTTCAATAAGTGTTCCTTTATTGCCTAGAAGTTTGGATTCTTTACTTAACTGATATCGATGATAGCTGAATATCCCCACTAGTCCAATAAGGATGACTGCTATAAAGTAGATAACTATTTTCTTTAAAAGTTTTTTCATAAAAATTCTCCTTTCAGTTGATAATGAAAGGATAAACAATAAAAATAAATTTCTAATTAATTTTTTTCTTTTTCCATAACGTTGAGTTGATTTCCGTTCCGACTGGGCGCTTTGTTGTTGCTGTCGCTACGCTTTCGCACAGAGCAAAGCTTCCTGGGGGCGTCCGGTGAGCCGCTTCACTCGCGGGGCTCGCTCCAGGGTCTCGGGCCAACACGGGGTTGGTCACGAAGGCGTTATCACAGGATGTGATGTTCTTAGCCTTCGTTCCTCTATTGCTAATCCCCAAGGAGTCGCCCAGTCTCCACTCCAATCAACAATTATATAAACTTTAACAAAAGTCATCCCCATTAAGCTAAAAAAAAGCTGTCTATAAGTTTTAGTCCACTTAGACAGCGCTTAATTATTGATCGGGATAAGTCTCTTGTAAAAAGGATACAGATCGTTGGATGAGCGACTTTAATATTTCCACATCAATATCCGCTAGTTTATTTATATAAACACAAGCTTTACCTGTTGTATGTTTACCAAAATCCTTTAATAAATTGTCTCGCTCACTGTCACCTGGTGCAAAATATAAACTGATTTTAGCTTTTCGAGGTGAGAATCCAACTAAAGGTGCATCGCCTTCATGTCCAGATTTATATTTGTAATGATATTTGCCAAATCCTATAATACTTGGCCCCCACATTTTTGCTTCATAGCCTGTGACTTCAGCAAATATATCCAATAGTCGGTAAGCATCTTCACGCTTTTTTGGATGATCCACGTTTTCGATAAATTCAATGACACTCTCATCCGTTTCTTTTGTTTTTAATTCGTACATTTTTAAGCCTCACCTTCTAAAGTTGAATTTTGATGCATCATAACATTTCCAAATGCTTTCTACAATAGTAAAACAAAGCTGTCTCATAAGTTTTTTCATACTTACGAGACAGCCCTCTTTCATTTATTCCACTTGCTCCAGTAAAAGTTTTTGCTGGAGATCACTATAAATGCCTTGTTTTTGCATAAGCTGCTGGTGATTGCCCTGCTCCACAATTTCACCTTGTTGAATAACAAGGATCTGATCGGCATTTTCAATTGTTTTTAAACGGTGTGCAATGACAAAGCTTGTGCGCCCCTGCATTAAATGCTGGAGACCTTTTTGAATATCCACCTCTGTTTGCGTATCCACACTGGATGTAGCTTCATCCAAAATTAAAATATCTGAATTTTCAAGAATTTCCCGGGCAATAGCTAGTAATTGACGTTGACCTTGACTTAAGTTTGCCCCGCCTGCCTGTACAGGTGTATCATATTGTGCTGGTAAATGTTTAATAAAATTATGGGCATTCGCGATTTTTGCCGCTTCTTCAACCTCTGCATCTGTAGCATCAAGTTTACCGAAACGAATATTTTCCCGAATCGTTCCTGAAAATAAATACGTATCCTGTAAGACGACACCCACTCTTTGACGGATTGTTGCCATTTTATAATCTTCAATATTCTGACCATCAATCAAAATTTCACCTGCATCCACATCATAAAAACGAGTTAACAAATTGATAATCGTTGTTTTTCCTGATCCTGTTGGACCGACAAGAGCAATCGTTTCACCCTTCTTCGCTTGGAAGCTAATATTTTTCAGTACTGGCTTCTCTGGCAAATAGCTGAAGGAAACATTGCGAAATGCCACATCTCCTTTTAGGCTTTGGCATTCAATAGCATCCTTTTTATCTACTACTTCCGAAGATTCATCTAAAATTTCGAAAACTCGTTCTGCCCCTGCAATCGCCGACTGGAAAGTATTCAAAAGATTAGATAACTGATTCAACGGACGGAAAAATTGACGTGTATACGTGACAAATGCGGCAATAACTCCAACTGAAACGATCCCTTTTACCGATAAAAATGCCCCTGTACCAATAACAACAGTTAAACCTAAGTTATTCATAAAATTATTAATGGGCCCTAGTAGACCTGAAGTAATTTCTGCTCGCTGTGCCGAGTTACGGAGATTTTCGTTCTGCTTATGGAACGTCTCAATCGTTTGCTGTTCTGTCCCAAAAAGCGTTACAACCTCTGCACCCGTAATCATTTCCTCAATATAACCGTTCAGCTTTCCTAAATCACGCTGACGAGCCGCATAGTTTTTACTACTACGTTTAACAATTTGCTTCGTCATAAAAACAATTAAAGGAATAATAGTCAGCGTCACGATTGCTAGCTGCCAACTTAGAGAGAACATCGCAATACTAACACCGATTACCGTTAAGACCGACGATACGATTTGGGTCACGCTTTGTGCAAGTGCCGTATTTAAATTATCGATATCATTTGTTACACGGCTCATTAAATCACCAAGTGCTCGCTGATCGAAAAATCTCAGTGTTAACGTTTGTAGCTTTTTAAACAGTTCAAGACGTAATGTACGAATTGTTTTCATCGCCACATGAATCATGACATATGTTTGTAGCCACGTAAAAATAGACGCAGCTGTATAAATAACTGCTAGCACAATACCAAGACGAATCGTACCAGCTATGTCCTTTTTCATAATGTATTCATCGACGATATGTCCGATTAAGTACGGTCCTGCTAAACTTAAAAATGTAGAAGCTATTACAAAGAATATTGAGAAATAAAGCCCTATTTTTTGCTGCTTCACATAATGCCACACACGATTGATCGTAGCCATTTGATTTTTAGCCTTTTCAGCTGGTCCAGCCATACGTGGTCCGCGTCCAAAATTGATTTGCTTTTGTTGACTTTGACTCATTGTTGAACACCAGCCTTTTGCTGTGAAGCGTAAATTGCTTGGTAGAATTTATTATTCTGTAATAATTGTTGATGTGTGCCTTGACCAACAATTTCGCCGTCATCTACTACTAAAATCAGGTCTGCCTGCTGAATAGAAGCAATTTTAGACGCTACGATAAACGTCGTTGTATCATTATATTGATTACTAATAGCTTGCTGGACATGTTTTTCAGAGGCACTATCAAGAGCAGATGTTGTATCATCCAACACTAAAATAGCAGGCTGTCTTACGAGTGCACGTGTTAACGCTAATCGCTGTTTTTGACCGCCAGAAAGATTGGTCGCCCCCTGTGAAAGTTCATGCGCTAAACCTTTATCCAGTCGACTCACAAATTCAGTAGCACATGCTGCATCTAGAGCTTGCTGTAATTCCACTGACGTTGCATCTTCCTTACCAAGACGGATATTATGGTCAATTGCACCTGAAAACAATAATGCTTTTTGAGAAGTAAAACCAATATGTCTGCGCAAAGTGGATAATGCATATTCCTTTAGAGGCTTTCCGTCCAAGAGGATTTCTCCACTCGTCGGATCAAATAAACGTGGTAATAGCTTCACTAGCGTTGATTTTCCACTACCTGTTTTTCCGATCAAACCTACTGTTTGCCCCGGCTTTACGGAAAATGTAATGTTTTTCAGGACATCTTCAGCCGATTCATAATAACGATAGCTCACATTTTGAAAGTCAATCGCCCCTTGAATTGGCTCTGTAAGTGGATTTTCCGCTTCCTTCACTGCTACTTCTTTATTTAAGACGTTCACGATTCGCTCCCCTGAAGGAATCGCACGTGCAATTTGCATCAATACCATACTAGAAGTCATCAATCCATTTAAGATAATCGTTAAATAGTTAATAAAAGCTAGAATTACTCCCACCTTTAAAGTACCGGCTTCTACCTTAATGGCCCCAAGCCAAAGTGCTGCTACAATCCCTAGATTGACAACGAACATCGTAAACGGCACGAGCACCCCAACAATTTGCTCGGCTGTAATAAAGCGCTTTGTTAGCGTATCATTTAAAGCACCAAATTGGTCAATCTGTTGCGTTTCACGACGGAACGCCTTCACAACACGAATCCCCGCTAAATTTTCCTGAAGCTTTGTATTAACACGATCAATCGCCTCCTGCACTCGACGATACAGGACACCCGAATACTTGGTGAAAAAGTACATCGCAATAATTAATAGCGGCACGATAATAAGGAGTATCGAAAATAACTCACGTGCCGTCACAAAAACAATAATAACGGCTCCAATAAATAATAAAGGACCGCGCACAAAAATACGCAACGTCATCATAAACGCGCGCTGAACACTTTCTACATCACTCGTTAAAATCGTAATAAGCTTCCCTGTTGTAAAAGTGTCACGTTCCTTTGCCGAATACGTCATCATTTTTTCATAAAGTGACTGACGAACATCCGATGCAAAATGGATTGCTGCCTTCGAACTATAATAGGAACAGCCTATCCCACCAACAAGTCCGAATACCGCACTGATCAGCATCCAGACGAACATTTTCAGCACATATGGATTATCCCCATTCGCAATACCCGTATCAATCATATGCTGCATAATCGTCGGCTGAAGTAAATCCATCGTTACCTCTAGTACCATTAATAATGGTGCAATTAAGGTAAAAAATTTATAGGGCCCTAAAAACCCTCCTAACTGTTTTATTGCCTGCATTCCTTCGACTCCGTTCCATTTAAATCACATTCTCTATAATTATAACTGAAAATCATTCTCAAGTGGTAATTAATTTTTCGGGTCTCGTAATATTTGGGACACGATTAATTTTTTATGTAGGTTTTGGTAACTGTAGTGCCGTTCTCATTGCAACCCGAGAGCGAATTCCCTCTCTACCTGAGTATATTCCACCTTGACTCGGATACCCTCAAAAAAATACACCGCAATGTTATTTCAACATTGCGGTGTATTTAGTATTACAAATCATCAAAGCCGTTATCTTCTACATTGACCTTCACATATTGGCGAGAACGTTGCTCGAAGAAATCTGTTTTTCCTAAGTCAACATCCTCATACGCTTTTACCCACTTTAATGGATTTTTGCGATAGCCTTCAAATGGACGCTCAACGCCAAGCTGATTACAGCGTACGTTCGCATAGAAGTGTACATAATCATGCACATCTTCTACATCGAGACCATCAATTTTATTGCCAATTACTTCATTAGCCCAATCGACTTCTAGCTGAACTGCTTCACGGAAGATTTCCTGTACACGAGCCGCTCGTTCTGGTGTATCGTATTCAGGATATTCCTCTAGTAGCTCCTGATAGATTTTCACAAATAAATCGACATGTAGCTGCTCATCGCGATTAATATAGTTAATCATCGTTGACGAGGCCACCATTTTTTGATTGCGTGCTAAATGATAGAAGAACGCGAAGCCAGAATAGAAGAATAAACCTTCTAAAATCACATCATAGACAATTGCTTCTAGCATATTTTCAACAGTTGGTTCCTCTGAAAATGCTTGGTAGCCCTTAATAACGAACTCATTACGTCGCTCTAACACTGGCTCTGTTCGCCAAAAGTCAAACGTACGATCCTGCTCGTCTTTGTTCACAATACTTGATAGCACGTAAGAATAAGAGTGATTATGAATTACCTCTTGTTGCGCTAAAATAATCATTAATGCATTTAAGCTTGAATCTGTTAAATAATCCGCTACTTTCCCCGCAAAATCAGTTTGCACACTGTCTAATAGTGCTAGTAAGCCAATGATTTTTAAAAAGGATTCCTGTTCATCTGCTGATAGCTGTGGAAACTGCTTAACATCATTGCTCATATTAATTTCAAACGGAGTCCAGAAGTTACCTAGCATTTTTTTATATTTAGGATAAGCCCAGCTAAAACGCACATCGTCCCAGTTTAAAATGTTAGAAGAACGTCCGTTCACAATACCTGTTGAACGGTTTGGTGCTTCTTTATCCATAATTTGTCGTTTTGTAATAGTTGTCATTGTTACTTCCCCCTAGCTCGCGCAAGACTCACATTCTAGCAATTCTACAGATGTTGAGCGTACATAATATGTCGTTTTCACACCGCTCGCCCATGCATTCATATGCAATGCTAGTAATTCTTTTGCCTTAATCGTATTTTGAACGTATAAATTAAGTGAAATGCCTTGGTCGATATGACGTGCTCGTGCAGCATTTTGCTTGATTGTCCAATTTTGATCGATGAAATAAGCAGATTTATAATACCAAGTCGTCACAGGTGATAGATCTGGTACTGTTACTGGAATTTTGTAATCCTTCTTCTCTTCTGAATAACTCTTTTGGAAAATAGGATCGATCGTAGCCGTACTACCCGCTAAAATAGATGTTGATGAGTTCGGTGCAACCGCCATGACGTAGCCGTTACGCATTCCTTTTTCAGCAACCGCCGCGCGTAACTCATTCCATTTATGACTGTCGTAGCCACGTTTGTCAAAATACGCACCAGTATGCCAATCCGAGCCTTCAAATAATGGGTAGGCTCCTTTTTCACATGCTAAATTGTTAGAAGCGCGAATTGTTAAATACGCAATTTCCTCATATAGCTTGTCCGCAAATTCTACAGCTTCCTCAGACTCCCATTGAATTTCTTTCAAAGCTAATAAATGATGCCAGCCAAATGTTCCAAGTCCAATGCCACGGTAGCGTAAGTTCGTACGCTCTGCTTGTTTAACTGGAATTGTATTTAAAGCAATAACATTATCTAACATACGTACTTGAACCGGGATTAATCGTTCTAAAACACCAGCCGGTACAGCTCTGCCTAGATTGATAGATGATAAGTTACATACAACGAAATCGCCAGGTTTGCGACGTGTTACGATGACATCATCTTCTAGAGTAATAGACTCGAACTCAGTTGCTGACATATTTTGAAAAATCTCTGTGCACAGGTTCGAACTATAAATCATTCCCTCATGCTTATTCGGATTCATACGATTTACTTCATCTCGATAGAACATAAACGGTACGCCTGTTTCAAGCTGCGAGCGCATAATACGCTTCATAATATCAATCGCTGGCACGACTTCACGACTTAATAATGGATTCGCAATACATTCTGCATATTTAGTACGGAAAGTGCCATCACCCTTTTTCTCATCGTAGAAATCCTCTAGTGAAAAGCCCATAACTTCTCGTACTTCATGTGGGTCAAATAAATGCCATTCCCCACGTTCTTCAACCGTTTCCATAAATAAATCCGGTAAGCATAGCCCTGTGAAAATATCATGGGCACGTAAACGCTCATCACCATTGTTTAAGCGTAAATCTAAAAACGTAAAGACGTCTTTGTGCCAAACATCTAAATAAACAGCAATAGCTCCTTGACGTTGACCTAGCTGATCGACTGAAACCGCCGTATTATTAAGCTGTTTAATCCATGGTAAAACACCACTTGATGCACCTTTAAAGCCTTTAATGGATGAGCCTCGGCTACGAATTTTGCCCATGTAAACACCAATACCACCACCGTATTTCGATAATGTAGCGACATCTGTATTCGTGTCATAAATACTTTGTAAACTATCATCTACTGTATCGATAAAGCAGCTAGATAGCTGGCCATGTGTTTTACCTGCATTCGATAATGTAGGTGTTGCCACAGTCATATATAAATTACTCATTGCCCAGTAAGATTCACGTACTTTTTCTAAACGATTTTCTGTTTCATCTTGCATAAGGGTCATCGCAATGACCATCCATCGTTCCTGTGGTAGCTCTACTGGTGTTTTTGTGTAATCACGGACTACATAGCGGTCCATTAATGTTTTTAAGCCAATATACGTAAACAATTCATCTCGACTTGATTCTAAATAGGAAGCGAGTTCTTGAAGATCCTGCTCACTATATTTTGTTGTTAAACTTTCATGATACAAACCAGCTTCTGTATAGCGTGCTAATTGTTCTGGGAAACCTTTATAAACATCTTGCACTGAAACGCCACGGCGCATTGCAAATTGATCATACAGTTTTTCTAAATAAATTTGAGCTGCGACAAATGTCCAGTATGGCTCCTCTTCATCAATCAGGCTAAGCGTTTGTAAAATCATCGCATCCGCCCATGCTTCAAATGTTGCATTGTCGTTTTTTCGTAGCCATCGATCCGATAATCTTACAAAACTTTCGATTTCTTCCTCCGTATAACTTTTCTTGAGCTTAGCAATTTGCTGTTCGATTTGAATTGTCATGTATACATTCTCTCCCTTTCTTTCTCCACCAACACAAAAAGCGATCACGCAACATTTATCGGTTACGTGATCGCAGTAAAATCGGAAATGGAAATGAAGGACATGCACACTAAGAAGTGGACAAATCTCTCGCCTCCACTTCTCAATCCCCGAAGAATGTGTTGCTGTCTTGAACAAATCGGCAGGTCTCCTGGCTCATGCTTCCTCCAAATGATGGCCTTCCCGTTCTTTACAGTGGCCTATTCATCATTTGTCAGCACTTACAGTTGCGGGGACAGCTTCGGCCTAAGATGACTCTTTTCCGAATTCCCTTTTAAACCATATTTGGTACCGCTCGTCCAAAATACTATATATTGTGTTTTAACTCCTAAACAAATCTAACATATAGTGTTTATAGTTGCAATAGGCGTTTTGCCCCTTGAATTTTTTTAAGTGTTACTTTTTCTCGAAGCAAGCCCGATTACAATGCAGTTTTACGTAGTTTTTCAAAATTTCTAGGAAAATATTTTTGTACTTGCTGCTCTTTTTCTGGATCAATTCCTAGCAAAACTACTGCACATGGACCAGCCGATTTCTCAACATCTAATGAACTTTTGACCTGTTGCTCGCCAAAAAGTCGGGTAAATTCTGCTTGTAGACCTTTTGATCCAACTGGCCATACTTGCTGCATGATTCCCTCTTTCCACGCTTGAAAAATAGGGTCCAGCTGTGCGACATCTTCAGGCTGTGCAAGGATTTCATTGCCTACAAGCGGCAGACCATATGTGTACCAACTTAGCTGCTCATGCTTAGTAGCTGTCCGTTTCTGCTGCTCCCCAAGCATCGTTATTGACAAACCTGATTGTAAAGTTGGCATATTGGTCTCTGAACTACCGTCTATTTGCGGACAAAAAAGACCAGCCTCATCAAAAACCTGCTGAATGCCTGCAACATAACGAGACCATGCAGCATCCCCTGAAAAATTAGCAAGTAAAATATGCCTTGGTAAAGCATTTGCAGCAAGCTGCTCTAAAAATGTAACACGTGCAGTAAAATATGCCGTAAGCTGATCTGGAGCAGACACAACATCTTGTAGCTTTTCGCCAATTGCAGCGGCATTATCGGTTGTCGCAATGAGCTCGCCTATTTTTATTGCATTTCTCAATGTACTCGACCTTCCTTACGCACAAATACCTTCGACAGAACTGGCATCGCCACCGCAACGATCACTAGATTAACTAGTGTTGCCAATGGAAGACTAGTCAATGACGTCCAATAAAATGCCGGACTAATAATAAAGTAAAATGGTATAGGTGCCACGACACCATTTAAAACAAGTGCCACAGGCCATTTCCAGAAATGCATTCCTTTTTTATGCATAACCCCAAAGATCCATACAACGATAAACATTTCCACAGCGATAATTATATGTAGTGGTCCAAAAGGGAAGCCAGTAGTTAAGGCTGAAATAAAATGCCCAATGACTCCTGCAGCACCAGCTAATACTGGCGATAAAAATACAACGCTCAAAAATGCCGGTGCAGAGTCAAGCGCAGCAGTTGTAATAAATGTTGGAATTTTAATGACTGCACCTACTGCACAAATTGCCGCTACCATGGCAGTGAGCGTTAATTTCATTAATTTTTGTCGATCCATCCCATTTCCTCTTTCCGTGAAATTTTTTCATTATAGCGTGTGGGGTTTATTTCCGTTGCGGCTGTGCACTTTGTAGCTGCCGCTTCGCTTTCGCACAGAGCAGAGCTTCCTGGGGGCGTCCGATGAGCCGCTTCGCTTCGCTGCAGGGTCTCGGGCGAACAGAACGTTCGAAGGCGTTATCACCGGACGTGATGCTATTAGCCTTCGTTCCTTTATATCGCTATTCCCCAAGGAGTCGTCTAGCCGTAACGAAGATCAACTTATATACAAAGTATGCGTCTTTGCAAATGTCATCCCCACTTTTTTGAAGAGCCATCTAAATTCTGCAAGACACTAAATCATTTAATTTGTTCCCCAATACCGTACCAAATGCGTACGACTTGTTCGGCTTCAGCAAATAATGCCTGGTACAAACGCCCACATGTATCACGCAATAATCGTGCCTGTTTTTCCATCGGCACAACGCCACGTCCCATATCGGTCACTATTATATACAAGGAACAATTTTCTTCAAGCGACTTTAGTCTTGTTAAAATAGTTCTGACAAGAGGTTCATCATCCTCAAGATTTTGTATTACGAGCCACTTTTCTATGTTTTTTATAACTAGTACATCACAAGTAGGAGCGCCATGAGGTAGAGTACCATCCACTAGCTCAACGTTTTGACCTGCAAGTAATTTCATGACATAGTCGGTTTTTCCACTATAGGCTCCTCCGATAAAGACATGCATCTTGCTCCCTCCTCCCAAGCCTTTCTTGAAAACGTTAAAGAAAACATTTTATCATGCGGTGTTTGATAAGACCAAAAAGGTTGCTCAGTTGGAGCAAAGGCTACGAGAAGCGCTCGAATAACCCCACCATGGACAACGAGATGATACACATCTCCCCCTTTTGGTAATGCAGTGAACCCTTCCAAAACACGCGCACAAAACATATCAAAGCCTTCTCCCCTTGGAGGTGGAGACTGTACAGGATCATCTAACCATGCACAATATCGATGATCGGATTGTAAGTCCTCATATGTGAGCCCTTCAAATTCACCGAAATTCGACTCTCGAAATCTCTGATCAGACACGTAAGTTGCATTCGGAAAATAACGGCCAGCTGTTTCCCTACAGCGTAGTAAATCACTACCATACACCTTCGTGACCTCTTGATCTACAATAGGGAGTAAAGATGCATCAGCTAATGAAGAATCTGTCCAGCCGATATAACGCTTCTCTAAATTTTCCTTTGTTGGTGCATGTCTCATTAAGTGCACAGTAACAACGTCACCCACAGTACAACCTCCATTCCTTCAATTGATGCACCGAGTAAATCCCCAGAAACACCGCCAAAGTTCCGCACTGTAAATTGCCGAAAAACTAAAAAGGCAATCGCTAATACAGCCATTAACACGAACGGAACAATTGTGAATCCCGTTATAAACAACAAGCTACTGTATGCTACAACTAATGTTAAAAGCATAAAGCAGATTAGTAAACCCGGCTTAATATGTGTTTTAAAAAAGTAGGCAAGCCCCTTTTCCTTTGAGCAATTAAGCGACATAAAATAAAAGCTCATACCAACTCGTGTACATAACGGAATAAATACAAGCATCCACAGTGCAAACTTTTGCTGTACGAATAATTCGTGAAGTATGACAAATTTACCAAGCACTAAAAATAGCACTGATAGCACACCAAATGCGCCAACACGTGGATCATCTAAAATTTCAAGCCGCTTCTCTCGATCTCGATAGGAAAAATAAGCATCCCCCATATCAATAAAACCATCTAAATGTAATCCACCAGTAAATAAGGCAAATAATCCGATAATCACAAAGGCAAGTAAGACCTCGCTACTTGCCGTCCATTCCGTTAAACCATAGATCACCGCAGCCACTGCGGTACCCATGAGTGCCCCTATCCATGGCAAAAAGGCGAACATCCCTGTAATCGTTGCCTTCGTTAAAGGAATTTCTTTATGTACTGGCAAAACCGTAAAAAATTGAAACGCAAGTTGTATGCTATGCCAGATATTTTTCATCGTCTTGCCTACCTTCTTTTTATTTTCAAAGCGTCATTCATTATTTCCATTTCTTTACGACACCATAATTGATTTCATACGCCTCATCTGCTTTAGACACGAACCATTGATGTAATTCCCCAAGCATTTGCCGGTATAACTCCACTTCCTCGTTCGTATACGGTGGCTCATCAAATAATTCGTTTGAGACGATAAAAAACGTCACCCTTTTCTCAAGTAACGTCTCTACCGCCTCTTTTAAAACCTCAAGTTTCTTTTCTAAACATCCAGGTTGTTCCACACAGGGAGTTCCCGCGTCAAAACCTTCATAAAACGCATTTGTTAACCACGTCGTAACACAGTCCCATAACACGACATCTCCATCAGTCAGTTTATGCAAAGTATCTGCGATTTCATAAGGTGCTTCTATCGTCAGCCACTCGATATTTTGTGCTTGTCTGTCTGCCTGATGGCGAATGATCCGCTTCTCCATTTCACGATCCAACGCTACGCCGGAAGCAATATAAATAAGTCGCTGTGCTTGCATAGACTCTGTTTGATAGTGAGTAACAGCCGCTTTTTCAGCAAAGTGGGATTTACCACTGCGTACTCCCCCAGTAATGAAAATCAGTGGCAATGGTTTCCCCTCCTATTGTAAATGTTGAATGTTACCGATCTCTTGAACGAGCCATTGTTGATCGACTTTTTCAATAATCGTTACACTTGTACCATTAATAAATGGCTCTGCCCACAGCTGATCGACACTTCGCCCTAAAATAGCGTTAATGATACATTTAATCGTTACAGCATGGGACACAATTAAAACATTATTCTCGGGATATTTTTCTGCTATTTTCTTTAACGTAAATATCGCTCGTTCTGTTACCGTACCGAAGCTTTCCGTATGCGTTGCGACGAATTGTCCAGGATAATCAGTATATAATTCATAATCCGGAAAAGAAATCACGATGTCCTCGACTGTTTTTCCTTGCCAATCTCCTAAAAAAATCTCCCTTAAATTATCCTCATCATAGATTGGAAGCTGTCGATCAGCTAGAAGGATTTGCATCGTTTCCTTCGCACGACCACTTGAACTGCTATATGCCGCTGTAAAATTAATATTTTTCAAATGATCTCGAAGTTTTTCTGCATGTAAAATACCATTTTTGGATAACGGCGAATCTAGCCATCCTTGTAATCGTTGCTCTTTATTCCACATCGTTTCGCCATGTCTTACTAAATAAAAAGTCGTCAGCTTTCTCACCCCTTATTTGCAATCAATTATGCCCCGGCATAATTGCGTACGGAATCAGTTTTGTGCTAGCACAAAGGATTCCTTTCCGATTCTGTGACATCCGCCGGAGGCTTTAGGCCAAAGTGATGTTGGTCACTCAGTCGTTACCACAGGACGTGGCGCTTTGACTGAGTTCCTCTATTTCAGCAAATGTTTTTTGTACCGAAAGCGTAGCGACAGGTACAAGTGTTTAGATACCCGTTGAAAAGTAGCTTAAATCTGTATTCATATTACCATCTATAGAGGTGGGAGACTTCTGCTGAACGAAGTTAAACCACGCCTGCAAACAATTCTGTAAATACGTCATGGCTACAATATCTTTAATCCCAATCCGGAACCATTCGCCATTTAAGCCCATAAAGTTTTTTGTATGACGCAGTACGACACCCTTTGATAAACAATATGTAAAAAATGTATCTGCTTGCTGATTTTTCGGTAATGCAAAACATACATAATTCGTTACACTATTTGTCACCTGGCAACCATGTTCCTGTAAATACCTTTGTAGCGATTGTCGTTGATTTTTAGCATAGGCAATGGCTTGCTCACAATATGCGCGTTCATCTAAACAACCTGTCCCGATAACGAGGGCAAAGGCATTCAAATTCCAATGAGGTAGAATATCCTTTAGCTCAGTAACAACTACTGGGCTCGCCACTAAATAGCCTAGGCGTAATCCTGGAATCGCATACATTTTTGTCATCGAACGAACGACAATCAAATGAGGATTTTCTGCCACATACTGAATTAATGAATAAGCCTCATCTACCCAGTCAATAAATGCCTCATCAATGACAAGCTCGCAATTGACCTTTGCACCGTGAGAAATTAATTCGAGAAGCTCCTCTTTCTTTGGAAGCACCCCTGTTGGATTGTTCGGTGTACAAATATATAAAGCATCCGCGCTCACCATTTCACGCTTCAGATGCTCCATTGGCAATGTATAGTGAACAATATCCTCTACAATAATCGGCACAATTTCAGCGCCTGCAGCTGTTAATGTTCGTTCATATTCTGAAAAAGTTGGATGTACGATAATAACACGCTTATTGGCGTAGCGTCTAACTAAAACACTAAATAGCTCAGATGCACCATTACCTAGTAATATAGAATCTTTCTGAACAGCATGAAAAGCTGCCACCTTTGATAAAAACGGCTCACCGTCCGGATCTGGATAACGTTGAATGAGCGGATAAAATGTCCGCCAACGTGCCTCAACAAACGGTGGTGGCCCTGCCGAATTCACATTTTCACTAAAATCATACACCTCTTCGGGCATATTAAGTCCTAGCTGATGATAAACATTTTGCGGATTTGCTCCGTGATTAGGTAATCGCAAAAATTAACACCTCCACTGATATCATTACTAGCGTAAAGAGCAAGGTAGCGATGCGCATATGTATCACTGACGTTGCAATATGCTCTTTTGTTAATGGCACTAATTTCTCGCCCATTATCGCTCGATTAGAAACGACACCCTTATATGTATTTTTTCCACCAAGTTGTACACCTAATTGAACAGCTGTAGCTGCTTCTAAATAACCACTGTTAGGACTTGGATGCTTTTTGGCATCTTGTGCCCACCGTTTTAAGCGCTTCCCGAGAGATACATTCGTTTCATTTTTCGTCCCTAGCACCATAAGTAAACCTGTTAATCGACTTGGAATAAAATTAAGTACATCATCTAGCTTTGCAGCAAACATACCAAAATCTTTATATTGTTCGTTTTTATAGCCAATCATAGAGTCTAACGTATTAACAGCTTTATAGCCCCATAACCCTATAGCGCCAAATAAAAAGGCATAAAATAATGGAGCTGTTACGCCATCACTCGTATTTTCTGAGACCGTTTCCACAACACCACGAACAATTTCATCCTCGCCAAGTTTCTCCGTATCACGGCCTACTATCCAGGAAAGCTTCACACGAGCTTCAGCAAAATCGCCTTTGACGAGAGGTTCATAGACAGCCATCGCCGCTTCCTTCAAGCTACGCTGTGCTAGTCCAATTCCAATAAGCAAGCCCTCAACCACTATGCCAAATAGTAGGCTAACCTTATAGCTTAGTAGCATAATGGCCGTCACAACAAACATCGTTGTACCAACTACAGCGAGCGCCATCACCATGCCACGGAATTTTCTCATTCTTCCTTTATTCCATAACTCAGTTTGCGATTGAATGAGCTTTCCAATCCAGCGCACTGGATGAGGCATTTTAGGAGGATCACCCACTATTAAGTCAAAAACAAGCCCAATGATACAGGCAATCACCAGTGCCATCATAACGGATTCTCCTCCTTATCTTTTTTATATTTCTGAATGGCTTCGCGCATCGTTTCATAAACACCGTGGCCAATGACTTTTCCAAGCATCGTAATCGGCCCAGCATATTGATGGTAGTCACCTTCCTCTGTAGAAGCAATCAACAAGCTATCCGTTGAAGTACCTGTAGCTTGTGTACCCGTTGTTGGATCTGTGATGCCTTCATCAATAAGTGCCTTAACCTTTGCCTCTGTCGTAGAAATCATCGCTTGAAATAATGCTTCATCCGACAATCTCCCATTTATTAGTACCCACGTATTAATAGTCCCCGCATGATACTGCTCCTGACGATGAAAAGCACGCGTAATATCAACGGCATTGCCAAGACCAGCAGTAATCATGATGACTAGATGAATTCCTTCATATGTAAACTCACGGACAGTTGCATACCGAGCATAGACTGCCGTCATCATCGCCACCGTATTGTCAATGGGAAAGCCCTCAGACTGTAAAAACCGTTGCAATTCTAGCTGTGGTTTTCGCTCATCATACGTATAGGGCACTGAACGATTCATCAAATGCGTATAAAAGCCAAAGCCCGGATTATGTACGGCAGAGGATACGACCTTCATCTGTGAATCTGTTTGGACGGCAACATAATGGTCAGAAATATGAATATCGCCCTTGCGAAGAACTGACATGATCTCGCCTCCTATTCAATGCGTTGGGCATTGTTTACGAAAATAAAAAAACAAATTCTTACAAAGAAGAATTTGTACTGTTGACCTTAAATTAATCATCTTTCCCCAATTTAAAACTTTTGAATTTTCGCACAGCATCGCAACTTCATAATACTCGAATTATTTATTTTTTTTGAAATTGTATCATAAATTCACAGGTTGCCACAATTCAATTTCGCAATATTTCGTTATTGTCTTTGTTTTAAAGTTTTAAAACGAACGACGGATCCCGCAATAATAAATATCCAACCAATACCGATATAGACAATTTTCATTGTTTTAGTCGAGGACGGTAAAATATCCATGATCGTCAAACAAACAAATAGTATGCCAATCATTGATAGAAGCATACCAATCGATAATTTTTTCAAAAGAAAAACCTCCAATCTGTGTACGCCCTCGATTTTACCGTATTCTCGTCAAAAAGAAAACACTAATCCGTTTCAAGGATTAGCGTTTATAACCGCATTAACGAGCAGTATTTTTTCTGTACCACCTCTACCCATTCATTAAGCGAAGGCTAACTGCCCGTGAACACTAATTAATAAGTGGGGATGAAGAACTCCCCACTTTTAAAAGTTTTACTATATATCCTTACACTCTCACATGTGCAAAAAATTCCTCATAAAGTGCTTGTAAAATTTGGTTTTCAAACTCTTGTTGCACTCCGAATACTAGACTAACTTCAGATGAACCTTGATTAATCATCTCTATATTTGCACCTGTTTTAGAAATCGCAGTTGCAGCACGTGCCGCTAAACCTGTATTATTACGCATGCCTTCACCTACGATAACAATCATCGAGAAGCCATGACGCATTTGCACATCATCTGCATGTAACTCATTTTTCACACGAGAAAGAATTCGTTCTTCATTTTCTAGTGTAATTTGGTTTGAACGCATAATGACAGAAATATCGTCTAAACCAGACGGTGTATGTTCATAAGAAATATTTTCATCTTCCAAAATTTGAAGAAGCTTACGTCCAAAGCCTACTTCACGATTCATCAAATATTTTGACACATATAAAGTTGAAAAGCCACTGTCTGCCGAGATACCTGTAACTGGACGTCCTGTAACAGAGCGTCTTGGTACGATACGAGTACCTGGGGCTGATGGATTATTTGTATTTTTTATGTTAACGGGCACCCCAATCTTGTAAACAGGCATTAACGCTTCATCATGAAAAACCGAAAAGCCTGCATAGGATAATTCGCGCATTTCGCGATACGTAATTTCTTTAATTTCCACTGGATCATTCACAACTTTCGGATTCGCGGAGAACACACAGTCCACATCCGTAAAGTTTTCATAAAGCTCTGCTTCAACAGCAGCTGCTAAAATAGAGCCTGTAATATCAGAACCACCGCGATCAAATGTACGCAGTATGCCGGCTTTAGTGTAACCGAAGAAACCAGGGAATACAATAATTTCCTTGGTATTTTTTAGTGGCGCTAAATTGGCATAAGCCTCTGGTAATGCATACGTGCGTTCAGGTAAATCATTGACGACCAAACCTTCTTTTGGACTTACATAGCGTGCCGGCATACCGATGGAATTAAAATAAGCTGCGATTAGCTTCGCGTTATTGTCTTCCCCTGCCGCTTTGATGCTATCGATAAATAATTCCTCATTCGATTTATCACCCTGTACACGTTCACGTAAATCTTCAGCGATCACATCACAAATTGTATAATCTAACTCCAAACCATCCGCAATCGCCATAAAGCGATTTACAACGATTTGCAATTCTTTCTCAATTTCTTCATTTTTTAATGCTGCCATTGCTAAGTTAATTAATAAATCAGTTACCTTTATATCGTCACCAGAACGCTTCCCTGGTGCAGAAACGGCTACGATTTTACGTGCCGGATTAGATTTTACAATGTTTGCTACTTTTTGAATTTGTTCTGCACTTGCTACAGATGTTCCACCAAATTTACATACGATCATAACCATCAAATCCTAACTTTTTAAATTAAATGTATTCCTCCAAAAAACAATTGATTGTACACAGTGTACAAATTATCATTCCCCACGTCAATACAATTTAAAAAATTCACGCAATTAATCGGCGGAAAATGGACAATTTTCACACTGTTTGATTTATTATACGGATTTCGTATGAAATAGTTAAGGTTTTTGCAAAACTTTTTCGTAAAATTCCAATATTCGTACAAATATTTGTCTGAACTAGCTGAATTCATCTAATTTATAGAATTTTTAATGGTGTATCTGACATGTCAAAACGAACCACGTCTTTTCGAATTTATATGGATATCAAGATGAACAATTTTAATTGTATAAAGTTGTATCACTTCAACAGCAGGATGTTGATTTATTACAACGACAGGTCGAAACTCTTCGCATATGACTTACCCATTTAGAGACATTATTTTCAATCGTCGTAATAAAATCAAGTGACGAAATGTACCTCAATCAAGAACTCTTTTATACTTACTTATATTTAACATTTGTAATAAAGTATTTTGCAGCAAACTTGATTGAATTGTAGTGACTTTCTTCTATATTAATTGAAGAAAACGCTTTCTCCATTATGATATGCTGAAAAAATTGTGATGTTTGTGCTATTAATGAATGATGTCAAGCTATTCTTTTTTTGTTTTTTTATCTGTTTTAAACAGGGATTGCTTTGATTTGCGAATGTTTGTGCTTTTCTGTGGAGGGCTGTATTCGTAGGAATCGGAGCAGTTCTTTAGGTGACCTGATTTTATAATGAAAAGGCCCTAACATAACGATATGCTAGGGCCTTCTGTATGTTAAATCACACCAATTACATTTAAAAATACGATAATAATTGCAATCGGTGCTATATAGCGAAGTAAGAATAACCATAATACAAATAATTTATAGCCTTTATTTTTACTTACACCCAGTTCATTCATTAATACACCTTTCTTCATTTTAAACGGTACGAAGATCGCAACTAATAATACACCGAGCGGCATTAGAATATTACTTACTGAATAATCTGCTAAATCAAAGATTGTTTTTCCAAATAGCGTCACATCACTTAGTACGCCATATGATAAAGCCGATGGAATCCCTACAACAAAGATTAGTAATCCTACAATCAATGCCATTTTTTCGCGTTTCCCTTTACCTTTTGTCGTTAAAGAAGCCACGCTAATTTCCAACATGGAGATGGCTGATGTAATCGTTGCAAAGAAAAATAGTAACAAGAAAATAATGAAGAACACTTTTCCAAATGCCATTTTACTGAAAATTGCTGGCAAGACAATAAATAATAGACCCGGTCCTTGAGACGGTTCCATTCCAAATGCGAATACTACCGGGAAAATAGCAAGCCCTGCAAGCAATGTAATAACAAGCGTTAAACCGACAATAGAAAATGCTGAACGTGGTAAACTTTCTTCTTTCGGTAAGTATGAGCTATACGTTACCATTACGCCTACGCCGACAGATAACGAGAAGAACGATTGCCCCATCGCATATAAAATAATTTCAGATGTAACATTTGAGAAATCAGGCTGTAAGAAGAAACGAACCCCTTCTCCTGCTCCATCTAGTGTAAGAGCACGAATAATTAATACAAAGAATAAAACAAATAGTGCTGGCATGAAATACTTATTCACTTTTTCAACACCGTTTTGTACACCTTTACTTACGATAAAAATAGTCATAAGAATAAATAATAGCTGTGATCCAACTGCTAAAAATGGATTAGCAATGATTTCAGTAAAAGTTGCTTCGTAAGAGCCATTGCCTTCCCACAGTCTACCTGTAATCGCATTCCATAAATATAATAAAATCCATCCTCCAACAACACTGTAGAATGATAGCAATATGAAACAAGTGGCAATCCCTAATTTACCTACCCACGGCCATTGCGTTTTTGGAGCAATAGTTCTATATGCTTCAACAGCCTCTTTTTGTGTACTTCTTCCAATAACAAATTCCGCCAATAATAACGGTAAACCAATTAGTAAGGTAAAACCGATGAAAATAAGGAAGAACGCACCGCCACCTCCAATACCGGCCATATACGGGAACTTCCAAATCGCACCAAGACCTATCGCTGAGCCCGCTGCAGCTAAAATGAAACCTAATTTCGATGTCCATTGCTGTGAATTCATCTCTTTATCTCCTCTCTACTTCTATTTCTTTGTTTATAACAATTCGGTTTTTATTTATATTGGTTTAGCGTGACTCCTTTCTCTTTCAACCACTTCCTTCAAAGCTAGCGATGATAAAAATATCGCGGTACCAACCTATTCAAAAAAAAGGTCCCTACGAAAATACGTAGGGACGATTTAATATCGCGGTACCACCCTAGTTATGAAGTTACAACAGGATTAATGCCTTAATAAAAAACGCCCCTACGCAGATACGTAGGGACGATTTAATATCGCGGTACCACCCTAGTTATGAAGTTACAACAAGAATAAATCCTTAATAAAAAACGCCCCTACGCAAATACGTAGGGACGATTTAATATCGCGGTACCACCCTAGTTATGAAAATACAACAAGAATAAGACCTAAATAAAAAACGTCCCTACGTAAGTACGTAGGGACGATATATATCGCGGTACCACCCTAGTTGTGAAAAATTCTTCACCACTTTATTTGATAACGGTATTCACTACCGTCTTCCACTTCCTCACAACATGTGATTTATGAAAGATGCTCCAGGTCGAAATTCATGATCATCTATATACTGATTCGCACCAACCATCAGCTCTCTGAAATAGGGAGATTTTCACTACTTAATCCTATCATTGCCCAAATATTAATTTTCCGAATTGATACTATCATTTTTATCACACATAAAAAAAAGAGTCAATAATTTTTTGAATTTTTATGTATTATCCTCTTATTTTTTGCTATAAAAATTCAAAATATGACTTTTGAACGAATTCTATTGCATTCATTATAGAATATTTTATACTAAATGCTGCGATAGTTTTATAGTTCAACTATTTAATTATTCATCTTTTAAACCATCAAAGGTATTTTCACCTTTGAGCCGCACTTTTAGTAACAGAATTCCGTTATAAATCAGTATCAAAAACACCTAAATAAGTAAGTTTATTGTACGGTTAATGTACATCTGATATTACTAATTCTGGATCCATATAATAGAACATTGAATTAATACGTTCAAAACCTTTCTCTATACAGGTATCTTGTATTTCAATACCTATTTCCGTTGAAACTGATAACTCCCCTAAAAACTCTTTTACATTTCTCAACTCTTCTGTTCTAAAAACACCTATTAAATCCTCATCATACCACCTCTCACCAATATCTTTACAAAATTGACACACATTATAATCGAGGTCATCGATATCTGGATCACTATAATCCAATTCAAAGTATCTTTCGAAAACATTTGTATCATCATGATTAATACCCACCCATATATGAACTTTAGACATGTACATATTAATACAACCCACTTTCAAATATCCTCTTAGTTTTTAAAGTCATTTTTACATCACTTACATAAAGTCATCCTTGCTGCTATTTGTACTTAAAGCTTTAAATAACGGAAATCAAAATCAATACCATCGCCATCCAACAAATTTTCTTTATACTCTATTTCTTCCTTCGAACTATCAAAAGTGACTTCTTCGTACAATTTTTGGATTTCAACTATCTCATTTAATAAATAGTCATTAAAATCTTTATATACTTTAGCCCTATTAATGGGTTCATGAAAAAACAAATATACCTCTCCAGTGTCCCTTTTAAAACAAACAGGGTCATTGCTAGGACTTTCAGAAAAAACAATATATTTATCTGTTTCTTCTGCTAGAAAGTTTAATGATACAAACTCCCAAATAGAATTCGTCAATACTTTCCACTCGCCAATTTTCTTAAGGTTGTACATGAAATCAGAACTTTCTATACCACCAAAATTCAAGAAATAATCTTTCGTTTGTGAGGGAATTATCCACTCTAATATTTCTCTGTCATTTCATAAATTTTCTCACCTTTTAATGGAATCACTTCTACATCATGATTCTCAAGAAAGGATGTCAGATTCTCAATCCAATTGTCTTCCCCTATCTGTTTAATTGGTAATATTGGGTCTCTATGTATTATTTCCGTCATGATGAGCCTCCTTCTTCGTTTTGTCCGTTTCAGATGTAGATATGAAAGATTTTGATCCAATTTTTAACACAAACACTTGGTGTTAATGAATATTTCTTCTGCCATCATAAGCATCCCCATAAACCATCTTTTAACTTATTTACTATTATAGCTTCTTTAGATTTGGGCTTAGTTTTGTAGATTTTGGACTCCTTTAATTGATTCAGTGTATATTGATATGGATAAAATTCCAAATACGAATCACTCCAAATAACCGTATCATTTTCAACGTCTTTTACTCGGCAAAGCATTTCTTCGTATGAGTCATAATATTTTTTCAAAAATTTTAACCAGCAAGTCGTATTCTTTTTCTATCACCTTATACACTCCCCTAAATTTTTTGTCGTTTTTGTTTCTCCTGGCCGTCCTGCTGATAAGCTGTCCAACGTCTAATACAAAAAAACATTATTATCAATCAAATAATAGCGACTCGGTTGTAGATTACTATTCGAGTAAATTCTTTGGTGCTATCCCACGGTTATTCGTCTTATTAGAATCGGCCCCATTCTCTAATAGATACCTTATTGTTGGGGTTCCATTACTATTTTCCATTATCGCTCTCCATAAAGGAGTATTGCCTATGTAGTCAACTGCATCAATTTCAGCACCATGAGTTATAAGAACCTTAACAATATTACATCTGTCATAAATAGCTGCAAAATGCAGCGCAGTTAAACCCGTTTTATCTTTAGCATTCACATTACATCCAATATTCACAAGATAACTTACAATGTCCCCTTTACCTTCAACGATTGCGGACATCAAAAATGTACGTCCGTCCCTATCAACACTATCTAAGCCGTATTTTTGTAAAAACGCATTGATTTTCTCATAATTTGATTCATTTAATAACGCATACAACTGTGTATCATCGAATTTATTCATTTTCTTCCCTCCATGGTGAACTTGATTTAGTTCCTGTAAGATTGCGTTATAACAACCTTATCTAAAGGATAATACGTAAGTACGGTTTGAATCTCTTCATCCGATATCGATGCTACTTATATTATTTTTATTAATATTAACAAAATAATAGTTTTTATGAAAATAATTCCATTTAATATCACAAGAAAAGAGCAGAAAAAACCACCTTTTATCGAGGGTTCTACTACTCTTTTGATACGCTTTCTGCACTAAAAGTCGGTATCGTATAATCCGATAGGATGCAAACCGTTATAAAGCTTGTTAACATCAGTAATTTCTATTTCCGGATCGAAATAATAAAACATTGTGTTTACTTTGTGTAACCCTTTTTGAATACAGATGTTTCCTATTTCATCCATCGCCTCATCTTCTACTGATAGTTCCTCAATAAATTCATCCACGTCTGTTAATTTATCTTGCCAGTAGACACCAGTCCAATCCTCGTCATACACTTTTTCATTAATATCTTTACAAAATTCACATATCTTATATTTTGGATCATTAATATCAATGTCTGGATCACTATAATCGATTTTGAAATACTCATTAAAGGTATCGTTATCAACGCTGCTAATTCCTATCCAAACATGAACCTTACTCATTATTGCCATTATTATTTACACCCCACTTAAATCCTAAGACAGTTATCTATGAAAATAATTACTTGCTTTCTAAATTATCCATGAAGACTTTTTAAACCAGTTGAATGTGATCCATTAACACACTTCCTTCTTCCAATAACATCCAAAGCGGTTATTTTATCCTTGCCCTACTTAAAAAAATAAATGAACGCTTGGAGTAACTGATCTATTGTTGGATTTTCTAATTGATTATTTACATTATCAATTACATCCTCAATACTTGCTCCATCCAATGTTTCTATCCAACCATTATTTTTCACTTGTTCCGGTAAAAAATCATCTGAATCTGTTGGAAAATCAAAGCTATCTAGTGAAAACACCCCATTTGTATTTAAATTCCATTCTGTTGAATTTGGAGGAAAATACAACCAAGTCTCTGGGTTTTTCTCTGGATGTGATAACACATTACTAATACTGATTAAACTCATTTTTTTGTTTTCACTTTTCTCAAATTCGAGTTCTAAATTTTCAGTTTGTTTTTCTAAGTAATAAACACCATCTAACCAACCTTTGAGATTGTATTTGAAACTGAACTTTCAATTAGATAGAAAAGCATGCTTTTTTGATATTCATTCAGTGATTGATAAAAGCGAGCACCTTCTGAAAGCATGTCCATATTATCTGAAGAGGGAATGTTCAAAGTACCTTCAAAACTAGTAATTTGTTCTAAATAAATATCTTTTTAATATCTAATACTAAATCTACTGGGTTTAATTTTTTCTGCATGTTTTATACGTCTCCTTTACAATACATCTCGATTATTATTAATTTTCTAATTTAACAATCTCAGGAAACATCCTTGTTATTCTCTAAATTTCTCAATACTAACTACGGTATTTCTCTATTATGACCATCTAATCTGTACAAGAAGATTCCTAGTAACAATAAAAACATATATATAAAGGATATTATGACACTTTCTACATATGTTTTACATTTTATTATATGAAATTTAGTTATTATAAATTTGTATCAAATTCTCCAATATAAGTTAATTCATTATACAGTTTATTTTTATCGATGACATCTATCTTTGAATCCATGTAATAAAACATAGCATTTACTTTTTCTAATCCTTTTTTTATACAAATGTCCTGTATTTCTAACAAGGTTTCCTCCGATACCGATAACTCTTCCAATGCTATACGAACATCTAACATACAATCTTCTTTGTAAACTCCAATACAGTCTTCATCATACCATTTTTCATTTATATCCAAACAAAATTGACAAACTTTATAAAGAGGGTCATCAATATCCATATCTGGATCATCATAGTCTAATTCAAAGTATTTTTCAAAAGTTTCATCATCTGCATTATTAATACCTACCCATACATGCACTTTAGACATATACATACTTTTTACCTCACTTCCAAATTTCTATTATTATTCTTATTCATAGTCCTTTATTCATTCGGGAGACTTCAATTTGAGTCCCAAGTCTTTATTGCCTTCAGTATGATCTTATTATTCCTATTAAGATAATTCATTAAAAGGCATGATACTTGCATACGCCTTGGACCTTTAATCCTTTTAAACTCTAAAGTTAGCTTATCTCTTAATACTTAACTATAAATCTTTTTTTAATCTATCCAAATAATTCTTCTGCTAAATATGATATTTCGTGAACTGCATCTTCTAATTCTCTTTCTTCTTCTTCTGTATACTTGCCCTCATTAAAATAGAAATAATTATTTATATCGACAAAACATAAAGCGAGCTTCTTAGGAACTTCTGATTTATCTTTATATTCTTCAATCAACTTTTTCATTGCTTCAATTAATAGTTTGTAACTTTGTTGATTTAATCCCTTCCCACCCCGTAACTCCCTCAGTATTGAGTTATCACCAATGGTAAATTCATAAACTATTGCTAATGCCTCTTCTACTTTCATAAACTTCCCTCCAATCTTGGACATTTTTCATTGCTGAAAATGGCTCATCAAAATGAAAAATTGAAAATCAAATTTTTTTCAATTGCATATACTGCACATTTTTAATATTCTCATAATCTATTCTCCCTAATCCTCCTCTCATCCCTATAATAAAATTCCCTTTATAGACAATAAGTGAGTTCGGCACAAACGCATTGAATGGAAAATTATTGAATATTATATTCTTTTTAAATGATCCATTTTCAACAGATAACGTAAATAAATTTACGCTAGATATTACATACAGTTGATTATTGAATATATGAAAAGCAATTGGACACTCTTTTAAATCAAGACACTCTCTAATAGAAAAGTGAATACCATCGTAAATCAGCTGGTGTAAATAGCCTGTATTCAAATACAGGTGTTCTAACCCTTCAAGAAAATATAGATTCCCTTCATATTCAAAGATTGATTTAACGTTACACTTTTTTAATACTATTTCTGTCGAATCTGGAGAAACGACTTTTAACTCTCCTCCCCATTCTCCATAATCTGTGCCGATTATTTTTAAATCTAAATAGTCATATTGTAAACAGTGTTTTTCACGATACCTAGAAATCAAGAGTTCTTCGTTTTTTATTTCAACACAATACTGCTTTGAATTATTTATGATTTGAAACCATTTACCGCTTCCTGCATTGGGAATTGCGACATTTATAAAATCATTCCATATTGGCATAATTTTTCATACCTCCAATAATGCACAGGCGCTGTGAGTTTGATTATCCATATACTTAGTAAAGACGGCTCAAACCGCCTACACACTTTGGCATATGGATTATTGTATTTAAAACGATTTTAATACAATCCAGGCATCGTTTTCTGAGAGTGTAAACAACGTGGGATAAAACCCCTTTTTATCTTTATCCTACCATAAATATTAAGTTCGGCTACCTTAAATCCAAGACCAGAGGCTATATTAATGACTGTTTTTTCAAAAATTGTTACTATTCAATGCGCTGGTTAGTAGAGTACGGATTATACATTTAACAACATTTAGAAAAATTATATATAGTAATTTTATATTTTTTTTGATATCTTTTTTAGGATGATACTTTAAAGGAATGGCCTATATGAAACTAATTAAACGATTTATTTTATAGCGTCCTGCAGAAAAGCGACTTGCCTATTTTTATGGGATGGTAGCAACGGATGAATAAGTATGATTACTACGTGACGAAAATGGCGACATGTTATTATTCGAAGACGAAGACGGCTATCCATTTGTACTTCTTGTTTGGCCAACCCGAAGCTTTGCTGAAATGATGGCTGCTAATTTAGACGAGACATTTGAAGCATTCAACCTACCACTTTCGATTTTTCTAGACGATTTAATTGTTGATATTGAAAATGACAGTGGTGCCATATCGATTTTCCCAAACGAAAACGATACAATTATTCAAACTAGGGATGAAATAAAGGAAATGATTCGTATTTTATATCAAGCCGAATACTTCATGTTAAATGGAGAACTCTATCATAAGAGAAATAGAATTTTTATTGAACTACCTGAGCAGTTCTGTCCAATTATGAGTAATAACAATTAGGAGGAAACTAATATGACAAATGAAAATAAAGAGTTGTTACTAGAACAACGTGAGGAACTACTCAGAACTTTGAAAGCGCGTTTTGAGAAAAATATGAACCGCCATAAAGATTTTGAATGGACTGAAGTACAAGCTAAGCTCGAAGCTAATACTGAAAAACTGTGGTCACTTAATGAAATGGAAGGAACGGGCGGTGAACCGGATGTTGTTGGCCATGATGAAAAGACGGGCGAATACATTTTTTATGATTGTTCAGCGGAAAGCCCTAAAGGTCGCAGAAGTGTTTGTTACGACCGTGAAGCACTGGAGTCAAGGAAAAAGCACAAACCAGAAAATAGCGCTATTGATATGGCGACTGCCATGGGCATTGAACTTTTAACGGAAGAACAATACCGAGAGCTGCAGAAACTTGACAATTTCGATATGAAAACGTCGAGCTGGGTGCAAACACCTGCTAATATTAGAAAGCTCGGCGGGGCCATCTTTTGCGATTATCGCTACGACACTGTTTTTGTGTACCACAATGGTGCAGATTCTTACTATGCCGCAAGGGGCTTCCGCGGCTCGCTAAGAGTCTAAATTTTTGTTCTCATAACATTAGGACTAACCAAAATTGGTGAGTCCTAATGTTTCTCTGCTTATTGGGGAAATGAAGGTCAAGTTTGGACACGAAACATGGATTCATATTTAAGTGCTATTTCGTATTGGTATCCCCCTATTTAATAACCAATACGAAATCAATTTTTTCTTCAAAACTATTTAATCTTTACGAGATAAAGAAAAGGTTTCTAGCTCAATTACGCCCTCATTTGTAAAGAATTTGTTGGCTATTGCTTAAACGTCTTTGTCACTTTTGTATTCTAAAATATCTCCAGGCTGACATTCTAAAGCCTTACAAATCGCCTCTAAAGTTGAGAATCGAATCGCTTTTGCCTTTCCATTCTTCAATATAGAAAGATTAGCCATTGTTATTCCAACTCTCTCCGAAAGTTCTGTCACACTCATTTTCCTTTTGGCCAACATCACATCAATATTGATTATTATTGACAAATTGAACACCTCAAATCATTAAATCATTTTCTAATTTTAGATCGATGGCTTCTTTTAAAAGCTTTTGAAGAACAGCAGAAAAGACTGCGATTATCATTGAAGCGAAGATAGGGACCATTCCGATAATTATGAGACCTGGAGCATCATCTGTCTCTGCTGCAAGATAAACAAATGGCATCATTACCACATATAAGGCACTAATTGTGAGTGCACAGTATTTTATTTTCTTTAAAGCTCTTACAGAAATATTAGAGAACGCTTTGTTCTTATCAATGTAGCTTAGAAGTAGGAAAGCCTGATATAACGCCATGAAATACGGTATTACTGATACATACATAATAATTATACCAGGATATAGTATATACCAGTAATCTGGATTTGCTAGATTATTAGCTAACCAAGATAAGCCAAATATACCCAAAGCAAGAACAGGAGCTCCCATAAGAAAAACAGCTATTTTTAAAAAGAGTGTTGAACCTCGTTTCATAAAAAGCACCTCGCTTATTTAATGTACGTTTGATTTTAAAACACTATTTATCGCTTTTCAATAAAAAAATATCAAAATTCATTATTTCTTTATTGAAAACGCATCATTTAATCCTCAACTCTGCTCCTGTAAGTAATTAACTACAATAAAAAGGGAGTTCAATCCATTTTGGATTAGCTCCCTTAATCAATAAATATTATTCATGATGTGTGGCTATTGTTTAAAGGATGGTTTGTTGGCTTTACCGTCGTTGAACATCATCCTTATGTTTTTTCGATTGTTCTTTGAGCCTTTTTAATGACTCTCTCAGTCGCTTTAGTTGGAGATGCTTTTTGCCATTCTTCACAAAGGTTTTCTACCCACTCTGGTTGAGTTTTACTAGCATCATTTAACCAGTTGCCAACAGAATCTTGAACATACTTTGACGGATCTGATTTAAGTAACTGTAGAATAGGAAGTGCGATTTGCGGCTCTTCTTTTAATCTTTCAATATGCTTTGTCCATACCCCGCGAGGACGGATTGATTCTAAACTAAACCTACGAATGTTTTCATCTTCACTTTTCGCCCATTCCGTTAACAAATCGACACTACTCTCAATATTAGCTGAAAGATTCTCCCTAATTGACATCCAAGCAATTTCACGGACACCAAAATGATGATCTGCTGCGAAAGAACGGATATACAATAATTGCTCTTCTAAAGAATGATCGTTGTTTTTATTCATAAACGCTGCCCAACATCGGACACTATCAGATACATGAGTGGAACATATTTTGATTAGCTCCTCTTTTTTTGTCTCACTTTCACCCATCATGACTGTATCTAATAAACTCCCTATTAAACGTATAGCCTTCATGCCCCTTTCTACTTTTTGCTTCTCTATCTCCGTTAGTATAAATTCTAATTTTTCCTCTAGCCCAATTGACGGTAGCACATTTTTTACTAAAGTAATATGGTGAACAGCTTGCCATTCCGTTAAATTAACACTCTCTATTTTCCCTTGATTCAACAACATTAAAACTTCACTCGGGATATCGCTAGCCTTTCTAGCTCCCTTTCTATTTAAAATGTCTTCTTTTACAATCATTTAACACCCTCCTGTTGTTGTGGTTATTAAATCCGACCTACTCAAAATAAATGTCTAATTTTATATTATTTTTTCTTACAAATTATTTCCACTATTCTCTCTAATTAATTATGCCTCGTCATAATTGCGAATCAATATTGATATTGAGTGGCTTGATAGAGACACCTATGATACGATTACCAAATAACAACTTCATTTGTTTTTTATGAACATTAGTGAAATCAAGTGAACAACAACTTAAAAGGATGATAATCAATTGAGTAACGAACAAAATAACAGTAAATTTATATACACATATGTACATCATGTTGATGAATACGATCTGTGCAGAATGGAGATGCGTTCATTTTTTAATCTTGATTCCCAATCAAACTATATAATAAGCCCTATTAAAATTGATCCAAGCCGTAGCCCATTTATGCAGGACAGACTTGAAGTACTATTTGAAGATAACAGTATAGAAAACATCAAGACATTGGTGAAGGATTTAAAAGTAAAGGAAGCAACTTATAAAGTTGTTTGTTTAAATAGTATGGATATAGGTGAAGAGAAGAAAATTCATCTGCCAGAGCGTCGATTAATAGAACGCGAAGTAGGATTATGCATCGATGGCGAACCAGAACTAAATGAGCCTGAAGTAGTATTTGGTCTTATTTTAATAGATGGAAGATGGTATTTTGGAAAGCATATGAAGAGTGAATCCATTTGGCATAATCATTTACACAAGCCACACAGTTATTCAACGGCACTTAGTACTAGAGTAGCTCGTACTGTTGCAAATATCGCAGTTCCTCAGCCTCAAAATATTCGTGCGATTGATCCTTGTTGTGGTATAGGGACAGTAGTAATTGAAGCCCTTTCTATGGGAATTAATATTGAAGGGCGAGATATTAATTACAATGTTTGTCAAGGCTCCAGAAAAAACATTACTTATTTTGGGTTAACAGGCAACATTACATTAGGTCCAATCTCCGAGGTTAAGGAACATTATGATGTCGCGATAATTGATTTACCTTATAACTTATTTACGCATATTTCAACCGAGGATCAATTTAATATTCTACAACATGCTCGACGCATTGCCGATAAAGTAGTTGTCGTTACAATTGAAACAATTGATGACTTGATAGAAGACGCAGGTTTTGTTATATCTGATCGCTGTGTTGCTAAAAAACAATCGTTTTTACGTCAAATTTTATTATGTGAGTAAAAACCATTATATCTGCTAGCTTGGAAATAATATGCCCATTAGCTTCCAATCATCTCTAACAATAAAACAGCTACATAAAGCAGACAACTATCTAGATTTCTGTTTTCCGCCTGTCGAATTAGTTATATTCTTGTGAATCTGCGTGTTATAATTAATATTGAAGATGTATATAAAATATATAAGACGCATCGCTTCAAAGGCGATTTGCAAATTGATCAAGTAAACCGACTCACATGCTTGGGAGGCAAGGGCGGTTTACTTTTTTTGTGTAAAAGTAAACGACAATGCAATTACTGAAACTATAAGCGATGAAAAACTTATAGCAAACACATTCCTCACTCCAAAATTGAAATGAGAGTTACTCGATATCGATATTATCATGCGCTTTTGAAACTGTTCCCTCATTCATTTTAATTACAGTGTTTCATCGAATAACTAAAATATATTACTCCCCCAAAGATTATCCATATACTTTGTCAAAGCCATTTTTATATACAAATAGACCGAGCATAGAAGATGAATGCCCGGTCTGACTACATGCTTCATATAAGTGATTGTAAATAATACTATCACTACTTTTAATAAAATAACCATTCAGTGTATAAGAGAATTAATTAAATGAAACAGGTAATACATCTATACAACGTACAGTAGCCGTATTGCGTCGCTTAGGTTCCGATACCAGTTCTAAACGTCTATGCGATTCGAGTAAACATACTATTAATTGTTGAATTGCTAGTTTACCAAACAAAGTCCCTACACAAGAATGCGGACCCCAACCGAAACCAAGATTTGGTTTTGCAGAACGATTAAGAATAATTCTATCTGGGTCGGGATATACTTCAGGATCTCTATTAGCAGCAGCAAGTAAAGTTAAAACGATCTCACCAGGCTTAATGATAGTATCCCCAATTTTAGTTTCCTCAACTGCAAAACGACTTGTTCCAGTTGCTGGTCCATCATATCTAATTAATTCATCAACTCCAGAGTCAAGTAACTCTTGATTTTTAAATTGATCAAGAATATCTGGGTGTTCTAACAGTACAAGTAGAGCATTACCAAAAGATGCATATAACGTACCAAAGCTTGCAGTAAACATTGTGCCTGTAGTATTACGCACATAATGTTCTGGTACATTAGCTTTCTGACTATTTTTTCTTATATAAGATAAAATTCCAGGCTGTTCTTCTGCTGCCAGCCATCCTTCAACAAATTCGTTGAGTTTTTTTCTTGCTGAATTACCGAGTTCCGCATTCTCTGGTACTAATCCGGAGTCCATCTGATAAGCAATAGCATCAGATATTTCTACAATAGATTCTAAGTCTGGTTCTTCTATGCCTAGCAAAATACACGTTAAACTTAATGAAAGCGGAGCTGAAACTTCTTTCATAAAATCAAATTCTTTATTAGACGCTTGTTTTTTGTAAATATCCTCAATTAAATCATGAACTCTGCGTCTAATACTTTCAATATCCTGAGAATTAAAAGCTTTTATCATTAGATTACGTAACGGCATATTCGCGGGCGGATCTAAAGTTTGAAGGTTATTTTTTATATCAGGAATTTCAACACCAATACGTCGCAAATCCCTAGCAAACAATTCGTGATTACGAAGAACTTCTCTACAATCTTCATATCTGGTTAGAACCCAAGATTTCATACCTTCATGCCAGAAAACCGGGGAATTTTCACGAAGTTGATGGTAGATCGGATATGGGTTATTTAATGTTTCCGGATCCAAGGGATTATACTGTAATTCAGTTTTTGTCATAGCGGTTCCTCCTACATCTTTTTATGGTAATATCAGTAAATTTTTTTGTAATGTAAGTGTAACTTATACATACAAAAAATGGAAGCGTATTTTCTGAATTAATATTATTTTAAGAATTATTAAATATCGTGTTTAAAAATTTGTAAATATCATTTTCGTAATTATATACTTCTTCAAATTGGGTATTTTTAAATCTAGCATATAGAGGACGAATAACAGTTGAATTTTTTAATTAAAAATGAATCGTAATCTTTAAAGCTCTAAAAGCATTTATCATATTATCACCTGTTTTAACATTATAAAAAGACAGGGAATAGCCCTGTCTTTTTGTAATCATAATTGTTAGCATGTACAACCGTAATAATTAATAAGTTGAATTACATTTTTCTTTACTAAGTATTAATAATTCCATTGCATATAAATTACCTCCTTTCAATGTATTTTTAATCTGCTTTTAATAATTCCATTGCATATAAATCACCCTCCTTTCAGTGTATTTTTTAGGCTACTTTTAATAATTCCATTGCATATAAATCACCTCCTTTCAGTGTATTTTTTAGGCTTCCTTTAGGTTTGTTATTTAATAATCCTATATTCAAGATGTGATTTATCAGCTGTTACTTCACCTTTGGCTAAAAGCATCAAGTAAGAATATTTACACAAAAAACCTATTTATCACATCGTTTGTTTAAAGGATTGGAAACTTAAATTTCGAAAAGGTACAATTAAAAAGTTTAAAAGAAGTAATTCACAATCTAACATCCTATTAATTCTTTATTTTCTATAATATTACATATTATACACTCATCTTGAAACTCCTTCTATTTTTGGAAATTTTTTTATTTTTTAAATCTTTAATTGATATAGAGGTTTAAAGACAAATTAGATTGTAGTATTGCATAGCAGGACGGAATAAATTAAAAACTTATTAATGGTTTGCGAATTTGAAATTGCAGAAAGATTGATTTTATCTTCATTTCATCATTAAATATTTCATAAAATTACCAAAGCTAATACTGACAGGATTTGAAAACAAAGGATTAAGGCAAAATTAAAAGGCATGAGTCCGATACATATCGAACCCATACCCTAAACGCTGCCTAATGAAATAACCGTACCTAACTTTTAGGGGTCACTTCATTCTCATAAAAAAGCATGCTTTTTGTTATTTTTCTATTCAATTTAAACCCTCTGGCATGTAATATTAGGGATTACTGTTTCTCCATGTAATAATTTTTATTAGGGATTATATGACTGAAGATCAAAAAGCAATGATTGCAATGGTAAAACACGAAGATTACGAGAGAAAAGATGAGCTATTAGCAATTCTTATGAACTCTTTAATAAAGTTTGATAAAAATGTGACTCTGCTAATAAACCAAACTACCATCAAGAACCCATTCCCATGAGGAAAAATGCTGAAGAGTTAGAACCTGTCTTATCAAATTCTCAGATTTGTAAGTTATAAGAAAGCCATTTTGAGGACTTCCTCTCCTTCAACTTCATTCATTGCCCATTGGTTAAATATACTCCAACATTCCCCTTTTGAACCGGCACATAATTGATTAAAGGTTTTGGAGTAAGGACGACACCTGCAGTATGAGTTGACTTATTACGGACCAATCCTTCTAACCAGCAACATGAGAAGAAAAGTAAATGACAAGGCAATTACTGAAACTATAAGTGTGGAGTAACTTATAGCAACCATAATTGCTTCAAAAATAGTCATTGGTATCAACTCTCCTTACTCTTCAATAGTTTGAAGAAAATAGGTGGAAATTTGGATTACCAATCGCCCAAAAATCTCTTTCTAGTTACCCTCTTATTAAAGTATAACTCCTTACCTGACTGGCTAATAAACTCAATAACTTCAAAATAAAAGCGTCAATCCTTCTCGGATTAACGCCCTGATTTATTTTAATCTTCTTTTTCCTGATCAAACCACAGTAGCTCTTTATCATCAACGTCGCCATTATAATTGATTAAAATTTCATCTCCGGCTTTAATGTCCGTATAAGCAAAGAAGTCAAAAGTTTGGTTTTTAAAATTAATCTCATAAGTTGCATTAGGTTCATAAGAATGGTTAAACAACATACCGTACCCAAGCAAGATAGCAGTTCGGCCGATCCCGTACTCAAATGCGTAATCAGCGAGTAATGTTTGCTCAATGTATTCATGTTGTTCATTTGGGTATGAAATGACAGGGGCTTCGTGCAAAAGCTGTCCTTTTTTGATATCACACGTTGCAAATACCCCTCTATTGAATTCTCCATCACTTAATGGAGATGTTTTGATCTCTATCATGTTTGTTCTCCTACTCACTTTTAAAATATTCTTTGCAGCTATAAACATTAGCTAGTTCATTTAAACACTTCGTTTATATTGATTAGCGTGATTCTTTTGGCGGTTGGCAAACGTCACATTTACGTTGATGTTTATTTTTAAACTTTGTAAATGTTTTTTCAAACTTGCTACCACACGCACATTTTAATAATAACTTTTGAGAAAAACCGTGATATTCAGTCGTTAGCAACTTACTTTCCGAATTAGTCTCAACAAATTCTTTAATTTTTTCAATCGTCCATTTTTTATTCAATCTTTTACACCTCTATATTTTATCTCTATGCGGAGGCTCTCATGGCATCCGTTCAGTTATAAGGAACGTCTTAATTACCTTAAGTTACTCATTATAACACGAGCTGGTATATAATCAAAACTGATTAAAAAAATCATATTTGACTAACAAACATTTATGTATATCCCCCTGTTTTTTTACGGTACTTTTAATGATACAAGCGCCATCTTCCCGGAATTCGAAAAGACTTCATACACGCTATTGGAATACACATTTACTCCACCATTATTCCTTTTGGAAGTTTATAACATATATACTACCACTCATTTTAATTAAAATTATTATGGTATTCCTGATTATGTGAAACCTATTTTTGTTTATGAATATATAATATTTTTCGGAGTATATTGATTACATCCATCTACTATACTGCCACGTTTTCGATTATATTTTCTACGATAATGTTCGTTGCAATTAGTTTCTCATTATATTTAGAAATCAAGTCAAACAAGCAAGAAGAGTAATCTATTTTGCTTGTCTGGCTTGATGATTATTATCGTAAAACATTCACCACGTTAATTTTTATTTTTAGATGTTCATCCAAAAGTTGTACTGCTGTTTAACAAATCATACTCCAATCATTTGCTTTAGTTGTTCAAATGGCACATATCCAATAATTGGTTCACGTAATTTATTATGAATAATCAATCGAGAATGAGGAATTCCCATTACCTTATATTCTGCTGCAATATCTGGGCTTTTTTCAACATTCACCCGTATAATTTTCACCTTACCACTGAATTTTTCATTCAGTTCTTTAAGCACCCCTTTGAACATTTTACATGGGCCACACCACTCAGCCCAAAAATTTATTAACACGATCTTTTTAGTTTTTAAGTGTTCTCTTAATTCTTCCTTTGTTGTTACTTGAACAATTGACATCATTCGTTTCCTCCTTTGTGAAAATAAAAATCTTGAAGTTATAATATGCTTATTATTATGATTAGACCCTACTCTTTCCCTTTAACACACAATAAAGCCCTTTAATAGGATCAATGTCCACGTCCCGTAAGTTCTACCCCTGGCTACTGATAGATTAAATCTAAATAAAAAAAGTTCAACCAGAAAAATCTGATTGAACTATATAATACGAATACCTCCGTAAATTGAATTACATCTCAATTCACAGACTTTCATCCAGTTGTATACATCTAATACACAATAGTTATATTTTCTACATATTTCTCATCTCATAGATTTTTTGCAAAGTACTAAGGTGCATTGATTTATCTTCGGGAGACGTAGCGAATTTATACCACTCCACAAGCCTGTACCCGAACATAACAAGGATTAGTTCATAGATACAATGATCGGATACATTGGACATATCCGCATATTCCGAAAAACCTCTGTAATATGCTGGAATGCATTTTTGGTAGTATTCAATCATATGACTGACGTCCGCTTCATCAGTTATTAAACTCGCGATATCCTCACCCATGTGCCCCCATCCGGCGGTATCCCAATCGATAAGTACAATTTTACTGTCCGAATAGAATATGTTTGCCACCCAAAAATCTCTGTGGCAAAGCACTATTGGTAGCTTTTCAATTCGACTGAATATTTCGTCCGCATTGTTATCTATGTCTATGAGCATTTTACATAGATGCTTCGGGATTTCACAGTCATCTGAGCGTATATAATCATACAAAACATTCCATGACCGATAATGCAGATAGTAGTTCTTCGTATACTCAACCTTGCTTAAATTGGGCAAATTATGCAATACGTTTGGTCGTTCAGTATACAACCTGCCTTGAAATCTCCCCAATTCTTCGGCTATACGTTCATACATTTCCACGGTTAGATCTAAGCCTGACACACCATCAATATATTCCATCCACAGTTGAATCTCATCGCCATTTATTTCGGTGTGATAACACTCCGGCCAACGGAACGAATCGAAGAAAACCTTTTTGAAATCCGATGCATAGAGGTCGTATTCCCTACGCCATGAATCCGGATCACTATAACGCTCAAATTTTTTCTGTGTTTTCCAAATCATCTTATACGGCAGACTTTCACCTTCAGAAGTTTCAGCTATACCTGTTACAAGGCGAACAACCCCTATTGTCCCACCTTGCAACTCTTTAAGTTGATAATCTGCGCGGATTATCGTCTTGCCTAGCATTTTACTCAAAACAAGCGCCAGTATTTCGGGCTTTACAACCTGTTCATCACATTTGTTCATTTCTTGTATCCTCCCTTTTTCCCCTTTTGTCGCATGGCAATAGACTTTTGCCACGCCCGTTTATTGATGAGATACCTCGATTTATCATCTACAAACCTGTTTTCCCGCATCTGTACAAGGTAACGCTCCCATTGCTCTGTTGCCAATGATCCATCAGCAAGGGCAGCAAGAACAGCGCAGCCCGGCTCCGTCTGATGGCGGCAGTCATTAAAACGACACTGTTTGAATAATTCCTCCACATCGTTAAATCCTGCACTGATCCCGTCGTCCGCACCGAACAGCCCAAGTTCACGCATACCAGGCGTATCAATAACCATCGCACCGGACGGAAGCATAAAAAGCTGACGATGCGCTGTTGTGTGCCGGCCCCGACTGTCTGCCTCTCGGATAGCCTTGACAGTCATCACTTCCTGATTCATTAAGGCGTTTAGTAACGAGGATTTTCCCACACCGGACATGCCGAGTAATACAACGGTTTTTCCTGGTCGCAAATATTCACTCAACTCGTCTAAACCACTCCCAGTATGGCTGGAAACTGCGTGTACTGGGACATCAGGAGCGGCTTTTTGAACTTCAGCTAACAGTACGCTGAAATCCGGCACAAGGTCAGCTTTTGTTAAGATTACGACTGGCTGGCTGCTGCTCTGTCGTGCTTGTGTCAGATAGCGCATGATGCGGCTGACTTTGAAATCCCAGTTTAGGGATGACACGATAAATACGTAATCAAAATTCGTTGCTACGACTTGCTCCAGTATAGTTTTGACATACCCTGCTGCATGTCCCGAATAGTCAGCGCGGGAAAATTTCGAGCGGCGAGGCAGCAAATTGGCAATGCGTGAAGCACCATTTTCGTTGAATTGCAGAAATACAAAATCGCCAACGCATGGAAAATCCTCCCGAGTCACCGCAGTATGGTAGAAAGTGCCCTTCAATACAGCCGTCACTTCTCCTTGTTCAGTGATGACGGTATATTGGTCTCGCTGTAGTTCCGTAACCCTTCCAGGTATTAAACCTATCGGCGATGTTTCGACTGCGATATAGCCGTATTGTTTCAAATCAATCAATGAACCGCCCCTCTCCAAAAAATTAAAATTGTTTTTGGGCATAAAAATACCGCGAACAAGCAGCCTCCTAAGAAGCTGCTGTTTCGCGGAGAATAGCCAGAAGTCGACTATAATTAAAAAGGAATACGACTTTCATCGTATCCCGCTAACAGCAGTATTCACGAAAGGTTACTGTTTACGGCATAGCAAAAAAACACGGGTGATATTCCCGCTTGCTCTTATGCCAAGCTATAATAAAAGATTGGCATTCACTATGCTCGATATTCGGTTAAGTTAAAACCACCAATATGATATAAGTTGTCATTAATAACATCCCCTTTCATAGGAAAAAATTGGAATATAATTCACTTCTACAGTGTGCCATAACCCTTTACTAGAAATCAACAGAAAATTTTGATTTTATAGAATTTTGTCGGTCAGCTACCTCCCCAACTCAATGCCACAACTACCGCATATAACATGCGAAAAGCCACCTTCGTTCTCGATTTGAAGGTGGCCACTCGTGCCGAAGTTACTCGGGAATCCCACCGCTATTAGTCACCTTGTCCCTTTAGGGGTTGGAGTCTAAAGTTTGTCTCTTTCTGTCCATACAGTACATTCTTTGGATTAATAATGATGAAAAAAACCGCTACAACAAAATATAAAATGGCGTTATACATGATTAAATCTAGTAAGTTTCCGTTTATTAGCCCTATAAAAAAATTAAATAATTGATGGATTATGATTGGGATGACTAGATTCTTATTTAAGTTATAAAATGCTGTCATGACGATTTTTATGGAAATGAGTGCGATCATAAAAAATAGAATATATTTGATTAAATCTAGTCCCATAAGCCCTGATGTAAACCATATTGGTAGATGCCACATCCCCCACCAAAACCCTATAATAATTGAAGCCATTAAAGGGGTATGCCTCTTTTGAAGCTCAATTTGAGCAAAACCTCTCCATCCAAGTTCTTCTCCTAGTGGCCCTGCAAAAAGGTTTCTAAAAAAGAAATAAATCAGCATCCACGAAGATGAGATAGTAATAATAGAGTCTACTTCACTATTTTTCGATACGAGAAACAATATGATCAAAAATATCAATGCTTGAATCATAACCACGGTTAGAATCACAGAAAATTTAAGTTTACTGTTAAATTTATCTTTTACAAATCGAATTATACTCTGTCCAGGATAGATTTTTTTGAATAATAGTACAAAAGCAAACGTTGAGGACCAAGCTGATACACAGAGCATGACATCAAAAATCCATTTAGGGAGTTCCATCATGCTGATGACTCCTACAATACAAAAAAGTGGCAAAAAAATGATATTGGTTAGTAGAATAAAACTGGCTACTGGTTTTTTTAGTTTCTTTTCTTTATTCATGCATATTCCCCGCTTCAAACTAGAATATCTTTAGCTTAAACCTAGGGGTTGCTCACAGGTCAATACTTTTACCACCAAATAATTCGACGAAAAAAATACCCTTCAAAAACAATGAAGGGTAAAAAATATATTCTTTCTATTCATCAAAATATGTAGTTTTTATATTTTTCTCGTCTAAAAACTTTTCAATTTTTAATTGCTGCCTTCCATTCGCTTTAGAAAAATGCTCTGAAGCAAAATCTGATATCTCTGTCAAACTACCATTTTCAACCGCTCCAACAATTTCCTCTTCAAATTGAGTTAAAGTTTCCCTGATGGATGAAACAAATTCGTAAATTGTCTTTGAAGGTTCTTTATAATCTTCAGGGATCGTATTATTACTTAAAAAATCATTGAAATTCGCATCATTCTTTTTTCCTTCATCCATTAATTTTTTTAATTTTTCCCGATCTGATTCATTCGCAACCTCATATTTATAAACGATTGTTTGCATTTCTTTATCGATTACATGACTATAATCCATATACTTTTTTATACTTGCTTTCATTTCATCTTCACTAATAGTTTCATTCTTTTTAGTAGAAACAAATAGATCGTCTGGAATTTTAACAGGTACATTGCTAGCGGTATTTTCCTTACTTTCTTTATTGCTTTCTTTAGGCATTGTATCGTGTGAACAAGCATACATGACCACAATTGTGAATGCCATTACTACATATAAAGTAAATCTTTTCATTAAAATCTCCTTTTCAATTCATTAAATATTTCTAGTATTGTAAAGCTATTATTGCCAGCACCCTTATTCGAACATCTCGAATCGTCTATAAATGAATTAATCTAAAAAAGCCTTGCTTCGCTTCATAGTGTACTAGTTGAATAGCACACTATGACTGTCAAGTTTTCAAGTATTAAATTCAAAAAAAAGGAAGAACCCCTAAATAAATGGCTCTTCCTACTTGAAATTAAGTTGAATAACGTTCGCCTCTTTAGCAAATGGGCGGAAATACAATAAGGATCACTTGATCGGTGCATAAATCTCTAAAAACACCCGTTCCAATCCATCTTCATAAGTAGTCAGTAATAGATTTATATAAACTTGCCCCAATAGTTCATACCCTTCTTCTATTGCAAACTTTCTTAAATTCGCTTCCACGTGTTGATCAATATTTTTCCCACCAGTTGACCATCTTCCATCTTCAATAATTGTATAAATACATGTTGGATGAGATAGAATTTTGCCTTCAATTTCTTCATCTAGGCCTTCCACTTTTCGTACAATTATAAACTTATCTTCTAAAATACCTTCTTCGTTGAATTGGATGACTCTTCTTAAAGATGTAAGTGTAACTGCTTTTTTTAAGCTGTCTGCATTCTTTTTTAAAGCGTCATATTCTTCATACGCAGTAAAATGTTCAATCTCTCCCTTTAGTGCTAAAGGTTTCATTTCCTTAACTATGTATTCTCCTAAAAATTGTTTGATTTTCTTACAATCTTCTTTTACTATTTGAATCTTTTTCAATAGCAGTTTTTTATATTCTATTTCCAGTAAAACCTCTTGTTCTTTTTCTTCTAATAATGACTGAATTCCATCGATACTCTTACTCTTTCTTAATTCCTGGATTTTTTTAATTTCAATATCAATTTCTCGATAGAAATTTACTGTTGTAATGTCATAAATATCAAAATGACTATATTTTCTATACCCATTCTCAATATTTTGCTTTGGCTTTACTAAATCCTTTTCCTCATAAAATTTCAAGGTATCTCTAGATACACCTAAAAAATTAGCTACTTGCCCAATTGTGTACATTTTCCCATCCTTTAACATTCTATATACGTTATGACCTAAAACATACGATACTACAACTTCTATAATCAATAAACCTATTTTTCCCATCACAGAAAAAATAGGTTTAACTATCAACTGGTCTACTCCAAGGAAATTCCTGTAGATTCTATCCTACTGCGACTTTCCGACAGTACAATCAGGAGAAATGACATCCCACTTTCCAAACAGCGTCAAACCAGCGGCTTTAGCTAGAAACGTTGAAGCCTCGTTATCTAGCTGGCATCTGTACTGTGTTTCGTAACCCTGCTCAAAGGCGTACTTACTAATTGAACGCACTACTTTGCGAGCATGACCTTTTCCTCTAAAAGATCTCAAAGTCAGTACGCCGAGGTCTGCAATTTGCGCTCCTTCTTTCCAAGGATACATGCTGGCAGCACAAACTAATCGGTCATGCTCAAAAGAACCGTACACGGCCCAATGATTCAACTCCACATAAGCATCATCCAAGTCTTGTTCCGACGCGGAGGACTCGAACTCAGAGAATACTGCATCATCTTGCTCTGTTAATTGGCGCAATGTGCCTTCCAAACTTTCTTGCTGCAAAACGTTCTTTTCGGCCACTGAAAAATAAAAAATATAATCTGCACCATGTAGCATGACTCCCGCTTCCACTAATTTCCTATGGAAGACATGACCAGTCAGTTTTTGTTCTTTAGAAAGGGCTAATTTATCAGCCATTTCAGGCGTCAAGACTGCCCAAAACTGGCCGTCAGTCGTTTCCAGCGTCATGAGCCGACTGTCTTCGCTTAGATCAGGGTTGATTGTAATCGTAAAGTTTTCATCATTATAGATAATGTCTCCGTATAAAAATTGCGACTTCCAATAGTCAGTTATCGTCTGTGAAAATAAAGGCATACTTATCCCCCCTCTATAATTTTAATTATATACAAAAATACCATATTCCCCCTACACCTTTCTAATCTTTTTGGTTTTCTCCCCTCCCTTTCATAGTGCCTTCACATGCCCACTTCCGAAAAAAGGCCGATTCAGTGTTTTAAATGAACCTCTGAATTCGACCTTTCCCACTTCTATCCGATTTATCTATGGTGGCAGAGAAATAAATCGTTTACACCCGTACATTAGGGATATTTCATTTGCTATTATCTAGACTCATTTTTAATACGTTTCTTGCCAATTCGATAAAGGCTCTTATCGATGGTGACATCCATTTTTCTTGATGCCACAGCATTTGAGTAGCAAATCGTATTTCCGATAAATCCCAAGGTAAAGCAATCAGTTCTCCCCGCTCCACCTCTCCCTTTATAGCCATTTCCGGTAGTAAGGCAATGCCAAGCCCAACCATAGCGCATTGTTTAATGGCCTCTGCACTATTAAACTCTAGTTCAGTTAAGCTGTCGGCACCCTTTCTCAGTAACGTTCGATAGAAGAAAGTCCGATAAGAGCAACCTTTTTCACTTAATAAAATTTGCTCTCTATTAAAATCTTCAATGCTTAATGTAGACCGTGTAGCTAATGGATGGTCGGGTGAAACTACCATAAGAAATGGTTCGTCCATTAAAAGCTCTGTATGAAGATCTGTAGATTTGACAGGTTCATCCAGCATAAAGACCACATCAACATTACCTTCTCTCAGACTCTGTTTCAAATTATCACTAGACAAGGGTCTAAATAAAAGACGAACGTGCGGATATCGTTCACGAAAAAGCCGGAGCAAAGCGGGTAAGCGATATGTACAGAGCACTTCGTCTGCACCGATTATCACCGTACCAGTTATTTCTCCGCTCTGACTTGAGACATACCGAGCTTCCTCAACATCATTTAAAATTTTGTTAGCATAGGGCAACAACTGGTGCCCCGCATCTGTTAATACAACACTCTTGCCCAAGCGATCCAATAGTTTTACACCCAATTCTTCCTCTAAAGCCTTGATTTGCATGGTTACAGTAGACGGAACATAGTTCAAAACTTCGGCAGTGCGGCTAAAACTGCATGTGGAAGCAAGCGTCCAAAATGTTTTAAGCTGGCGGATTTCCATTGACAACACCTCTTAAGTTCAAAAAAATTGAATGTTACAATCAAAAACGTTTCGTTGATTTGATCGTAGCAGTGTCGTAGAGTAAAAATCAAGCTTCAACACCAAATCTTGTATAACAAAGGAGATTCGACTCATGAAAGATTACGAAATTTATTCACTGGGAGATGTCATACTGCGATCGGGTCAAAAGCTACCTCAAGCCTTTCTTGCCTATAAAACCTACGGAACTTTAAATTCTGCAAAGTCCAATGTAATTGTCTATCCTACTTGGTTTGCTGGCCAACACACCGATAATGAGTGGCTTATTGGTCCCGGTAAAGCACTCGACCCTGACAAATATTTTATTATTGTGCCTAATATGCTTGGAAATGGTCTATCTTCCTCCCCAAGCAATACTCCAGCCCCTTTTGACAGAGCGAATTTTCCGCTCATAACGATTTATGACAATGTCCGACTACAACATCAGCTCGTAACCGAGAAATTTGGTATTTCAAAAATTGCTCTAGTCGTTGGCTGGTCACTGGGGGCGCTGCAAACCTTTCAATGGGGAACAAGTTATCCTGAGATGGTCGACCGTATTGCACCGTTTGGCGGAACAGCAAAAACGAGACCACATGCTCAAGTTGTTTTTGAGGGACTTATCGCAGCATTGCAAGTGGACTCCAATTGGAAGGAAGGCTTCTATGATAGTCAGCCTGTAGCAGGACTTGCCGCGATGGGACGCGCCTATGCTCCTTGGGGGTTTTCTCAGGCTTATTATTTAGAGCAACTCTATCAGGCAGAGGGATACTCGACATTAAAAGCATATTTGGAAGACTATTGGGATCAAGTATTCCTTTCTTTTGATGCCAACGATTTGATCGCTATGCTCCGTACAGGAATCACCGGAGATATTAGCGCTAACACCGAAGACAACAGAAATTTTGAACAGGCATTAAACAAGATCACTGCTCATGCTCTTGTTATGCCAGGATCGACTGATCTGTTCTTCCCTCCTGAGGATAATGAATATGAAGTGAAACATATGCCTAATGCTATTTATCAGCGAATCGAATCCAAATGGGGACATTGCTTTGGAATCGGACAAAACGAACAAGATTCCCTTGTGATAGACAACTATCTGAATCAATTTTTGCAGTTGGGATGAGTAACTTTACGTATTCTAGTAACAGAGAAGTAGATAACGCCCTCCATAATTTGTTCGCTTACCATAATAAAGTGAAACTTTAAACAGTGCGGGATTTACTTCTTCCCCCACTAATTATTAGTCTTCACCAATTGGGCTTTTACTGGCAGTTCATCTTCCACCTATCTTCTTTGCTTTCGCCAAATTGTAAGGTAGGAATCTTGTACCTGACGCTTCGTCTTCGGTACAAATAAAATACTGCCTTTAATGCATAGGCTAATCATCTAAAAAGATACACGATCAAACTTGCTAAAAGAACTCACTGTGTTTTACCATGGTTAAGCAATGATAAGGGACAGCATCTCTTACTCTTACACCATCTTGAATATACCTTTACCTAAGGAGTGGTAAAATTGGCACGAGTTTTATTTATTAACGCTGGATCAGAAGGACATATCAATCCAACGATTGGCGTTGTGCAGGAGCTCATTTCGCGGGGAGAAGAGGTCGTGTTCTTTACGATAGAAGCTTTTCGAGAGCGTATTGAGAAGACAGGAGCGACTGTGCGCACTTTTGATGGGCAAAAATTTATTAAAGCCTTTATCTCAGGCGGAAGAAATCATTTGCTCGAAAGGGTCAATGGACTGTTACTCACTGCAGATATCGTCATCCCTAGCGTACTTGAACAGATTAAAGGAGAACATTTTGATTACATCATCCATGATTCTATGTTTGGCTGTGGACATTTACTTGCTAGAATCCTGAAGCTGCCGGCAATCAATTCATGTACATCTTTTGCAGAGACCAAACTATCATTCGATCAAACAATAGAACATCTTTCACAAAATGTCCCGACTGAAGTTTTAACAAGAATAAATGCTGATTTTCTAAACCTGACAACTAATATCAAAGAAACATATGGTGTTGAAATCAGTTCACCTTATGAAGTTTTTTGTAATCCTGCACCGCTTACAATCGTTTATACAACTAGAGAATTTCAACTTACTGGAGAAGCTTTTGACCAAACATATAAATTTGTAGGCCCATCTATTTCTTCACGATTATCGCATGAAGACTTCGACCTTACTGCATTCGAAAGAAAAAGCCCTATCTACATTTCACTCGGTACTGTTTTAAATCAAGCCATTGATTTCTATAAGCTTTGTTTGAAGGCATTCGGGAATACTGAGCATACCGTTGTCATGTCGATTGGGGAACAAACCCCACTTGATGCATTAGGAGAAATCCCTGAAAACTTCATAGTGAAAAATTATGTTCCACAAACCGAATTGCTACAATACACTAAATTATTTATTACACATGGCGGCATGAATAGCACCAATGAAGCTCTCTATAACGGGGTTCCGCTAATTGTGATCCCACTAAGTGCGGATCAGCCGATCATCGCTAAGCAAGTGACTAACATCGGAGCAGGTATTCAATTACAAATGGAAAGTTTGACAGCTAATCAACTAAATGAAGCTGCCAATCATGTGTTAAACACCCCTTCCATCCATAAAGCTGTTGCAAACATTAAAGAATGCTTCCAACAATCAGGTGGGTATCACAAAGCTGTTGATGAGATTTTCAAGTTTAAAATTCAATATGATATTTAATAATTGCCATTATCGGTGGCTTTTTTTATAGCGCGGCCTCTTCAATTCCAATGAAATATTAGAAAAGGATCGATTTAAGCTAGATAAAAAGCTGGGTAAACTTCCCCAGCTTTTTGCACGTCTTTTACTAATCGAGCAACGACGAACCAAATACTATTTGTTACTGTAATCGATTATCATACATTAATTGTATTTGGATACCAAACGGGTCTTCAAGTATACCGTATGCTTTACTAAAAACATTACTCGTTAGCGGAACAATGATTCTCACTCTCCCATCTGTCGTCAAACTCTTGTAAAAATGTTCGATTTCTTCTAAGTCCGCACTTTGAATACACAATGAAGTGTTGTTTCCCACTACATATTTTTCTGATCCATCCATTGTATCTTCTGCCAACATGACCTTTGTTTTTCCGATTGTTAAAACGGAATGAGTAATATAATCTTTATTCTCTTCAGTAAGCTGCAGCGAGCTGTCACGTTTAGCCATATCTTCATAAGTAACAAGTAACAATTCCTCTGCGTTAAAATGCTTTTTGTAAAAATCGACCGCTTCTTTAGCTCTTCCGTTCATCGATAAAAAAATAGCTACTTCTAGTGTTGTACTCATAGTATCAATCTCCTATATAAAATAATTTTAGGTAAATATCTTTTCAATTGATATTACCTTGACCTTATTTTAAGATGTAAAGGTATCAAAACATGACACCTTTAAGGGGGTTCCCATGAAGAAATCAGAAAGATTAAATGACATGATTAGATACTTGAACAGTCGGGAGTACTTTAATTTAAGTGATCTAATGGCTAAATACAATATTTCCAAAAGTACAGCTCTGCGTGATATTAGTTCATTAGAACAATTGGGTATGCCCATTTTTGCAGAGCATGGCAGGCATGGACGTTATGGGATCTTAAAAAATAGATTGTTATCCCCTATTATTTTTACAATTGATGAAATATATGCTCTGTACTTCGCCATGCTGACGTTAGAATCTTATCAATCTACCCCATTCCATTTAAGTGTTCATAAACTGAATGAAAAGTTTGAAAACTGTCTATCAAACAATCAAATACAACAAATTCACAAAATGAAAAAAGTTCTGCAATTTGAAGTAAATCAGCATACTAATGTTAGCCATTTTTTAGATAAAATTTTAAAAAGCATTCTTAATGAAAGTAGCTGTAAAATACAATATTTAAAAAATAACGAGCAAAAAAGTTACAACGTTCAATTTTTCAAAATTTCCGCTAAGTTTGGTCAATGGTATGCTACTGGAATAGAGTTCGATACGCATAAATATAGAGTTTTCAGATGCGATAAAATAACCTTCATAGAAGAAGAACTTAATTCTCAATTTTCTTTTGATGAGCTTATTTGTCGGTCACTAGAAATTTATCAATCTGAGAAGAGCATTGACTTTGAGGTAGAAATTTTAGCACAAGCAAAGGATATTTTTTATAAAGAACATTATCCTTCTATGAAAATAGAAATTGGTGATAAAACAGTTGTGAAGGGCTTTTATAATCCCGGCGAAGAGGAATTTATCGCTAACTATTTTATGAGGTACGGTCATAGTGTTAAATCAGTGAAGCCTGAATCATTAAAACAAATCATTCAGGATAAAGTAGAAAGCCTCTTTAGTCACTATCAAAAATTATAATTCAATATGTAGATTTAAAAATGTAATTTGTATGTTGTATAGCTCAGTATCTACTTTACTTTATCATTCATTTTTCCTGAATTAATCATTTTGCTCACACTAAGAAAAAGAGAAAAACGAATTCGCTTTTCTCCTCTTTTTTATTAAAAAACCTTTCTATTCATCATCATCAATTGCCATTAACCAATTCACAATTGCTACTATTGGGAATGTAATGATTGCCGTTAAAATAGCTATTATAGGTGCGATACTAATTGTTAGTGCAACATATATCAGATACATAATTGGCGCAAGTAATAGAATACATGGAACTGTCCAGCCTGCAACTGCTACATAATGATACAAAGCCTTCGCCCACTTCACTTTTAATATGATCGGTAAAATCAACAGCAAACTAATGATCCCTGGAATCGTAAATGCGTAACTAATACCTTTGTACGTAAAACTTGTGATCACAGCTAATACAATCCATAAAACTTGCGTACTCATTGCAAAATTCGTAGAACCATATTTTTTTGAAATCCACTTCGCAAAAAAGAAACAAAACACAATAGCGAGTAGGACCATCAACGTAAGAATCGTCGAATCATAAGTACCAAACATAATCAGGTTATCTTCAAGTATTTCTCCGTAAAATACACTTGTTGAAAGACGAATTAGAAAGAAATAGAAGATGAAAATAGTAACTAGACTACCCATCATCGCTAATAAACTAAAAACAAATCCCTTAATCTGTGTCACTCGCTTTTTAAAGCTCAAAAAGAATGTTGCTGCTGTTAAGACAAGTAAAACAATCATCAATGGCATGACTAATTTTTCGGAATACACGACTAATGTTTTTTTCATTAATGGGAAGTAAATTGCATTACTATCACTTTCCTCTAAAGCTTGAAACTCTTTTGCATCCATCATCATATACTTTTTCACTAAAGGAAAAGCATAGCTACCAAAGTGACGAAGTGTTGCCGCATCAATATTTTCCACACGATCTATCTCTGCATGATATGCCTGTACTCCATCCATATTTGCAAAATTATAGCCTGATTTTTTTGTCACTTTTAATTCCGTAAAATCTGTATCGTTCGGCATCTTTTTATACATTTCAGAAGCAAATGAGTAAGCAACGGGGTATGGTACGATTTCTTTATACAATTGCACTAAATTTAAATTATTTGAACTCGTTTCAAACATAATCGGTACTCCCGTATTGCCTCTTGCTTCGAAGTTTACCATAACGCTTACTTTATCTAATACATCCCCACGATCTTTAAAAGCACTCGCCCCAAGTAAACCTTGCTCCTCACCGTCTGTTAGAACAAAATAAATTGTATTTTTAGGTGCCGGCATTTGTTTTAATGCTCTGGCTGTTTCCATAATTGTAACTACACCATAACCATCATCTGACGCTCCAGGAGTTTCAGTTTCAGAATCATAATGAGCTGTTAATAAAACTGCATTATCATCACCGGATGTCCCTTGGATCTTTGCAATAATATTTTCAACATGTTCAGCACCTATTTCTGCAGCTTTCTTTTCATCTCTAATATCCTTCACTGGCTTCGTTTGAATTTCAACAGGAATATCGAGATTTTGAAAGTGTTTGACAATATAATCCCTTACCCTTTTATTCGCAGGAGATCCTATTGGATGTGGTTCCTTTGCTACTTCTTTTAAATACTCAAGCGCTTGTTCCGATGAAAAATCCTTTTCTGTTTTCCCCATTTCTTCTTGAGAAGGACTTAAAAATTGACTAAAACTTATAAAGAGCGTTAACAATCCTAGTAATATCGCAAAAATAAACAATTTTCTTTTTTTCATCTATTCTCTCCTTCTTAAAATTGAATTTCAAAGCTAATTAGATACATTGTATGTTTCAAATTCAATTTACTTTCTTTTCATACGTGTATACTCTAATAAGCAATTGGTTCACCTATAAACCTAACGGAACGGTCAATAATTTTAATTTAAAAAGGATGACGGCTGCCAGATTGGCTCCTTTCATTACGGAAAGAACAAATTAAAATGACCGAAATCTCTATTCAATCACTTTTAGACAAGAAATAATTCAAAGGAAAATTTACAAAACATATCACACATCAAAACACGCGTTGTGTATGATAAAAAACGTCACTCAGAGTGGAAAAAAACCTTTGTTAATGCATACACAATAATTTTTATTCTGTTGCCGACAAGATGACGGATCTATTAATATTTATATTGATAAATTCGTTTTTTATTTATAGAACTCATCACAACACGTTGGAGATACTTTAAAACGTATATCATTTATATAAGTTGATTGGAGCGCTAGCGAAACGGCAATTGTTTTAACTGTGTGAAAGCGTAGCGGCAGCAACAATGCGCCCAATCAGAACCGAAATCAACCCACATTGCGGTGATAAACACTTATCGCTGAAGCCAGTTCGTCTCATTCAAAAAACACAACGAATATCAAAACCCATTTCAATTCTTCACTATACTTAACTATAGGAGTGATGCATTATGAACAACATGATTCAGGAGATGATTGATTGGATTGAAGCACATCTGTTTGAGGGGTTTTCCCTGATGAAACTAAGTGAAGCAATGGGCTATTCTTCTTATTACTGTTCCTTTAAATTTCATCAAATCACTGGCATTAGCATTAAACGCTATATGACCCTTAGAAAAACCTATCTTTCTTCAATCAGTCTTAGTGAAACAGATGAAAGGATCATTGAAATAGCGATTAAACATGGCTATTCATCGCAAGAAGCATTTTCCCGAGCTTTCAAGGAAATATTCGGCGTTACCCCTAATGCCTTTCGTTTATGCCCTGAACCATTGCAATCTTATGTAAAACTCACTATGAATGAAGCGAGGAGTTATTATATGGATATTTCAAAAAAATTAAGAATTGAAGATTTACAAAAACATGTGGATGAACATTTTGATCATGAAGTATTAAACATTTTAAATGGTCAATATATGTACGAAGAATTCAGTTCTCAACAATTAATGGGAAAAAGCGATTACGCACCATTTAATGAGGCGATGTGTGTACACGACACCGTTACAACCATTTTTAGCGACTCCTTCAAACAGGTTCGAGCAGCAGGACATCAAGTCTCACTTGAGCATTACGAAGCCATTACAGTTGCCCCACTTGAAAAGACCTTGTTTTCAAAAAAATATCAATGTATCGTTCTTTGGTTTGGTGAAGACATGTTTTGTCAGATGAACTTAATAACCGTGTTAGCGTATTTAGAACAAACCGCATTCAAAGGAACGATTTACTATCATGCGGTAAGAGAGCAAACATATGATGTGCAAGAAACCGACATAACATTAGGTAGCTATTACGATCTATATGAAGCAGTGTTAATGGAGCACCGTATGCCAGATGTAGAGCTGATGCCTGTTATGTATCAAGGAATCAAATTGTATTTAGAACTATTGAAAAACGATAACGACATCACAAAATATATCCAAACACATCAACATCTACCTCACGATGAGATTGTACGAAACTTACTAAAACTCTTCCCTCAATATGGTTTAGGGGATTCTCAATATTTAGAATTAATTAAAGCAACGCAAATCAAAGATTGAGCATGCTTACCTCCCTCCCCTTTAGAGTGGTGAAGAGTTGCAACCCAAACTCTTCATCGCTCATTTAGCGTGTTGACTGTTTCTATACAAATGTACCGCGATGTGTGTGATGGTTATCATGCAGGTTTATTCATAAATTACCTTCAGAATTTTGCCGATGAATCATATGATTGTTTATTGGATTGAATATCTAAAACCTGCTGCTTTTGTAGAAAGCGTCCCCGCTTGTTATAGGAACGCTTTCTAATCTTCCCTTTTAATCTACTTCCCCTACTAATCTGTCATTTTTCTCATCACCCATTCAATCGGCCCTCTTTTAAATCTATTTCTCCATAAAGCAGAAAAGAAAATACTCGCTACAAAAAACAATAGTGTAAATACTAATGAAAATGCTAAAGTTTGTTTTTCTAATCTATTGAATAAAGCCAATATGCCCACACCGATGAATACATGGCTTACATAATGCGTTAGTGTTAATTGTCCTGTTTGAATAAGTGCTTTTATCACCCATTGTCCAGCAAACTTTTCTACGATATAAATAGAAGCAACGATGACAATAATCGCAGAAGCTGAATTTGATAAGATATATAAAATGTTTGGTGGAATTGGTCCTGTTTGAAACAAAAATTCAGCACTATTTTCATCTAACACCAATAGCGATAGTCGTATTAATATTTTTGAAAGTACCTCTATTGCTATTAGTAGAATTATAGAAATAAACAACATCTTGTTTCTTACAGCTTTCTTCGATAAATCAAGTCTGCCAAGGATCATTCCAAGCAAAAAGAAGCAAATCCAAGGGAATACTGGATGATATCCATTAAACAAAAGATTTCTTAGAAAACCTTCGATCGTCCAAAAATCAAGATATTCCATAAACGGTTGTTCTGGATGCCATCCTTTCAAATAATTCATTGTCACTTGTAAGGCTTGCGAGGTGATTAAAAAAAGAGTAGATAGGATGATCATTAGCTTTGTAGAAGCTACGATAAGGAAGGATGCAATCAGCATATAAACACCATAATAGTGGAGAATATCTCCAGTCCAATCAGCAACATATAAAAGCAAACCAAGAATAAAGAGAAAAGCCGAACGTTTCCAGAATTTCTTCCTAATCTCTTTAATAGAAGTAAGCTCACCGCCATTTCTAGCTTTTCTTGTCATCAACGCAACTCCGATACCGGCCAACGTAACAAAAGTAGCAGACGCCCTTCCTTCGAAAAGTCCAGTAAACCATATAAGCCAATCCGGTCCTCTCCCTGCAGCTCCCATAATAATTTTAAAGTTGACGATAAGCATCCCAAACATAGCCAAGGCTCGAGCGAAATCTAGCCCATCAATCCGTTTAGATTGTAACGGTTCGGTCATAAATGTTCCTCCTTCTGTTAATACACCATCACTATAAACTATAGGGTTGACCTAATGTCAAACCAAGTTTTGTTTGTCCACCACTTCATTCATTTGCCCCAAAAAATCCGTTAGCTTTATCGCATGGAATTAATCTTTTTTTCATTCTCATTGATAACTGTTTGAGGTTTTATCTTAGGTTTATTGGTTGACATTAGGCTAGCCCTAGAGTTTATATTTATCTAGAGAAGAGGGATATTATGGATGAAACAATTACAATAAATCAATTGGCTAAAATATTTGATATCAGTCATCATCAAATTCGATATTACGAAGAAAAGGGGCTCTTATTTCCATCCTACACGGATCATAATAGGTATCGAAAATATTCTCTGAAGGAAATTTATCAACTTGCGCAAATATTAATGTTAAGAAACTTAAATCTTTCAATCGCACAAATTAAAGAGGTTTTAACTTCGTATGATAAAAATGATTATTTAAAGTTATTAAACGAAAAATCAACAGCACTTTCCGACGAAATAAACAAACTACAAAAAATAAAAAAGGTAATTGATCACCATTATGAAAATATTACAAACCAAAAAGAAAATTCAATAAAATACTTAAAAAATAAACATTTAGAAAAAATAATCACTTTAAAAACAAATGAAACTTTATCCGCCAAAGATATGTTTAAGTTTCAATTATCAAAGCAATTTTTTTATAATGATATTATTTATGTTTTTGAAGAAGATGAATATCATATATGTATAGAAACAGAACGGAAAGCTGACTTTATCATGAATGAAGGTAAATATAGTTCAATATTTATTTTTGGTGAATCTGATGAAGAATTTGAGGAACAAATAGTATCCATTATCGACAAGAAAAATACCCCTATCTATGTATTGGAGCTCTCAAGCGGCATTTTTACTAATAGTAATGTTCTTGAGTTAGAAGTTTTAATTCCCGAAAAAAATGAGGGTTAAATTGATTAGAATAGTAACTACACGATAAGAATGTTATATTTGTTCATTCCAGCATATAAAAGCAAAGGAGTTCGAAAGCTGTTATGGCAGTAGGCTAGGAGTTTTGCTCGAACTAAACAACTTTACGGGCTCCATCATTCACAATGATAAAGGCTCACATGTTGACCAGAATCGTTCAACATGTGAGCCGTTTTTTTATACATTCATATCTGTAATAGCAGGAATATTTATTTCCTTTACACATGAAACTGGTGATAAATTAATCACACATTGGACAATGGCTACAATATCTTGTACAGGAATACGTGTACCTTCATACAACTTAATTGCTTTTTCAGCTCCTTCTTCAAAAGGTACTTCAGCTGCCATTTCTCCTGGATTAATACACGTTACAGTGATCTTATCTTTTCTCAAATGCTCGCGTAAAGCATTTGTAATACCTCGCAAGCCAAATTTAGATGTAACAAACGAAACTTGCGCATTATTCGTATGATCTAAACCTGCTGTCGATCCTATTAAAATTATTTTTCCATTTTCGTCCTGTCTTAAATTAGGTAATAGCGCCTGAATATATGTAATTGTGGAAGTTAAATTAATATTAATTAAATTTGCTATATCCCCAATCTCATCGCTATCAAACGTATAGTCATCTTCAAAACCACGCTTTTCCCAAACGCCAACATTATAAATTAATACATCAATAGCAACGCCTTGTAAAGTTTCTTTTAAAGCAGGAATATGTTGTTGACTAGATAAATCAATAGCCAGCCATTTACGATTTACGCCATCATTTATATCTAAACTACTTGGTCGTGTTCGAGACACCACCCATACTGTATCCCCTTTTGATGGTAACCCCTTTACAAATGCGTCACCTAATCCTTGGCTTGCTCCAAATATAATAAAGTTCTTACTCATCCAATCACCCTTTCTATATGACTACAACGTAAGTATAGTTAATATAAAAACCAGTGACAACTAATGTGATTTATGGAAATATTAAGATACCTAAAATATTTACGCTCGTTGATTTTAAAATTTCATTGATTTCTTTTTCGTTATATTTACGCCCTACCTCAAACTTCGGTACAATGTATTGCAGTAAAATAATTTTTCGTTTTGAATAATGTTACTTCAAAACATTGGCTTTTCTTTCATTTTTCATAAGCTTTTGTCACGGTAAGTACTAAGGAAGATAATTCCTCCATTCCTCCCATGCTTCCATATAACCATTAAGATCGTGCGGATGAACTTTTATACACACGCCAATACGTGTATATAATTGAAAAACAACTTCATTCAAAAGTCGTTCTTTCGTAAAAGTTGCATTTCCGTCCCACAACGAAAACGATGAAAAAAGTGTATGTAAGTCTAAACTATCTGGCGAAGAACAAAACGCATAGGTGAAATCGTAAAGTTTTGGTCCGATTAAAGGTGATGGGTCAATAACGCCTTTTAACTGATTACAAGAATATACAAAATTATGAACACCCGTATCACCGTGAAGGTAATACTTCTCCTCTTGATCGTGATAAGTATTTAATATATTTACCAATAACTCTACTCTTTTATGATCCTCACTCGGTAATAGCTTACCTATATTCATTTTGGCAGACTCAAAACTACTATGATTAAAGTCTGACCAGGAGCTTCTATGGATCCCGTTTACTCTTCCCCAAGGAATGTCTTTGTCCACCTTTTCATAATGATTGAATAACTCTTTCGTTAAAATGTTCATCCATTCTACTTTCGAACCTCGATTATAGTGAGTTTCTCCGGGTATAAAAGAGTACACAATAAATTCTTTTTTATGATCCGTGTAAAGAACATCCGGCAACAATTTCACTTTTTTATATGCAAGCAGGAATTCCTCAGTGGCAGATATTATCATAGGATCGTCGATCTTCATCACGTAGATTGGCATATTTTTGCACAGGATCGTGTATAAAATGCCCTCAGTTGTACCACTTTTTAACCTCTTCACTTCTAAATTATCATTTATGACTAAGCCTTTATTAATGAGTAAATCCATGATTTCATTTATTTTTTCCATTTTTCAATCCTCTTCAGACGTTTTAGTTAACTAGCTTAATAAGTTCGCTATCTTTTTCAACAATCCTGCTCATCAATAAGAAAAGTTGCCTTTGACTTGGGTAGCTTTTACTCTTGAATCGTTAAGTTAAAAAAATTCTTTGTTCACCTATACCCACCCGATATTAACAGTATCATCATGAAAGAATTCAATTACATATTTCTGAGTTAGGCAATAAATATATAAGTCACTTCCTAACCAGACAATCTCCTCAATATTACTTAATAATTCATTAGTCAATTTAGTTTTTATACATGGATGACTATCGTATCCCCAAAAGATATATATAGGAATTGATGTATCTAATCCTTTAGAAATTAAAAGTGACGGAATACTTGTTATTTCTTGGTCAATCACTTCGATTTGGTTAATATTAACACTTCTCCAATCAATTCGATTCCAAAATGTAAATGGGAAATTTGCAGAAAAATCTTCTACAATTAAATCACTTTTATTAGAATCTTGTATTTCAAATACTTCCGATTCGCCGAACACTTCTTGAAGCAAAGCCTTTACTTCATTCTCTTTTTCAATTCTTTCTTGGATAATTTCTTTTTGTCTTCGTACCTCTAAAATTTCCTTTAATCTCTTCTGTCTCTCTTCTCTGTTCACCCAAATGTTAAACTCCTTATCATATTGTTATTGAACCTAAACACAATTTAAAAAAGCGTTTCATTTTATTATTGAAACGCACCCAGTTAGTTGAATAGGATAAAAAGCTTTAAAAGGACTTACTTTTGAACTTCTTTTACTGAAACCCCTTCTGTTGTTACAAGAAAGGTTAATGTAATAGGACCTTCAGGTGGGTTAAAAGGACCTGTATACGTATCATATTTTACTTTCACTGTAAAATCATACTGAGAATATCCACCAGTTAGTCGTTTAATTTCTAATATTTCTGCATCCCAAAGTGCATAACTACGACTTGGATATTCCTTATTAATCACGTTCCTTGCATATGGGTCTAATAATACCAATAATACATCATAAAAATCGGAATGTATTTCTTCAGCACTGACATTCTCTGCTATCTGTGGTCTTTTCCAAGTTAAAACAGATATTAAACTAATTAATAACAATAAAAATATTACTGATATCTTTTTCATCTAATCACTTACCTTTTTAAAAGGTAGTATTCACTTTAGGTAAAACAATATTCTTGTTCAACTAAACTGCGCTGTTAGATCAATAAAAACATACTAAGATTAGTAGTGCAGACCAAGGCATTGGTTCGTACTACTATTTTTTTATATAGTAGAGGTGAAGAATAGGTCGGGCAG